>CAYQDU010000299.1:0-4416 GCA_964416275.1 uncultured Anaerolinea sp. | reverse complement strand
AGCTGTGCGAGCTGAGCCTGCTGCCCGGCCCGGGGCGCCTGGCGCGCTGGGGCGTGCCAGACGGGCGGCGCGACCCGCTCACCGGCCAGCCCGCTCACGATGATCTGCTGCTCAGCGCGGCGCTGATCGGCGCGCTGGACGAGCAGGCGTCCTTCGGCCTGGGGGCGAGCGCGGTGATCGAGGCGGTCGACCCGCTGGAGGATCTGGGATGGTGAGGGGAGAGACATAGCCTATACAGATGGCGGCTGGGGTCTTTCCGGGTACTCTGGGTCATCTGTGTTTCAAAGGAGGCGAGATGGGTAGTCTATGGGACTGGCTGGCCGGGCGCGGCGAGGTTGCGCATCACCCGAATGGGAGCGAGGTCGAGAGCCAGGCCGCGCATCGCCAGGATGATGGGGCGGTGCGGGCCGCCGCCGTGCGGGCCGGGGTGGACGACCGAGACCCGGCCGGTTGGGCGGCGCTTTCGAGCCGCCCGCACGAGTACGACCCCGGCCGGGTGCAGGAAATCTACGCCGACGCCCTGGAGGCCTGGCGCAAGAACCCCCTGGCCTGGCGGGCGGTGGCGATTACCACCGATTACGTGGTGGGCGATCATCTACGCCTGTCGTCGCCGCACCCGGGCCTCAACCGCTTCATCCACGACTTCTGGAACCATCCCCAGAACCGCATGGCCCAGCGCCTGGAGGCGATGAGCGACGAGCTGGCCCGCTCCGGCGATCTGTTCGTGCTGCTGTTCCGCAACCCGCAGGATGGGATGAGCTACATCCGCTTTGTGACCAAAGACCGCTTGCAGCGCATCTACACCGCGCCCAACGATTGGGAGACCGAGCTGGCCTATGCCGAGCTGCCCCCCGAACCGCTGGCCGAACCCCGGCGCTGGCTGGCTCCGGCCCACCCGGAGGCGGCCGGCCAGGAGGCGGTGATGCTGCACTACAGCGTCAACCGCCCGCTGGGGGCCCTGTTGGGCGAGAGCGACCTGACCACCATGATCCCCTGGATGCTGCGCTACAGCCGGATGCTGGAAGACCGGGTGCGGCTGAATTGGGCCATGCGCGCCTTCCTGTGGCTGGTGACGGTGCCATCCAACCGGGTGCGCGAGAAGCAGGAGCAGTACCGGGCCGCCCCAGAGCCGGGCAGCATCATCGTCAAAGACGAGAGCGAAACCTGGGAGCCGAACGCCCCCAACCTGCACGGCCTGGACGCGGCCCGCGATCTGCAGGCCGTGCGCGGCATGATCGACGCCGGCAGCGGCTACCCGCCCCACTGGCGCGGCGACGCCGGCGATATCTCGCTGGCGACCGCCCAGGCCATGCAGGCCCCCACCGAGCGCCATCTGCGCCGCCGCCAGCAGTATTTTCACTGGCTGGTGCAGGATATTGTCTACCAGGCCTATCAGCGGGCGGCGCAGAGCGGCCACGCCCGCCGCCTGCCCGGCGGCGATTACGCCGCCCTGTTCCGGGTGGCGGCCCTCGACATCAGCCGCTGGGATAACGAGAGCCTGGCCCGCTCGGCCCGAGATGTGACCGCCGCCTTCCACGCCCTGGGCCGCGACCTGGCCGGCCGCCCGGAGAGCTACCGCCGCCTGGTCCTGTCCACCGCCTGCAAATTCATGGGCGAGCCGCTGGGCGAGGAGGCCCTGGATCGCCTGGTGAAGGAGTTCGAAGCGTGATCCGCGCGCCCGGCGCGAAGCCGCCCGAAAGGCGCCAAAACCCAGGCGGCATCTGTTTTCGAAGGCGCCCGAAGAGCGCCAGGCCGGCTCTGCGCTTGCGTGGAGAGCTGCCCGGCGCGCCTCGACCGGCAATCCAAGGAGGTGTATGGACTTTCCGATGCGTTTGGAATGCGCCGGGCCGCTGGCCCGGCGCGGGCCGGGGGTGTACCTGGCCCGCTTTGTGCGCGCCGGGCCAGCCCGGCGCAGCGATCAGCGCCTGGCAGGGCTGGGGCTGCCGGCCAGCGTGCTGCAAACCGCGGCCCTGGCCGGGCGCTTCGAGAACCGGGCGGTGTTTGTCGATCACTGCCCGCCCGGCCAGCACCCCAGCCTGGGCCGCCTGGCCGGGGTGACGGGCGCTGCGGCCTGGAACCCGGCCGAGCAGGCCGTAGAGGGCGAGCTGCGCCTGTACGACACCCCCGCCGGGCGGCAGGCGGCCGAGCTGCTGGAGGCCCTGCTGGCCGACCCGCCGGCCGCCCCGGATGTGGGCCTGTCGATGGTGTTTTACCCGGTCTGGGATGGCGAAGACATCCTGGCGATCCGCTACGTGGAGAGCGTGGACCTGGTCTTTGCCCCGGCCGCCGATGGGCGGGTGCTGCGAGCCATCCCCCCGCAGACGACTGGCCTGAGCGCTGCTGTAGAGGAAGGAGAAACCCCTGTGACGATTGAAGACCTGAGCCTGGCGCGGACCTTGAACGCTTCGGGGCTGCCGCGCCCCAGCCGCGAGCGCCTGGCGGCCGGCGATTACGCCGACGCCGCCGCCCTGCAGACCGCCATCGCCGCCGAGCGCCGCTATCTGGCCGATTTGCAGCAAGAGCCGGTGGTGCAGATCGGCGGGACGGCCCCGCGCGGCGCGACGCGCATCGAAGGCATGACCACCGGCCTCGACCGGGTGCAGTTGGCCCTGGAGGCCCTCCTGGCCGGGACGCGCCCGCCCGGCGGCGTGCAGCCGCTCACCGGCGTTCGCGAGCTGTATCACCTCCTGTCGGGCGACTACGAGATGAGCGGCGTGTTCCAGCCAGAGCGTGTCCAACTGGCTAATGTGACCAGCGCTACCATGTCGAGCCTGGTGGCAAACGCCCTGAACAAGGCCGCGGCGGTCGAGTTCGCCCAGTACCCGCGCTGGTGGGAGCCGGTGACGGTGCAGCGCGATTTCGCCAGCCTGCAGGCCGTGCGCTGGATCTCGCTGGGCGGCATCGGCGAACTGCCCACCGTGGCCGAGGGCGCGCCCTATACCGAGCTGACCTGGGACGATAACTACGAGACGGCCAGTTTTGTCAAGAAGGGCGGCTACCTGGGCATCACCCTGGAGGCCATCGACAAAGACGACACCGGCCGCCTGGCGGCCGCCCCGCGCGCCCTGGCCCAGGCCGCCTGGCTGACGTTGAGCAAGACCATCGCCGGGCTGTTCACCCAAAACGCCGGGGCTGGCCCCACCCTGCTGGACGGGGCGGCCCTGTTCCATGCCAGCCGGGGCAACCTGGGCAGCCAGGCCCTCAGCATCAGCGCCTACAGCGCGGCCCGGGCGGCCATGCGCCGCTTTGCCGAGCAGGGCAGCGGCGAGGCCCTGGGCGCGCTGACCGCCCCCCGCTATCTGCTCGTCCCGCCCGACCTGGAACTGACCGCCCTGCAGGTGCTGTCGAGCGAGTTCGACTATTCGTACAGCGCGGCCAACGCCCCGGCCGCCCCGGCCAACCCGCTGGCCGAGGGCGAAAGCGCCGCCGCCCGCCTGAACCTGGCCCGCAGCCGGGTGATCGTGGTGGATTTGTGGGGCGACCCCAACAACTGGGCGGCGGTGGCCGACCCGCGCCTGTGGCCGTCCATCGGGGTGGGCTTCCGCTATGGGCGCGCCCCAGAGATTTTCAGCGTCGCCAGCCCCACCGCCGGGCTGATGTTCACCCACGACACGCTGCCGGTCAAGGCCCGCTTTGTGTTCGCCGCCGGGCCGATTGACTGGCGCGGGATGTATAAGGCCAATGTGGCATAGCCCCTCACCCCCGGCCCCTCGCCCCACAGGGGAGAGGGGGAAGCGGTTTTGGGGGCTGCTGAACGGGGCGGCCGTTCTGGATCCCCAAAAGCTGCTCGCCCGAACCTGGGCGACGCAAAATGTCCTATCGTCGATTCGCGCAGCCGTGGCAGCGGTAGCCCGGCCCCACCGTCCCAGGGGCTGGCGTAGGGGAAGGGGCGTTTCAAACCCGCCCCTCCGCCTGCAGGGGATAGAAAGGATCTGCGATGACGACCCTGGCCGTACTGCGCCAGAACTGCCGTTTGCTGTTGGGCGATGATTCCGCCCTGGCGGGGTATACGTTTTCAGACGCCCAGGTGGATAGCTGGATCAACGCCGCCCTGGCCGATCTTTCGCTGCACTTCCCGCGCCAGGCTGCACTGGAGGTGACTTTCTCCGCCGGGCTGCGCCAGGCCAGCCTGGCGGCCGATGTGATCGGGGTGCTGTCGGTTGAGTTTCCAGCCGGGCAGGAGCCGCCGCGCTATCTGCTGCACCGCCCGCTGAGCTTCCCCAATTTCTTCGACCGGCCCGGCTTTTACGATCTGCTGGCCGGCGGCGACGACCCTAACGGCGACTCCGCCGCCCGGCTGACCCTGTCCGAGCGGCCGCGGCCGGGGCAATCGGCCCGCGTGCGGGTCACGTTGGGCCACGCCGCGCTGAGCGCCAACACCGATGAGGCCAGCCTGCCGGCGCGCTGCGAGCCGCT
>CAYQDU010000298.1:0-4446 GCA_964416275.1 uncultured Anaerolinea sp. | reverse complement strand
CTAGATTTCATTGCTCATCATCCTCTTCTATGACATAGCCGGAATCGTCCTCGTCTCTGATTCGTCTTTCCTGACCCCCATCAAGTGAAAGCGGCTCATTATCTTCAAGACTATCCCATAGGCTTGATGGATTGAAGATTTTGTAATAGTTTTCACTTCCCCTAGAGTTTACTTCTTTCAATGCTTCTTCATCAAATCTCCCGATTGCACCAAGAACATAATCATGCTCTAGTTCGCAACAAATCCAACGCCGTTTTAGCCGTTCGCAAACTGCACCTACAACACAAGAACCTGCAAATGGGTCTAGTACCGAATCGCCTTCATCCGTCAACATACGGACAAAAAATTCTGGTAAAGTTGCCGGGAAGCGTGCTGGGTGGACAGTGAAATTCCTTTCTCTACAATATCTCAAATAATAACTGTTCGATTCTGTATTAGGGATTGCCAAGAGATTTGGCGGTATGGCAGCATTGTTGTTTATAGAAAATTTTTCAGAAATATCATGGCCCGATGGTCTGACCTTCGCTTGATATCCATTTTTCAGTAGGTCTTTCATCGACTCACTATAGGGGAATAATATTCTTCTGTTGTTCGCTTTAGGCCAAGCTGTTTTCGAGAGCCAGTAAATACTGTTGACTGCATCTTTTACGCGAATTCGCCTCACATTTACCCATTCAGCCGGGGTAGGTAACTTACTAGGATTCCACCAGTAAAATTCTTGCGCTAGATGAAAGCCAAGCTTACGGCATAGCATTATGAGCAATTCAAAGTGATACAGCGAACGCGTTGGTTGACCAGGTATCCATGATCCACCAATATCAATGCAAAGTGAACCGGTTGGTTTCAAAATTCTATAAAATTCACGGCCAAAATCTTCAAACCAATCAACATATTCGTTTTCTGCTACATTTCCATAGTCCTTCTTTCGCAGTAAGGCGAATGGAGGACTGGTTACTATCAAATCTAATGAATTATCAGTTATACACTCCCTCATGTAGGTTAAGGAGTCGCATTCAAGGATGTTTCCAAACTGCGTTCTGAGGATTTCAGTCATAATACCTTCTGTCTGTAAACACTAAATCGAATATTTGATCTAACCATTTATTATAAAGCATTGGCCGAATAGCCCACGAATGAAAATATCTGGTTTAGTAATTAGCCGGTGAAATAAACCTCCTGAATTTCTAAAACCTATAATTCAGGAGGTTTATTCTACATCAAAACCGATATTAGGATTTCGGCCGCGTTATCTCAAAGGTGTACGGCTTTTCATTCCCGAAATAGGCCATGATTTCTGTATCAATCGTAAGCTTCCCATCTCCAAGCCCATAAGAATTGACTACCAACCAGCCAAGCGTAAAGATATCTAAAAGAACATCATCTTTATTGGCAGTCACCCAAGCACAATAGGATTCTAGCTTATCCTTCAGGTCATCCGGCAGAACGATGGTAAGCGTGCTGGTGCTGATAGCCTTTCCAAGCTCCCCAAGCTGCTGTCCGTCCATATGTGCGCCTCCACGCCACCATCATTGCGCCATTTGGCGCGCGTGTTGACCAGAACAGCAGAAGATGTATGGTCGGGTTACATCATGCGCCCTACTTCTCTGCCTCGATCACGCGGAACTTTGCGTCTTCGGCCAGGATGCGCACCTGGCTGAAGAGGGGGGCCATCAGTTTCTCGTAGCGGATAAAGCGATTCGCCACCAGGGCCAGGCGCCCGCCGGGCGCCAGGGCCTGCCAGCCCTGGGCGATGAAGGCTTCGGCCATCTGATAATCCACCGCCTGCCCGGCGTGGAAGGGCGGGTTGCTCAGGATGCAGTCGTAGCGCCGCCCGGCCAGGGCGCTGAACGCGTCGGACGGCAGGGCCTGGGCCTGCTCCAGGCCCAGGCGGCGCAGATTCTCTTGAGCGGCAGCCACCGCCAGCAGGTTCACATCCACCAGATCGACCCAGCCGGCCCCGCTCAGGGCGGCCTGCAGGCCGATGACCCCGCTGCCGCAGCCCAGGTCGAGGGCGCGCTGGCCGGGGCGCACGGCGGCGGCCCGCAGCAGCAGGGCCGTACCTTCGTCCAGCCGGTCGGCGGCGAACACGCCCGGCAGGGCGGCCAGGCGGCGGGGCTGCCCGGCCAGTTGGACGGAAAATTCCAGCCAGGCGCCGGGGGCGGCGCCGGGGTCGGCCCACCAGCCATCTCCGCCGGGGGGGCGGGCCGGCTGGACGAACTGGGCCACCCGGCTGCCCTTTTTATAATCGAGGATCGTCCCCGGCCCGAACCATTGGGCCGCGTCTTGCAGGCCGGCCTGCACGCCCAGGTCTTTGGCCCCGGCCAGCAGCAGCCGCCCGCCGGGGCGCAGCGCTCGCCCGGCCTGGGCCAGCCAGCGCCGGGCCAGCCCGCGGCCCTTGGGCAGCTCGATCAGGGCCAGGTCGCAGGCCAGGCCGGGGGGCGGGTCGATGCCCGGCCAGACCTGGGCATTCTCGACCCGGTTGGCCGGCAGGGTTTGCCCGGCGGCCTGCAGCGCGATGAAGTTCACGTCCATCAGCCACAATTCGGCCGCCGGGGCGCCCGCCGCAATGGCCGCCGCCGCCCCGCCATGCCCGCAGCCCAGGTACAGCACGCGCTGGCCGGGGCGCGGGGCGGCGTGTTCGGCCAGCAGATAGGCGGCCGGCGAAACGGCCTGCCAGCCCGCCAGCCCCGGCTTGCTGACATAGGTCACCTCGCGCCCGGCCAGGCGAGCGCTGAAACGCCGGAACCGGGTATAGTGGTCGGCCGGGGCGCTGGGCGGGGGGGCGGCGCGGGTCATGCTGGGCCGCTCCCCCGGCCGCCGGGCGGGGCGTATACCCGCATCCCATCGCCGTGATCGTTGACCAGCACGTCTGGCGATTGGCCCAGCAGCCAGCCCACCACGTACAGGTCGCCAATCGCCCCCGAGGCGTTGGTCGCCAGGGCCAGCAGCCAGGCCAGCAGCCAGCCGGAGGGCAGCCGCGGCAGAATCAGCAGCCCGGCCAGCGAGATCACGATCAGCGGGGCCAGGCCCACCCACAGGTAGCGGTTGCGCGGAATGTACCAGCCCGGCGCGGCGGCGTAGGCATAGGCGGCCTTCAGCCCGAACACCGGGCGGCTGCCGGTGAACAGCCAGAAGAACAGCCCATGCACGCCTTCGTGGACGATCAGGATCAGCCCAAAGGCCAGCAGGATCGCCGCCAGGCCGGGCAGGTCGATCTTGCCGCCGAAGCTGGTCGGGCCGCCCAGGTCGGGGCGGAGCCGGGCGGCCAGCCAGGCGAACAGCCACAGGCAGCCCAGGAACAGGGCCAGGCCGACCAGGTTGAGCTTAAGCATCAGGGAGGTGTCTTTCGACAGGTCGATATCGCGCAGGAGGGTGTAGTCGTTGGGCAGGGTTTGCATAGGATTAATGAAGGTCGCATCAAGAGTGATATCAATGGATTATAACCCGAACCCCCCGCTCCACCCGGAGGATGGCCGGGAACGCGCAAAAAAGGCTGCAACGCCAGAGACACAATCGGCGCTGCAGCCCGCTTACCAGGATGTCGAATGGCTATTCTGGGAACCGCAAACCGGCCGCCCCAGGGGCTTTCAATCGACGGCCACCATCACGTTGGAGGCCTTGATCACTGCATAGGCTTTTACGCCTTCCTTTAACCCCAGGTTGTCTACCGATTCGTTGGTGATAACCGAAACCACCTCGCTACCGCCGTCTAAGCGGAGGATCACCTCCGAGTTGACCGCCCCGCGGGTCACTTTCACGACGACCCCTTTCAACGTGTTCCGTGCGCTGAGTTTCATATTCCGTTTCCTCCTGTGGGTCTGAAATCCAAATGGAACATCCTGGCATGCCAACAAAGGAAAACTGATGGCCCTTCCGCCGCGCGGCGCCCGCACATTCGGGTATTCGGGGGGCGCAGGTATGCGCCATTCGTGGATGGCCGCGCGAACGACCTTTTTGCAGCGCGCTCAGCGATGGGTTGATCCGTCGTTCCAGATTTTACCCCGAACGGACGTTATTATACCGTATCCTCCATCCACGCCTCCTTGACGAATCGCCCCAACCCGGCTAAAATTCATCCCGCCAACGCCCCCGGGTGGGGGCATTTTTGTGTCGTTCTTTAGGAACCAAAGGAGCTGCGCATGAGCGACCAGCCTGAACCCTTCGCCGGCCCGGCCTCCGAGCCGGTGACGGCCGATACGGTCAACCTCGACCAGTCGAACGTGACCCAGGTCAACGCGGAGCTGGTGCGAATGAACAACAGCGCCGCCCGCTCCATCACCGCCGACGAGGTGGAGATGCGCCAGAGCGCCGCCGCCCAGGTGCAGGCCGACCGGCTGACCAGCCAGCAGGGCGGGCTGCTCCTGGCCCAGGCCGCCGCGGTCGACCTGGCCGCCTCGCCTGCCCTGGCGATCCTGGCCCAGGATGTGACCATCGACGACAGCCAGG
>CAYQDU010000297.1:0-4467 GCA_964416275.1 uncultured Anaerolinea sp. | reverse complement strand
GCCCGCAGGGCATGGCCTGGGCCTTGCAGTGGGCCAACCGCTTCAAGCTGCCGATCCTCATCACCGAGAATGGGGTCGAAGATTCGCAAGACACGCTGCGCCCGCGCTACCTGGTCGAGCATCTGCACCAGGTCTGGCGGGCAGTCAACGCCAATATCCCCGTCAAGGGCTATTTCCACTGGTCGTTGGTGGATAACTTCGAGTGGGAGCGCGGCTGGACGCAGCGCTTTGGCTTGTGGGAGCTGGATACCGAAACCCTGGCCCGGCGCAAACGCCCCAGCGCCGACCTGTATGCTGAAATCTGCCGGGAAAATGGCATTTCATCCGAGATGGTGGCCCGCTACGTCCCGCAGGTGTTCGAGCAGATGTTCCCGAACTGAGTGAACCTATGGACATGCACCGATTACACGTCACCTGCCGCCCGGCGTGCGAGAGCGATACAGCCGCCATGCGAAAAATCACCCAAGACCTGTGGGAAGGCCACGACTACGTGCCGCAAATGTGGGATGAGTGGCTGGCCGATCCCTATGGCGCTCTGCTGGTGGCCGAATATGAGAGCCAGGTGGTTGGGTTGGGTAAGCTAAGCCGCCAGTCTGAGCAGGATTGGTGGCTGCAAGGTCTGCGGGTTCACCCGGAATACCGGGGGCGCGGCGTAGCCGCGCAACTGCACCAGGCCCTGATGGCCGAATGGGAGCGGGCCGGAAGCGGCGCGGTGCGCCTGATTACCCACCGGCCCCAGGTACAGCATTTGTGCCAGCAGCTTGGCTTTACCGAACTGGGAGAATATACCGAGTTTGCGGCCCCGACAGGCGGCGCGGCCATCGAGGCCGCCAGCCTGCCCCTCAGCCAGGAAGTTCCCACCCTGCCGTTCCGCGCCCTGGGCCTGGACGAATGTACCGAGGCGGTCGTCTTTGCCGCCGCCAACCCGGCCCGCGCCGTGCTGGGCGATTGGATCGACCTGTATTGGGAGCGGGTTCCTGCGCGAGCGCAGTACCTGGAGCCGATGATCGAGCGCGGCCGGGTCTGGTGGTGGCGCGGCCGCCAGGGCCTGCTGGCAGCCTACGAAGAAACCGACGACGAGAGCAACCAGCTCCAACTTTACATCAGTCTGCTGGCCTGCCAGGCAGCCGCTATAACTCCGCTGCTGCTTGACGCGCGCCGCCTGGCCGCCAGCCTGGACTACGCTGAGCTGCGCTGGAGCGCCCCGCTCAACCCGGCGCTGATGCCCGCCCTGGAGGCGGGCGGCTTCAGCCGGGCCTGGGAAGGCTCAACCTTTTTGTACGCCAAAGAAAAAAGATGAATTTGGCGCGCGAGTAATCAAAAGCCGGGCTGTGAAGCCCGGCTTTTGATTACTCGACAAAAATTTCGACGTGTTCGTTGTCGTCTTCGTCCAGCACGTCGATGATCTTGCCGCCCACGCCATCCTGTTCGAGGATGCGGTTCAACTCGCGCAGATCGACCTGGCCCACCTCGGGGGCGAACTGTGCCCCGATGCGCAGACCCCAGTCCATCAGGCTGAGGGGGATATTGATGCTGGCCTTGCTGCGCCCGCTATCGGCATGGGTAACGCGCACCCGGAACCAGCGCGGCCCGCCGGCCGGGCTGCCATCTGAGGCTGCGCCGGCCGGAACAGGATACACCCCGGCCCCACGGCGCGTTCGCCGCCCCATCGCCTCCAACAGCGAGACGCCCTCCGTAGCGCTGATCTTGCCTTCTTCCACCATGCGCAGAATGCGCACCCGTTCGTCTTCCGGTCCATTCATGCGGTCGTCCATTTTGTTCACTCCTTCAGGTCTCAAAGACCGTCTATCCAGTTCCAATTTCTAAAAATATTGTATCGCGATTTTTAAAATTGTCAATAGTAATTTTAAATATATTCAGCGCAATACTTCAATATTTTCAAGTGCATTTTTTATATTCGTTATAGAAAGTACGGCGGGCGGCTGCGCCGCCCGCCGTACTCCGGATACAGCGATTAATATTGGCTCTTCCGCCGAAGGCAGGAACTTCTCTATATTTTGGGTAAACTGTGGGGTGCAGCCCCACAGTTTACCCAAAATATAATTTTTCCCCGGCAAAGCCGGAAGAGCCTTAATATTTTAGGACCTGCGGGCCACTACGTCGGTAGCTCCCCGCTCAACCGTAGTGGGTGTGACTGGCAAGCAGGGTAATCGTGGATTTTATCGCACGAAGTGCGACAAAATCCACGCAACATCTCTTTTTGGAGGCGCCCGAAGAGCGCCATGCCTGCTCCACGGTTTAATGGGATGGTACTACTACGTCGCCCGCTTTCTCATTCGAAGGGCAGCTCGCTTACCACGGCAGGGCGGCCCCCAGGGTCGCCCTGGGGGTCGCCCACCCGCAGGCAGGTCCCCGGCGAATGATGTGGGCGCTTGACCACCCCCAGGCCAATCGCCCCCAGGCGGGGCGAGATGACCGGCGAAGTCAGGCTGCCGGCCGGCTCGCCAGAAGCAGTATACAGGCGCGTCCCCGGCTCGGCCAGGGCCTCCAAACGCAGTCCGCACAGGCGCTGGGTCACCTTGTCATATGTCACCTGGCGAGCCAGGACTTCCTGCCCGGTATAGCAGCCTTTCGAGCCGCAGACAGCCGCCTCCAGCCCGGCTTCCAGCGGGGTATAGGCGTCGATCAGTTCAGCTCCGGCGGCCGGCAGACCGGCCTCTACCCGCAGAACGTCCAATGTAGCTGCGTCCACCGCTGCGGCTCCGGCCTGCTCCAGGGCGACCTGCAGGGCCGGGGCGGCTGCGGCCTCTGCCAGCAAACGATAGCCCAGGCCAAAAAATGGCCCCAGGTGGGCGGCGTGCAGGCCCCATTCGCCGCCCGGCCCGGCAACCTGATCGACTTCCCTGGGAGCAGCCAGGCCCAACGCAGCCAGCGCCGCAGCCGCCTGGGGGCCAAACAGGTCGAGCTGGACCGTTTCCGAGCTGGCATCCACCAGGCTGACGTGATCGTTGAAAAAGATGCGGCTGCGCAGAAAACGGGTCGTGGTTGGACTGCGCCCCGGTAGAGTCAGGATAGAGATGGCGGCTTCTTCGGGCAGCAGGTAAAGCACATCCAGAATGCGGGCGGTGGGCGAGGTCAGCACGCTCAGCACGCCCCGGCCCGGTCCCAGGCGGCGTACATCGTTGCTGGTCTGGCGCTGCAAGAACGCCTGCCGATCCGGCCCTTCCAGGCGCAGACAGCCGGCGTCTGGAAGGAGATAGTATGCCGCCCCGCTTCGGGCGGCCTGATAGGCGAGGTTCATCCTGAATCACCCTTCTTAACGAACAAAATTGCGGCGCAAAGGCCGCAATTTTGTTCAGAACGTTAGGCTGCCATCGGCACCGGGGTGCCGCTGTTCTTAGGCAGGGGCGGCGGGAAGATGGCTTCAAACTCGTCTTGCGAGATAGTTTCCACTTCCAGCAGCCGCCGGGCTACCGCATCCAGGCGGTCACGGTATTCTTGCAGCAGCTTGCGCGAGCGGTCGTAAGCCTCGGCCACCAACTGGCGCACTTCTTTGTCGATCTCCTCGGCCACGGCTTCAGAATAATCGCGCTGTTCGCTGATCTCGCGGCCCAGGAAGATCAACTCTTCCTTCTGCCCGTAGACCATCGGCCCCAGGCCCTTGCTCATACCGAGGCGGGTGACCATCGAGCGCGCCAGGCGGGTGACCCGTTCCAGGTCATTCGAAGCGCCGGTGGTGATGTCATTGAAGACGATCTCCTCGGCAGCGCGCCCGCCCAACAGGCCGATCATCTCGGCCAACATCTTGTTGCGCGACATCAAGGTGCGGTCTTCTTCCGGCAAAGCCAGGGTATAGCCGCCAGCCATCCCGCGGGCGATGATCGAAACCTTGCGTACCGGGTCGGCTTCGGCCATGGCGTTCATCACTACCGCATGACCGGCCTCGTGGTAAGCCACGATGCGCTTTTCGGCTTCGCTAATCAGGCGGCTCTTGCGCTCCGGCCCGGCGATAACCCGCTCAATGGCTTCTTCCAGCTCCGGCTGGCCGATGACCTTCTTGTTGCGCCGGGCGGCCAGGATGGCCGCCTCGTTGACCAGGTTTTCCAGGTCTGCGCCCACAAAGCCGGGCGTAGCGCGGGCCAGTACGCCCAGGTCTACATCTGGCGAGAGCGGCTTGCCCTTGGTGTGGACTTTCAAAATCTGCTCGCGGCCGCGCATATCGGGCCGGTCCAGCACCACCCGCCGGTCGAAGCGCCCAGGGCGCAGCAGAGCCGGGTCCAGGATGTCGGGTCGGTTGGTGGCGGCCATGATAATCACGTTGGTGTCGGTGTCGAAGCCGTCCATTTCGACCAGCATCTGGTTCAGGGTCTGCTCACGCTCGTCGTGGCTGCCCCCCAGCCCGGCCCCACGCTGGCGACCGACCGCGTCGATCTCATCCACGAACACGATGCAGGGTGAGTGACGCTTGGCCTGGTCGAACAGGTCGCGCACCCGGCTGGCGCCCAC
>CAYQDU010000296.1:0-4475 GCA_964416275.1 uncultured Anaerolinea sp. | reverse complement strand
GCGGTCAGCACCAATATCAGCGCCTCGCTCAGCCTGATTACCAAAGATAGCGAGCTGTTCTGGGTATCCCTCTTTCGGGACCCGCTGGAAACCGGCTACTACCGCCTGGCGCTGACCCTCTCGAACCTGGTGCAGATGCCGGTCAGCCCGCTGCCGCAGACCACCTACCCGGAACTATCGCGCCAGGCAGCCCGCGGCAACTGGCCGGCGGTGCGCGGGCTGCTGCGGCACGGGGCCTGGCTGGCCGGGGGCTATACCCTGGCGGCCGGGCTGTTCCTGTGGGTGTTGGGCAAACCTTTGATCGCCTGGCTGTATACCCCCGAATTCCTGCCCAGCTACCCGGCGTTGATGATCCTGCTGGTGGGCTTCCTGGCGGCCAACACCTTCTACTGGCGGCGGGTGTCGCTGCTGGCCCTGGGCCGGGCAGATTTCCCGGCCAAAGTCAACCTGGTTCTGGCGGCGGTCAAGCTGGCGGCGATTTTGATCCTCGTTCCGCGCTACGGCTACCTGGCTTCGGCCGCCCTGCTGGCCGGGTTCTACTGGCTTGGCACGCTGGCAACGGTGTGGGCCACCTACGCCCTGATTGGCCAGCAAGAGCGGGCGGCGGTATGAAGATCGCCCTGGCGGCCCCCACCGAGATTCCCGCCCGGCGGGCCAACACCATCCAGGTGATGAAGATGGCCCAGGCCTTCGCCAGCCTGGGCCACGCGGTGCGCCTGGCAGCCCCCAGCCCTCACCCCAGCCAGGCCGGGGTGGATTGGGACATGCTGGCCCGCCATTATGGCCTGCATTACCCGTTTCCCGTGACCTGGCTGCGGGCCGCCCCGCGCCTGCGGCGCTACGATTATGGGCTGCGGGCCGTGCTATGGGCCCGCAGTTGGGGGGCTGGTCTGCTCTACACGCGCCTGCCGCAGGCCGCCGCCGCCGCCAGCCTGTGGGGGTTCCCGGTTATCTTCGAAGTACATGACCTTCCGCAAAGCCCCGGCGGGGCGCGCCTGCTGCGCGCCTTTCTGGGCGGGCGCGGGGCGCGGCGGCTGGTGGTCATCACCCAGGCATTGGCGCACGACCTGGCGGCTGGCTTCGGCGCGCCGGCCGGGCGCTCCTTAGAGCCGCCCTTCACCCTGGTGGCCCCCGATGGGGTCGATCTGGAACGCTATCGCGGCCTGCCCGAACCCGCCGCAGCCCGCCGGGCGTTGGCTGGGCAATGGCCCAACCTGAACCCGGCCCGCTTCACCGCCGGGTACACCGGTCACCTGTACCCCGGCCGGGGCAGCGACCTGCTGCTCGACCTGGCTGCCGCCCTGCCGGAGATGAATTTTCTGATCGCCGGGGGCGAGCCGGGCGACGTGGCCCGCCTGGGCGAGGCCGCCCGCGCCCGCCGCCTGGATAACCTGCTGCTGACCGGCTTCGTGCCAAACGCCGACCTGCCGCGCTGCCAGGCCGCCTGCGATGCCCTGCTGATGCCCTATCAAAACCGGGTGGCGGCCTCTTCCGGCGGCGACATCGCCCGCTACCTCAGCCCGATGAAGCTGTTTGAGTACCTGGCCTGTGGGCGGGCCATCCTCTCCAGCGATCTGCCGGTGCTGCGCGAGGCGCTGCATCCTGGCAACGCCCTGCTGCTGCCCGCCGACAACCTGTCCGCCTGGGTCGCCGCGCTGCGCCGCCTGCAGGCCGAGCCAGAGCTGGCGCGCCGCCTGGGCGCTCAGGCCCGGGCCGACGCCGCCCAATACACCTGGGAAGCCCGCGCCGAACGGGCGCTAAGCTTTTAAGGCTCTTCCGGCTGCGTCAGGAATAAGGGTATATTTTGGGGAGAATGTGCGGCGTAGCCACAAGTAGCTCCCCACCCAATCGTGGCGGAGGGGAATGGCGAGCTTCGCTCGCCGAAGGTGAGGCAGGTCAATCCTCAAAAACGGGTTATACTTCAAGGTACGCGCCGCGCAAGCGGCGTGTGGGGCCGTTGGCCCATCACTTTTAAAAACTGGTGTGATACCACTTGAAAACACGCTTACTGAAAAAATTCCAGGATAACTGGAAGCCTTTGTCAGTCGTTCTGCTGATTTTATTGGCCGCGTCGTTCCCGCTGGCCTGGATCTCCAACGGCCTGCGCGATGTGGCCGGTTGGCCCTCGGTGACGATCACCGGGGCCGTCTCGCTGCTGATCGTGTTCGTGGGCTGGAAGCTGCTGGCCGCCGAACAGCCCCCGGTGTGGCTGGGGCGGCTGACCGCCATCACGGTGGTGCTGCACCTGGTAGCCGCCATCGCCTGGCTGATGCTGCTGCCGCGCTTTGGGCACGGCACCCAGGCCGAACGAGAAGGCTACGTGATGGGCGACGCCTACGCCCGCGACAACGTGGCCTGGCGCCTGGCCCGCTCCACCGATCCCCTATGGACGGCTTTCGTCGATAACCGCAAGGTCGATCAGTACGGCGGCCTGCTGTTTATCAGCAGCGCCATTTACCGCTACCTGGGGGCGGGTTTCCACCAGCGTATCCTGATCCTGCTCCTGGCGGCGGCTTTCTCGGCCCTGGCGGTGCCGTACACCTGGGCCTTTGCCAACCTGGCCTGGGGCGCTGCCGAGGCCCGCCTGGCAGCCTGGATCATGGTCATCTACCCCGAAGTGATCCTGCTCGGCTCGTCGCAGATGCGCGAAGCCTTCACGGTCACGTTTGTCATCGCGGCTTTCTATGGCCTGCTGCGCTACCAGCGCGACCGCAACTGGAAGGGCCTGGCCTGGATCGTGGGCCCGCTGCTGTTGTGTTTGCCGTTCACCCCCCCGGCCGCCACCATGATCCTGATCGGGGTGGTGGTATTGGGCCTGGCGATGAGCCTGACCCGGCGCAAATCGATGATCTCCTCGCGCGCCTTGTGGATTGGGCTGGGCGCGCTGATCGTGGCGGTGCTGGCCGGGCTGTACCTGGGGCTGCGCCAGTTCGTCCCGGCCCACATCGTTAACCCCATCGAGATGCTCTCCTGGTGGCTGACCAAATCCGCCCAACTGCAAGCCTACATGAGCGAACACACCTCCGGCTGGATGCAGAAGGTGTTCAACGATTATCCCGGCTGGATGCAGTTCCCGGTGCTGCTGGTGTATGGGCTGGTGCAGCCCTTCCTGCCGGCCGCCCTGATCGCCCGCAGCGAAGCCGGGGTGTGGTATGGCCTCGCCATCTGGCGCTCGTTGGGCTGGACCTTCATGCTGGCCTTCCTGATCTACGCCCCGCTGCTGGCCTTCCAAAAGCGCGACACGCGGGCCTTCAACCTGACTCTGTGCCTGATCGTGTGGGTGGTTGCGATTGTGGCTTCCTTCCGAGGCGGGGGCGACCTGTGGGATAACCCGCGTTACCGGGTGATGTTCGCCGGGCTGCAAGCCTGCCTGGTGGCCTGGGCGATCATCGAACACCGCCGCTCGGCCGACCCCGGTATGCGCCGGGCGTTGATCGTCACCGGGATGGTCTTCCTGTGGTTCGTGCCGTGGTATCTGCGCCGCTATACCCTGATCGTCTGGCCGGTGGTGGATTTGTTCAAGACCCTGGGTATGGGCCTGGCCTCGGCCACCCTGCTGCTGCTGGCCGACTGGGCCCGCAGCCTGCCGCCGCTGGAGGCGGAGACCCCGCCAGACGTGGAGGCTGCCCCATCCCTGGCCGCCGATGAGAGCCTCCCGCCGGCCGAGGCCACTCCACCCTCGATAGCGCCGTGAAAAACGAGAAAACGGCATCTCCTCTGGCTTCGCTGAGAGAAATTTTTGAGGATGAAAAAATGATGAAGCTGAAGGTTTTTCTATAGTTGTCTTTGTTCTGCGCTTCAGCAGTGTTATTGGCTTGCGGTCGAAGTACCGTTATAACTGAAATTCCTACGGTAGAATCTATCTTGCCAGTAGCAACGAGTACACAGGCTAAAATATTCCTTCCTGGGAAGGAAATCCATTTTGAAGTTGTTGAAACGAATGATACTTATTCAGCAGATATGAGTTCTGTTAACTATGATCGTCCCGAGGTTATAGCGGTTTGGGAACCAACGCAATTGGTACAACTCGTACGGAAAGTCAGCGCAGAGAGTTTTGATGAAGCTGAAAGAGTAGATTTTTCAGCCTATATATTGATCGCGATATTTGAAGGAAGACAAGCTACATCGGGATATGATGTAATGGTAGACAAGGTAATTGAACAAAGCGACAAGATCATCATAGATACCCATTTCCTCAAACCGGGGCCAGGTATAGTTGTCTCAATGTACGCCACAGCGCCTTATCAAATTATAAGGATCAAGAAGAATGACTTGGCAAAGTACCCTTTAGACGTTAACCTGCATGCGAAAACCATAACCTATGGCCCTGGTACCCCTCCACCAGGAGATGATAATCAAACTAAGCCCCCAGCCCCTTAATTGATAAACACATCAGATTGAGAACAATTGCATTTATAAAAAAGGAGACAAACCTTGTTTTACAAGCGTGGAATTTTTACATTGATTATATGTGG
>CAYQDU010000295.1:0-4478 GCA_964416275.1 uncultured Anaerolinea sp. | reverse complement strand
TGCCCCCAAGGGGGCTCGAACCCCTGTTTTGGCCTTGAGAGGGCCACGTCCTGGGCCGCTAGACGATGGGGGCGGCCTCTATTCAAGCGGGCAGGATTTTACCATGCTCGCGGCGGCGCGTCAACAACCAGTTTCGCGAAACGGCTCAGGCCTGCCCCTCGGCGGGTTTCTTGCGGGCTGGGGGCAGCGGCAGGCTGAGCTGTGCGTCATCGGCTGACGGGAGCGCTTTGGGGGCGGCCTTGCCGGCCGCGGTTTTTTTGGCTGCGGGCTTGCTGGCGCTGGCCGGTTCGGCCTTGTTGGCCGTGGGCTTCTTCGCTGCGGGCTTGCTGGCGCTGGCCGGTTCGGCCTTGTTGGCTGCGGGTTTCTTGGCTGCGGGCTTGCTGGCGCTGGCCGGTTCGGCCTTGTTGGCCGTGGGCTTCTTCGCTGCGGGCTTGCTGGCGCTGGCCGGTTCGGCCTTGTTGGCTGCGGGTTTCTTGGCTGCGGGCTTGCTGGCGCTGGCCGGTTCGGCCTTGCCGGCCGCGGGTTTCTTTGTCGCAGGTCTGCTGGCTTTTGGCGCGGCCGGGGGCGGTGCATCCGGCGCGTTGTTTTCGGGTTCGAGCGGAGACTGGGCCTCCTTCATCTCCGGGCTGACATGGCCCGGCAGGGTAGGGGTAGTCAAGCGTTGCAGGGCGTCGCCGGCTTCCAGGGCGGTGAGCGGCTTGCCGGAGGTGGCGCGGGCCTGCATTGGCGCGTCGTCGAAGCGGATCGCCAGCGGGGAATGCTGGGCAAAATGCAGTACGGCTGGCCGGTCGCGCCCGCCAACGGCCAGCCCCACCACCCGCTCGCCTTTGACCGGCTTCCAGGCCTGCACCCCATTCCCATAGCGTCCCTGGCGCGGGAAGTGATCCTGCGGCACGCGCTTGGCTTTGGCGTTGTTGGCCGCCAGCAGCACATCGCCGGGCGCGGGCAGCAAGGCCGCCCCGATCACCTCATCCCCGGCAGCCAGCTTGATGCCCATCACCCCCGCGGCCGCCAGACCCATCGGGCGCACCTCGTCCTCGCTAAACCGGATTGCCATGCCCTCGGCGGTGGCTAACAGCAGCTCGCTCTGGCCCTGGCTCAACCCTGCCCAGGTCAGCCGGTCGCCGGGGTTGACCTTGACCAGGGTGAACAGGTTGGCCGATGGGCCGGGCAGCTCGCTGCGAGCGCTCTTCTTGACCATTCCCTGGCGGGTGATGGTCAGCACGTAGCTTGGCTCGCTTTCGTCGTCGCCGCGCGGGCCGCGGGGGGGAATGCACAGCACCGCCGCCAGCGCCCGCCCGTCTTTCAGAGCCGAGACGCGTTCGTAGGGCGCGCCCTGCTGCGGGTCGGCCTTTTCGGGCAAGGTATGCACCGGCAGAGCGGCCGCCTCGCCGCTCTCGCCCACCAGGTAGAGTGTGTCGCGCAGGCTGGCCTTCAGCAGCCAGGCCGGCGGCTGGGGACTGTCCAGGGCGGGCAGGCGGTCGTCCAGGCTGCGGGCAATCAGCCCGCCGGCAGTTACCGTCACCCAGACTTCTTTTTCGGGGGCCAGCTCGCTGGCCGAAACCAGGGTGGCGCGCGATTGGCCCTCTTTCAACTGCACGATGTGCGTGCGGCGCTGGTCGCCATAGGTTTCCTTGACCCGGCTCAACTCGTCGCCCACCACCTGGCGCATTTTCTTGGGCGAGCGCAGCAGGGCGGTCAGGTCTTTGATCAGGGCCTGCATCTCTTTGTATTCGTCTTCGATCTTCTTGCGCTCCAGGGCCGCCAGGCGGCGGAGCTGCATCTCCAGGATGGCCTGGGCTTGAAGCTCGCTTAGTTTGAATTTCTTGATGAGCCGGGCGCGGGCGGTGTCTACATCGGGGGCTTTGCGGATCAGGTCGATGATCTCGTCCAGGTTTTTGAGCGCGCTGCGCAGCCCCTCCAGGATGTGAGCCCGGGCCTGGGCCTTGTCCAGGTCGTGCTGGCTACGGCGGCGGACGATCTCCAGGCGGTGTTCGACATACACTCGCAGGGCTTGCTTCAGGCTCAGGGTGCGCGGCTCGCCATCCACCAGGGCCAGCATGATGATGCTGAAGTTGGTCTGCATGGGGGTGTGCTTGTACAGGCCGCGCAATACGGCTTCGGGGTCGGCGTTTTTGTTTAGCTCGATCACGATGCGCATCCCGTGGCGATCGGATTCGTCCCGCAGGTCGCTAATCCCCTCAATTTTCTCTTCACGGGCCAGCTCGGCGATGCGTTCGATCAGCGAGGCCTTGTTGGTCATGTAAGGCAGCTCGGTGACAATGATCCGGCTGCGGCCGCGCTCCATCTCCTCCAGGTGCGCCCTGGCCTGAATGGTGACCTGGCCGCGCCCGGTGCTGTAGGCGCTCACCAGCCCGTCTTCGCCGGCGCTGTGCACCAGCACGCCGCCGGTGGGGAAATCCGGCCCCTGGACGTACTGCATCAGGTCTTCTACGTTCAGATCGTCCAGGTTTTCCCAACGTTCCAGCATCAGGTGGATGGCGTCCACCACCTCGCCCAGGTTGTGGGGGGGGATGCTGGTCGCCATGCCGACGGCGATGCCGGTGGCCCCATTGACCAGCAGGTTGGGCAGGGCGGCCGGCAGCACTGAAGGCTCTGTGAGCGTGTCATCAAAGTTGCTGCTGAAATCGACTGTGTTCTTCTGAATGTCGGCCAGCATGTGCGTGGCCGGGGAAGCCAGGCGGGCCTCCGTGTAGCGCATGGCGGCCGGGGGGTCGCCGTCTACGCTGCCGAAGTTGCCCTGTCCATCCACCAGCAGGTAACGCATCGAGAAATCCTGCGCCAGGCGGGCCATGCTTTCATACACGGCTGCGTCGCCGTGGGGGTGATACTTGCCCAGCACCTCGCCCACGATACGAGCCGACTTCTTGTAGGCCGAGTCGGGCCGCAGACCCATGTCGTACATCGCATACAGGATGCGCCGGTGGACGGGCTTCAAGCCGTCGCGGGCGTCGGGCAGAGCGCGCGAGACGATCACGCTCATGGCATAATCGAGATAGGCTTGCTGCATCTCGCGGTCGATATCGATCTTGTGGACCAGGCCGATTTCCATAGAATACTCCTGTTGGGGGCGGCGGACAGGGTTGGGGTAGGCCGTCTGTTCGGGTACAGGTTCCGCCCCGGAAATTAGAATGTTTGTGCGAGACCAATCTTATAGGGAAACGCGCAAAACGTCAATGGACGTTTGACGTTAATAACTGAGGGCATAGTAAAATTACCTTGCTTCTCGGCAAGAGATAACCTTAAGCAACCGGACGCGAAGGACACCCAGTAACCCAACCCCATGACTGCTTTTCCTCCCCTCCTTCCCTCCCTCAAAACCGGCCAGGAGGCTTTCCACCAGGCCGGGCAGACGATTGACTGTACACTGCTGGCTTTCTGGCGTTGGAATGCCTCAGACCTGGCCAGCAATACCACGCGTGGCCAGCTGGCCGAGTTTATCGTAGCCCTGGCCCTGAGTCTGCCGCTGGATGCGCCACGCCAGGAGTGGGGCGCATACGATCTGCTCACCCCCGACGGGATCAAGATCGAAGTCAAATCGGCGGCCTATTTACAGAGCTGGGCGCAAGATAAGCCATCGTCTATCTCGTTCCGTATTCCCAAGACCCACGCCTGGGACGCCGCCGCCAACCAGTTGAGCCAGGAGGTAAAGCGCCAGGCCGACGTGTACGTATTTGCCCTGCTTAAACATACTCAGAAAGCCAGCCTCGATCCGCTGGACCTTGACCAGTGGGAATTCTACGTGCTGCCTACCCCTGTGCTGGACGCCCGCCGCCGCAGCCAGCATTCGATCACGCTGAACAGCCTGCGCGGCGAGTGCGGAGCGGCGGCCGTCCCCTTCGCTGATCTGGCGGAAGCGGTGCGCCAGGCTTTTCACCATTCCTTAACCGCCTGATAATTTGCCGAAACAGGGGGTTTATGCTATCATAGTTTGGTTATGAGCCTGAAAAACCTGAATCGACGCGATTTCCTCAAGCTGGCCGGGCTGGGCGCGGCGGCTGCGGGGCTGGGTTTCCGCGACTTTCCGCCCGGCGGCGACCCCGCCTTGCGGCGCCAGCCCTCCTATTCCCTGGGTCGGGTTATTTATTCAATGCGCTATTACGAACAACCCTCGACCCGCAGCAAAGAATTAGGCTTCTATAACCGCGATGCCGTGGTGAATATCCTGGCCGAAACGGCCGGCGACCCCCAACCTACGCATAACCCCATCTGGCTGCGCACCCAGGACGGCTGGCTGCATTCCTCGTTCGTCCAGCCTGTGGCCGAGCAGCTAAACCCGCCGGTGATGAAAATCAGCGGCCCTAACGGCATGCTGGCCGAAGTGACCGTGCCGTTTACCCAGGCCTATCGCAACAGCGAACGCGGCCGCAAGCGTTTTTACCGCTGCTATTACGCCAGCACCTACTGGGTGCATAACGCCTACCTGGATGGGACCGGGCTGGCCTGGTACGAGATCT
>CAYQDU010000294.1:0-4551 GCA_964416275.1 uncultured Anaerolinea sp. | reverse complement strand
AATTGAATATCCCAGTTCGAGTCGAGCTTGGGCGAGATGACCCCCACCCGCTTGCCTTGCAGATCGGCCGGTTTGCGAATGCCGCTCTTGGGCAGGGCGATGATCACCATCGGGCTTTCGCGGTAGATGCTGGCGACGGCCAGCAGGTCGCTGCCGTTGGCCCGGGCCCGCAGCAGGCTATCGCCTGGGCCGATGCCAAACTGGGCTTTGCCGGAGGCCACCTCGCCCAGCGAGTCGATAGCGGGGCCGCCGGGCAGCAGGTTGACGGCCAGATTCTCGGCCCGGTAGTAGCCCAACTGATCGGCCAGGTAGAACCCGATGAATTCGCTGTTGTGAAACCAGCTAAGCTGCACCGTCACCGTCTCGGCCGGCTGGGCGGGGGCCTGCGGGACGCAGGCGCCAAGCCACAGGCTGGCGAGCAAGCAAAAGATCAGGCTGAAACGGCGAATTCGCATCGAGATTACTCCTTGTTTGAAAACCGGAAGCGACATTTCGTGACCTTACTATAGTGCGTCTATCTAAAATCGCCGTAAAGCACGGGTTAATTTGTTTGCACACTCTCTTCAGGCAAACGCGCCAATGGCAAACGCACCGTAAACACAGTGCCTTTTCCCGGTTGGCTGTCTACGGTGATCGTTCCGGCATGGTTTTCGACAATCGATTTGACAATTGCCAGGCCCAGCCCCGTGCCTTCGATGTCTCTGGTGTCATCGTTGGCTACCCGATAGAACTTGTTGAATATGTAGGGTAGATCATCGGCAGGAATGCCGATCCCGGTATCTTGAAACAGAATGTCAATTTGAGAAGAAGTGAGCCGAGTGGTTAACGTAATCTTACCATCAACCGGGGTATATTTGATAGCATTTCCAAGCAAATTATTGATTAATTGCTGCAGCAGGGTGCGGTCGCCGCGGATGGCGGGCTGTTCCGGGCAAAGGGCCAGCTCCAGGGCCTGGTTCTTGGCCAGGGCCTGGTCGCGCAGCAACTCGGCGCCCTCGCCCAGCAGGCCGTTCAGGTCCAGGGTTTCCAGCTTCATGGCCGAGCCAGATTCGAGGCGCGAGATCTCCAGCAGGTTCAGCACCAGGTCGCGCATCTGGTTGGTGGCGTTATGAATGCGGTGCGAGAATTCGACCTGCATCTCGTTCAGCGGGCCGACCTTGGTCAGCAGGTCGTTGTAGCCCAGCACGGCCATGATGGGATTTTTCAGGTCGTGTGAGGCGGTGGCGATGTATTCGTTCTTCAGGTCGGCCAGGGCCTTGAACTGGCTGATGTCGTGCAAGACGACCACCTGCCCGCCCTCGTCAATCGAGGTGACCAGGGCCGAGAAGGTGCGCCCGTCCGGCCAGGAGACTTCGCCCTGCTGGTGAGCGCTGCTGTGGCGAGCGCGCTCCAGCAGGGCCAGCAGGTCGTCGTAGCCGGCCTGGCGCGGCATGGGCTGGCCCACCACCGCGTCGGCGTCGCTGAACAGGCGCTCGCCGGCCGGGTTGGCCAGGGTCAGGCAGGTGCGGGCGTCCAGCACCAGGATGGCGTCGGCGGCCGAGTGCAGCACGGCCAGCAGGCGGCGCTGTTCATGCTCGACCGACTCGAACAGGGCCACCCGGTCGAGGGCCGAGACTACCTGGGTAGCCAGGGCCTGCAGCAGGGCCAGGTCGCTCTCCTGGAAGGCGTGGGCGGTGGGGCTGTAGACCGCAATGGCCCCGCGCAAGCGGCCTTCCACCGTCAGCGGCACGGCCGCCGACGAGGGGGCCTGGTTGGGCTGCGAGATCAGGGCCGGGGCGCCGCTGTTCAACGCCTGGAGCGGCGCAGCGCACAGGGCCTCGTCCGAGAGGGCCTGGGCGCCGTCGGCCAGGCTGCACAGTTCCAGTTCGGCCTGCGGGTCGGGCGGCTGCGTCCAGACCGCTACGGTGGGGTAGGCCAGCCGTTCCTGGATCAGCCGGGGCAGGTTGTCGAGCAGTTGGCGGCTGTGGGTAAAGCGGTTGATCTCCTGGCTGATTTCGTTCAGGCCCATCAATTC
Source organism: uncultured Anaerolinea sp. (assembly GCA_964416275.1). Lineage (GTDB taxonomy): Bacteria > Chloroflexota > Anaerolineae > Anaerolineales > UBA4823 > RBG-16-57-11. The sequence goes on along the minus strand of CAYQDU010000294.1, from coordinate 2,537 downwards.
CTGCACCCGGCGATGCTCGATATCGAACAACTGGGCGTTTTCGATGGCGATGGCGGCCTGGCTGGCAATGGCCTGCAGCAGGGTCTGGTGTTCTACGTTGAAATAGCCGGCTTCGGCGTGGAAGACGGTCAGCACGCCAATGGCTTTGTGCCGCCCCAAGAGCGGGGCGGCCACGGCCGAGGCGGGGTCGTCTTCGCTGGCCCGCCACCAGGGGTCGTGGCGGGTGTCGGCCACTACCAGGCCCTGGCGAGCGCCCAAGACGTGGGCGTTGGCCCCCCACTGCAGGGCCTGCTCGCGCCCGACGGGCAGGGTGCGCGGGGCGGGCTGGCCCAGCAGCCGCTGGCGGCTGTAGACTTCGCCGGCCGGGGCCAGCACATCCAGGCGGGCCGATACATTGAGGGCTTCGACGATCCGGTTTACAACAATGTCGCCCACGTCTTCGATGTTGAGCTGGGCGCTCAACTCCTGGCCGATTTCGGGCAGGATGCCCAGCTCTTTGGTGCGCCGGCGCAGGATGTCTTCGGCCTGCTTGACCCGCAGCTTGGATTGGATGCGGGCGGCCAGCTCGCGCCAGTCAAAGGGTTTGATGACGTAATCGTCGGCTCCCAGGGTCAGCCCTTCGCGCACGTCGCGCGGGCCGATACGGGCGGCGGTAATCATAATCACCGGGATGTGCGCCACGGCCGGGTCAGCCCGCATAGCGGCCAGCACCTGGAAGCCGTCTTTCTTGGGCATGTTCACGTCGAGCAGCACCAGGTCGGGGTCTTCTTCATGCACCATGCGCAGGGCTTCTTCGCCGTCCCAGGCGGCCATGAAGGTGTAGCCTTCGCTTTGCAGGCGGGTGGAGAGCAGGCGCAGGTTATCGGGGTAGTCGTCGGCAATGAGGATTTTGAACGAGCGTTTGCCGGCAGCAATCACCGGGGCAGGCAGGGGTTTGGGGCGCAGCTCATCGATGACCTTGGCGACGATGCTGCGGATTTTCTCGGGCTGAACGGGCTTGACCAGGTAATCTTGCACGTTCAGCCGGCGGGCGGTGATAACCAGGCCGGGGGTGTCGTAGGCGGTGATGAGGATGGTGTGGGCGGGTTTCTGGTCGCCTTTCAGGCGCTCGATCAGTTCCAGGCCATTCATGCCCGGCATCATAAAGTCGGTGATCAGCACATCGACGACCTTGCTTTCCAGCTTGGCGAGGGCGTCGTCGCCGTTCGAGGCGGTGATGACTTCCACCGGCGCGTCGAAGCGCGACAGCACCCGGGCCAGCATAGTGGCCGTGTTGGGGTGATCGTCTACGATCAGAATGCGCACCGGGTTCGGTGTGACAGAGGCGTCCATGCTCCTCCAATAACTGGGGCGGCTGCGCCAACCGCGGCGCGGCCTGTAGTTCCCCTGCGAATTATGACAGATTTTCGGCAAGATTGGGTTGGGGTTGCGCCGCAATGGTTGGGGAGGGTTGGGAGGCCCTCACCCCTGGCCCCTCTCCCGAAGGGAGAGGGGGTGGGAGGCCGGCGCGCCGGTATGTATGTGGATAAGCAGGCTCCCCTCTCCCCTGCGGGGAGAGGGGCCAGGGGTGAGGGCGTCTAATCCACCAGCAGACGATACCCGGCGCCGCGCACATTCAAAATGTAATGGGGTTTTTGGGGGTCTTTCTCCAGCGCCTGGCGCAGCACGTGGACATGCCACTTCGCCAGGTCGCGGGCCTCCGAGGCCTCGACCCGGTAATGCTGCGCCTCCGACACCAGCGAGACGTAATCCACCACCTGCGGCGAGCGGCGGGCCAGAATCACCAGGTAATCGAAGGCCGCCGGGGGAATGTCCAGCACGGCCTGGCCGAAGGTGGCCCGCCGGGCCTGCAGGTCGAGGATCAAGCGCCCCAGCTTGAAGAAGCGCCCGGCCGGCTCGGTCATCGCCGCCGGGTCGGGGTGAGGCGGGGTGTTGCGCTCCAGCCCGGCCAGCTCGGCCTGCAGCCCGGCGATCTGCTGGCGCAGATCGCGTTTGCGCCGCTCGATAGCCTGCTCGCTGAGCGCTATGCGGGTACGGGCCAGCAGCACATCGGGGTCGGAGGGCTTCATCAGGTAATCGGTGGCCCCCAGGCGCAGGGCCTCCACCGCCGATTGCAGTGTGCCGTAGCCGGTCAGCATAATCACCGGCAGGGCCGGGTCGCGCCGGCGGATTTCCTTCAGCACCTGGATGCCGTCCATATCTGGCAGGTTCAGGTCCAGGTACACCAGGTCGAACGGCTCGCGCTCCAATAATTGCAGGGCCTGGGCGCCATCGGCGGCGTAGGCCGCCCCACACCCCCCGCTCTGCAAGATGCGCCCCAGGGTGGCCCGCAGCGCCGGCTCGTCGTCGATAATCAGCACCCGGCCCAGCGCGCTCATCGCTGCCCCCAGGCCAGCTCGGGGTTGGGCGGGGTGGGCAGGCGCGGCTCCAGCGGCAGCCACACCCGGAACATCACCCCCCCTTCGGGCCGGTTGCTCACCTCGATGCGCCCCATGTGGCGCTGTACGATGTCAAACGTGATCGACAGCCCCAGCCCC
>CAYQDU010000293.1:0-4598 GCA_964416275.1 uncultured Anaerolinea sp. | reverse complement strand
CCAGCCCCTTTCGCTGGATGAACTGGTAGAGCAGGTGGGCGTAACCAAGGGGGCCATCAGCACCAACGTGCGCCTGCTGGAGCGCCTGGGGATGGTTCACCGGCGGGTGCAGATCGGCGAGCGCAAGGACTACTACACCGCCGAAACCGATTTCTGGAAGATCATCAAAGGCATCTTGCGCGAGCGCGAAAAGAGCGAGTTCGACCATGCCCTGAACGCAGTGCAGGAAAGCCTGCACCTGCTTGAGACTGGCCCGCTTGACCCGCAAGAGGCCGAGTTGGCGCGCTTCTATCAGAAACGCCTGCAAACCATGCAGAGCTTCTTTCACACCCTCGACCAGTTGGTAGCGCTAGCCCTGACCCTGGATGAATTCCGCCTGGGGGCCATCGAAAAGATTCTGGGCCTGAAGAAAAACGGGCCGCCCGCCTGAAACAGATGATGGCTCTTTCGCCCAAGGCGGGAATTTTTCTATATGGGGGGTTGTTGCATGGCTACGCCACGCAACAACCCCCCAATCCAACTTCTTTCCCGGCGAAGCCGGATTGGAGGTATATCAATGGACGCAGTTACCGGGGCCTTTAGCTATACAGGTAAATACATCACCCGCCGCCTGCTGGCAGCCGGGCGGCCGGTCATCACCCTAACCGGCCACCCCAACCGGCCCAACGAATTCCAGGGCCAGGTGCGGGCTTTCCCATACAACTTTATCCACCCCGACCAACTGGCCGAAACGCTGCGCGGGGTGGATACCCTGTATAACACCTATTGGGTGCGGTTCGATCACGGCCAGGCTACTTACGGCAACGCGGTGGATAATACCCGGCTGCTGTTCGAGGCTGCCCGTCAGGCCGGGGTGCGCCGGGTGGTGCATGTCAGCATCACCAACCCCTCCCTGGCCTCGCCCCTGCCCTATTTCCACGGCAAAGCCGTGCTGGAACAGGCCCTGCAGGAGAGCGGCCTGACGTATGCCATCCTGCGCCCTACAGTGATCTACAGCCTGGAAGATATTCTGATCAACAACATCGCCTATTTGCTGCGTGTCTTCCCCATCTTCGCCATTCCCGGCGACGGTAAATACCAACTACAGCCGGTCTATGTGGAAGACATGGCCGACCTGGCCGTGGAGGCGGGCTGCTCGGCGCAGAATATCGTTCAAGACGTGGTTGGGCCAGAGGTGTTCAGTTTCAATGAGTTGGTGGCTCTGATTGCGGGCATAATCGGGCATCGCCCGTGGATCGTGCATTTGCCCCCGGCCCTGACGGTGAGCCTGGCGCGCGTCATTGGCTGGCGGCAGCGCGATGTGACCCTGACCTGGCAGGAATACCTGGGGCTGAGCGCCAATCTGCTGGTTTCAAGCGCCGCGCCCCTGGGCCGCACCCGCCTGAGTGATTGGCTGGCGGCCAACGCCAACCAGATAGGCCGCCAATACGCATCCGAACTGGCCCGGCACTATTAAGTCAGGGTCTTCAAACAGGCGCCGCCCCCGCAACCGGGGTGGAGGTGACTGGCAAGCAAAGCTCGCCTGAAAAGATGTTCACACTGGCGTGGGCCACGCAAAATTTCCTACCACCGATTCGCGCCGCCGCGGTAGCGATAGGGGCGGGTTGATGTTAAGGATGGAAAGATCAAATAAGAGGTTCAGCAATGGATTTTGTCGCACTTTGTGCGACAAAATCCATTAATATCTCTTTTTCAGGCGCTCGAAGAGCGTCATAGGCTAACCCACGGTTGCGTGGGGAGCTACCGCGGGTGGCTACGCTATCCACTCCAATAAAATTTTCCCGGCGAAGCGGCGAGAGCCTTAAGTTATAATACGACCAGGAGGAGAACATTTGTCCATTCAGCCTCTGGCGTATATTCCTGGCAGGCCGTCTCCTTCCGGCGGCCCGCTGAGCCGTTACCTGCCTGTTCTTCCCGACGGCCTTGCTGCGGCCTGGCTGCAGAGCCATCTGCCGCCCGGCGCCTGGGTTTTGGATCCGTTTGGGGCCGCCCCGCGTCTGGCGGTCGAGGCCGCCCGCGCCGGCCGCCGGGTGCTGAGCGCAGTCAACAACCCCATCGCCCGCTTCCTGTTCGAACTAAACGCCCACCCACCCACCGCCGGCGAGCTGCGCCAGGTGCTGGCCGACCTGGCCGCCAGCCAGCGAGCCGGAGAGCGCCTGGAGCCGCACCTGCGCGGCCTGTACCAGACCCAATGCGCCGGGTGCGGGCAGCCGGTGGAAGCCCAGGCGTTTGTGTGGGAAAAAGGCGGCAGCGCCCCGGTGGCTCGCATCTACACCTGCCCGGCTTGCAAAGACAGCGGCGAACGCCCGGCCGAACCAGATGACGTAGAGCGCGCCGCCCGCTTCGCGCCCGGCGAACTGCACCGGGCGCGGGCGCTGGAACGCGTCACCCCGCTCTCTGACCCCGACCGGGTGTACGCCGAGGAAGCCCTGGAGATGTACCTACCGCGGGCGGTGTATGCCCTGCTGACCCTGGTCAACAAGCTGGAAGGCCAGCCCGCCCCACGCCGGCGCTTACTGGCCGCCCTGCTGCTGGCCGCTTTTGACCAGGCCAACGTGCTGTGGCCTTCTCCTCCTGGAAGGCTGCGGCCGCGCCAGCTTTCCATCCCCGCCCGCTTTCTGGAAAAGAACATCTGGCTGGCCCTGGAGGAGGCGGTCGAGGCCTGGCCGGTCAGCCTGGCCCCGGCTGCTTCCGGCGCAGAGCCAGCTGCCGCCCCCGCTCCCCTACCGCTGACCATCTGGCCCGATCTGCCGCCCGAAAGCGGCGGGATATGCCTGTTCGAAGGCCGCCTGCGCGAGCTGGCAGGCCTGGGCCGTCAGGGCGACGAGCGCAGCACAATCTTTGGCGCGGCGCTGGCGGTCTTTCCCCGCCCTAACCAGGCCTACTGGACTCTTTCGGCCCTGTGGGCAGGCTGGTTGTGGGGGCCGGAGGCTGGCGCATCCTTCAAAACCGTACTGCGCCGCCGCCGCTACGATTGGAGCTGGCACACCGAGGCCCTGGCCTCGGCCTTGCGCAGTCTCTCGGCCAGCCTGCCAGGCGAAACGCCGGTCTTCGGCCTGTTGAGCGAGGCCGAGCCGGGCTTTGTCTCGGCGGCCGTGCTGGCCGCTGAAAGCGCCGGATTCGGCCTGCAGGGTGCAGCCCTGCGCCTCCCGGAAGCCCTGGCCCAGATCGCCTGGCAGCGCCGCGCCGCGCTGGCCGGCGAGCAAGCGCCCGCTTCCGAGCCAGAAGCCGAACAGTCCCCGCCTGCGCCGACCAGCCGCAAGATCAGCCCAGAGCAGGTAGAGTTTGCCCAGCAAGCCGCCCTGGACTGCCTGCGCCAGCGCGGCGAGCCGACCCCCTACCTGATCTTGCACACTGCCGTCCTGCAGGCGTTGATCCAGGCCGGGCAGCTTCCCCCATCCCAACCCCACAGTCCGGCCGACCTGCTGCAGCAAACCGAAGCCCTGCTGGACAAAGCCATCAGCCCGGCCGGCCCCTTCATCCGTTTTGGCTCGGCCGGTAAAGCCGCAGAAAGCAGCCGCGCCGCCGAAACCGGCCTGTGGTGGAGCCAGGCCAGCGAGACGCCGCCCGAAGACGCGCCTCATCTGGACGAGCAGCATCTTTCGCTGGCCGACCGGGTAGAGATGGAAACTGTGCGCAGCTTGCTGCGCTCTGGGCCGTGCGGCGCCGAAGCCCTGGATGCGGCCATCTGCCAGGCCTTTCCCGGCTGGCTGACGCCAGAGCGCGAGCTGACCATCGAATGCCTGCATTCCTACGCCGAGGCCGACCCGGCCCGGCCCGGCCTGTGGCGGCTGCGGGTTGAAGACGCCCCCGCCGCCCGCCGGGCCGAGCTGGAGCAAATGGGGGCGCTGGTGCAGCGCACCGGCCAGCGCCTGGGCTACCCGGTGGAGCAGGTTCCCTTCGCCGCCCGCCCGCTGTGGGTCTGGCGAGCGGAAGCGGCCGTTCCAGCCGCTCCTGCCCAGGGCAATCGAAGCCGTTCCAAAGGCCGCGGCAAGAATCTGGCGGGCGCCGCGGCGGAAAGGCCGCCAGGAATGGCCTTCTACATCACCGTGTCGGCCGTTTTGAGTGGGGCGCTGCCCATCCGCCCACCACTGGCCCAGGGCTGGATTGTGCTGCCCGGCGGGCGAGCGCGCCTGCTGGCCTATAAGCTGCGGCGCGACCCGCGCCTGCGCGCCCTGGCCGAACAGCGTTGGCGCTTTGTCAAGTTCCGGCACCTGCGCCGCCTGGCCGAAGACGAAAGCCTGACCCCTGGCAATCTGGAACATCTGCTTTCGCTCGACCCGCTGGAGAACAGCGACCCGCAGTTGTCCCTGTTTTAACGGTCCAGCGCTCGACGCACGGGTGGAAAGACGCTCTGCAAACGCCGGAAGCATGCAACGCAGTTGCGCCGCATGCTTCAAAAGCTGCTCGCACTGGCGTGGGCCACGCAAAATATCCTACCATCGATTCGCGCCGCCGCGGCAGCCACGGATGCGAAGATCAAATAAGCGAGGCAATCGTGGATTTTGTCGCCCTTCGGGCGACAAAATCCACGATTGCCTCGCATAGAGGGAGATTTCCGCCTTCGGCGGAAGAGCCACAGAAGCTCACTCGTGGGT
>CAYQDU010000292.1:0-4657 GCA_964416275.1 uncultured Anaerolinea sp. | reverse complement strand
TATCTGCGTTCATCTGTGTTTATCTGTGGTTGCCTTTTATTCCTTGGTATAATCGACATTTGCGCCTGACCAGATGTTTGACGCTTTTCAAACGCTCTCCGAGAGGATATAATCACCAAAACTCAAGAGGCGATCCATCCTCACCTCCCAAAACGGCCCATCCAGTTCTACCATCTCACCCGCATGAAAAAATCATCCTTTACCACCCCAACGGCGCTGCTGCTTGCCTGCCTGTTCGTACTGCTGTCCGCCCCGGCCGTCCTGGCCATAAGCGCATTCACACCGCCCACTGGAGCGGCTGCCCGGCTGGTAGTGGGTCAGCCGGATTTCAACACATCCCAGGCTGCCTCTGGCGTTTTGGGCCTGGATACCCCCACCAGCATCGCCGTCGATCCAACCACGGGCAAGGTCTTCGTGGCCGACCAGATGAACCACCGCGTCCTGCGCTACGACGACTTTGCCGGGCTGACCAACGGCGCCCCGGCCGAGGGCGTCCTGGGCCAACCCAATCTCACCAGCCAGGCTATGGTCACCAGCCAAACCGGCATGTACAAACCGGCCGGCGTGGCGGTAGATGCAGTGGGACGCCTGTGGGTGGCCGACAGCGGCAACAACCGCATCCTGCGCTTTGACCACGCTGCCAGCCTGCCCAACGGCGCCCCCGCCGATGGCGTGCTGGGCCAACCGGACTTCACCAGCGCCTATATGACCGCCGCCATCAACCGTACGCAGACCCCCCAGGGCGTGGCGGTGGACGCGGCCGGGCGCCTGTGGGTAGCCGATTGGCGCAATAATCGCATCCTGCGCTTCGATAACGCGGCCGCCAAACCCAATGGCGCCGACGCCGATGGGGTGCTGGGCCAGCCCAACTACACCAGTACCAGCTGCTTGACCAACCAGAATAACACGTGCTATCCAACGCACCTGTCGGTTGACCCAGCCGGGCGCTTATGGGCAGCTGACTGCGGCAACAACCGGGTCCTGCGCTACGAAAACGCCGCCGCCAAAAGCAATGGCGGTCCGGCCGATGGGGTACTGGGCCAGCCGGACTTTACCAGCAATACCGGTGGTGAAGGCATATGGTGCCAGCTTGGCCCGCTGGGGGTCAGCGCCGATGACGCCGGCCGGTTGTGGGTCAGCGAGAGCAACCGGAACCGCGTGCTGCGCTTCGATAATGCCGCCAGCAAGGCCAACGGGGCAGCGGCGGATGGCGTGCTGGGGCAGCCGGACCTGGCCAACACAAGCCCCAATTCCGGCGACCTTTCCGCCCACTCGCTGTATACACCAGCGGGTGTGTTTTTCGACCCCCTGCGACAGACCTTATGGGTGGCCGACAGCGGCAACAACCGGGTTATGGCTTACGCCGAACCGATCCTGACGGTGCTGGGCTATGCCCAGCACGCCGCAGATGGCAGCCCGCAGTGGCCCCCCGCTCCAGTGCTGCACCATGATGCCAGCCCTTCCACCGTGGAAGGCACCGATTTTGGCCTGGTGGACCTGGCCCGTGGGCAGACGGTCACGCATACCTTCACCCTGTCCAACCCGCTGGCGGTAGCGGTGGACCTGAGCGCCGGGGTGCAGCTCACCGGGGACAACGCGGCAGACTACCAGGTACTGTTCCAGCCGCCTGCCGGGCTGGCGCCGGGAGGCACGGCCGCCTTTCAGGTGCGCTTTACGCCGTCCGGCGCTGGGCTGCGGGTGGCCCAGGTGCGCATTCCCACCGGGCTAGGCAACCAGGACCCTTACACCTTCACCTTGCAGGGCACGGCTGGAGAGGTCTTCACCCCGGCCGATTACCAGGCTGCCCGCCTGGTGTTGGGCCAGCCCACCCTGACCAGTAGTACGCCGGCTTTTACCCGCACCGGGCTGGAGCAGCCTTACGACATGGCGGTCGACCCGACCACCGGCAAAATCTTCGTTTCCGACTACAACCACAACCGCATCCTGCGCTTCGCCAGCCGCACGGCCCTGCTCAACGGCGCCCAGGCGGAAGTGGTGTTTGGCTCGACCAGTTTTACCTGGAACACGGGGGTCGACGACTCGGCGGGCAAGCTGCGCCACCCGGCCGGCATCTTTATCGACCCAGATGGGCGCATGTGGGTGGCCGACAGCGGGCACAACCGCGTGCTACGCTTCGATTCCGCCGCGTGGGCCAGCAACGGCGACACAGCCGAGAGCGATTTCGGCAACTTTGGCTTTTTCTACGCCCCGGGCACCGGGCCGGACCATATGCGCACGCCCATGGATGTGTTCATGGATGCCCAGGGCTGCCTGTGGGTGGCCGACAGCGGCAACCACCGCATCCTGCGCTTCGATAATGCTGTGCATAAGATGGATCACGCCGCCGATGCCGTGTTGGGCCAGGCAGATCTGTATGCCACCACCGCCGGCACCTCCCGCACGGGCCTGTCTTTCCCCTCCGGTTTGGCCGTAGACTCGGCCGGGCGCCTGTGGGTGGCCGACAGCGGCAACCACCGCATCCTGCGCTTCGACCATCCCAGCCAGTTGCTCAGCGGCGGTGCCGCCGATGCCGTGCTAGGGCAGGCAGACTTCACGAGCGCCGTGCCGGGCGGCGGCAGCACGCGATTTACCAGCCCCTCCGGGGTGTGGGTCGACCCGGCCGGGCGCCTATGGGTGAGCGACACCGGCAACCACCGTATACTGCATTTCGATCAGGCTGCCGCCCAAGACGGCCTTGCCCCGGCCAATGGCGTGCTCGGCCAGCCGGACCTGTCGGGCAGCGCGGCCAACTCAGACGGCCTGTCTGCCCACAGCCTGAACGGGCCGCGCGGGGTGATGTACGATACGGCCTTGGGCACCCTGTGGGTGGGCGACGCGGGGAACAACCGTGTGCTGGCCCATCTCGACCCTGTCATGCAGGTGTTTGGAAATTCCGCCGGCTGGCCGCTCACCCCCATCCCGTCCGGGGATTCCACCCCCAGCGCCCTGGAGGGCAGCGATTTCGGTCTGGTGGACTTGGACAGCGCGGACGTCATCACCCATACCTTTACTATCTCAAACCCTGGCCCATTTTCCCTGGATCTGACTGGCAGCCCGTTGGTGCAATTGGATGGGCCGGCGGCAGCCGATTTCCACCTGGTCAAACCACCTACCCGGCCGCTGCCCGCCGGCGGCGTCACCACCTTTCAGGTGTCCTTCAGCCCCAGCATCGAAGGGTTGCGGAGCGTCATCTTGTCCATCCCCAACAGCGAGCCTGCCCGCAGCCCCTACACCTTCACCCTGCAAGGCACCGGGGTCGTGGCGTCACCGGTCACCATCCAGTTGGACGACAGCCCGCAGGTGCTCACCAGGCAGACCAGCGCCACCTTCACGTTCAGCAGCACCAATGCGCTCTCTTTCGAATGCTCCCTGGATGACGGCGCCTATACCACCTGCACCAGCCCTTACCTCACCCCCGCCCTGCCCGATGGGACGCACTCCTTTCAGGTGCAGGGGGTAGGGGCCCAGGACCGGCGCAGCAACCCCGCCGCGCACACCTGGACCATCGATAGCCAATCGCCGACCCTGCAGATCAACGGCGCTCCACTCACCCTGACCAACACCAGCAGGGCAACCTTCACCTTCAGCGGGGCAGACCCGCACGCTCCCCTGGCCTTCACCTGCGCCCTGGATGCCGGCCTCCCACAGCCCTGCGCCAGCCCCTACCTCACCCCGGCCCTACCGGATGGGCCGCACGCCATCCAACTGCAGGCGATCGACCTGGCTGGCAACGACAGCCCGGCGTTGTCGTTTGGCTGGACCATCGATAGCCAACCGCCGGCCCTGCAGATCGATAGCGCTCCACTCACCCTGACCAACATCAGCAGAGCAGTCTTCACCTTCCATGGCGCTGATTTGCGCGGCCAGCAGGCTCCTGACCTTTCCTATGCCTGCTCCCTGGATGGACAGGAATTCACTCCCTGTTCCAGCCCGTATACCGCTTCCGAGCTGCTTGATGGCGTGCATACCTTCCGGGTGCGCGCCATCGACCCGGCCGGCAACGCCAGCCTGCCCGCCGTCCATGCCTGGACCCTGGACACCCAGCCCCCGGCCGGCCTGCGCCTGCTCACACCGCTGCCCGGCACGTGGCTACCCTTCGCCACCGATTATCACCACCCATTGTTCAGCGGCACCGCCGAAGCGGGGGTGTTGGTTTCGGTGTGGGGCGAGCCCCCAGCGGGCCGGGCGGACGGCGCTGGCTTGCTGTGCAGCGCCGTAGCCGACCAGGATGGTGACTGGAGCTGTCGCGCCTCCACCAGCCTGCCATCCGGTGAGAACCGCGTGGCGCTGCTGGCCAGCGACCCGGCCGGCAACACGGCTGCCCCCCTGTGGGTGACATTTATGATCGGCTACCAGCTCAATTTGCCGGTGGTGCTGCGCACCGGGGGTTTTAGGCGCTGAGAAACAATTTGTTTACAAGCGCTCTCAAACGTGCCACTGCCGATCATGTATCTGGCAGCCGGGGTTTATGTGTGGCTGCCTTTTATTCCTTGGTATAATCCCAATTTGCGCTTCGGGCAAGCGCGCATCGTGAAACAAATGTGCTATAATTCACGGTTGCCCAATTCATTCCGTCCGGCAGGCCAGGGCATGGCCGCCGGCGTTGTCTGCTGAGTGGGAATACGCTTATGACCCAGAACGTGATCCGCGTCGTCGG
>CAYQDU010000291.1:0-4662 GCA_964416275.1 uncultured Anaerolinea sp. | reverse complement strand
TTTTGAAGGCGCTCGGAGAACGTCATCCCTGCTCCACGGTTTACTGGGGCGGCGCCACTTAACGAGTCAGGCTGCGGTACTGGATGCGATGAGGGGTATCGGCATCTTTGCCCAGGCGGCGCTTGCGGTCGGCTTCGTAATCGCTCCAGTTGCCGGTGTAGAAATATACCTGGCTGTCGCCTTCAAAGGCCAGGATGTGAGTCGCCACCCGGTCGAGGAACCAGCGGTCGTGGCTGACGACCACCGCACTGCCGGCAAAGTTCTCCAGGGCCTCTTCCAACGCCCGCAGGGTGTTCACATCCAGGTCGTTGGTCGGCTCGTCGAGCAAGATCACGTTGCCGCCGCTCTTGAGGGTCTTTGCCAGGTGCACCCGGTTGCGCTCGCCGCCCGAAAGCGTTCCCACTTTCTTCTGCTGATCGCCGCCCAGGAAGTTGAACGAAGCCACATAAGCCCGTGAATTGCGCTTGCGCCCACCCAGGTCGATCAGGTCTTCGCCCCCGCTGATCTCTTCCCAAACGTTCTTCTCATCATCCAGGCTGGCCCGGCTCTGATCGACGTAGGCCAGCTTTACCGTCTCGCCGATGCGAATCGAACCGGCGTCGGGAGTTTCTTGCCTGGTAATCAGGCGCAGCAGGGTGGTTTTCCCGGCCCCGTTTGGCCCCACCACCCCCACAATGGCCCCTGGCGGCAGGCTCAGATCGAACTGGTCGATCAGGAGGCGGTTGCCATAGGCTTTCGACACCTTCTGAAAGTCGATTACTACGTCGCCCAGGCGCGGGCCGGGCGGCAGGTAGATTTCCAGGTCTTCGCGGCGCTGCTCGAACTCTTGCGAGAGCAGCTTTTCGTAGGCGCTGACGCGGGCCTTGCCTTTCGATTGGCGCGCCTTGGGCGACATGTGGATCCACTCCAGCTCGCGCTGCAAGGTCTGGACGCGTTTGCTTTCAGCTTTCTCCTCCTGGCGCAGGCGCTCCTGCTTCTGCTCCAGCCAGGAGGAATAATTGCCCTTCCAGGGGATGCCAAAGCCGCGATCCAGTTCCAGAATCCAGCCGGCCACGTTATCGAGGAAGAAGCGGTCGTGAGTGACGGCGATGACGGTGCCTTTATACTGCTGCAAGTGGCGCTCCAGCCAGGCCACCGATTCGGCGTCCAGGTGGTTGGTAGGCTCGTCCAGCAGCAGGATGTCCGGCTCGGTGAGCAGCAGGCGGCACAGGGCTACCCGGCGGCGCTCGCCGCCCGAAAGCACCGTCACCGGGGTATCGCCGGGCGGGCAGCGCAGGGCGTCCATAGCGTATTCAAGGCGGCTATCCAGGTTCCAGACATCGTGCTTATCGAGGGCGTCTTGCAGGCGGCCCTGCTCCTCAGCCAGAGCGTCGAAATCGGCGTCCGGTTCGGCAAATTTGGCGCTCACCGCGTCGAACTGAGCCAGCATATCGACCAGCGGCTGCACGGCTTCTTCCACCACCTGGCGCACGGTCTTGGAGGGGTTAAGCTGCGGCTCTTGTTCCAGCAGGCCCACGCTGTAACCGGGCGAAAAGACCACTTCGCCGTTGTAGCCCTCGTCTTTGCCGGCGATGATGCGCAGCAGGGTGCTTTTGCCGGTCCCGTTCAGGCCCAGCACCCCAATCTTGGCCCCATAGTAGAAGCCCAGCGAAATATCTCGCAAGACCTGCTTATTGGTGGGCGGAAACATACGCCCCACCCGCACCATCGAAAAGATAACCTGTTCATCGCTCATAGAATGCCTCTTGGGTTGTATTCAAGCCGTCCGGCTCATATTCACCAGCCGCACCCCGGCCCGGTGAAGCTGGCGGAAGTTGCCGCCTTGCGAGAGAATGCGCAGCACCGGGTCGATGGCCGTCACCACCGCTCCGGAGATCAGGTTCACGCCGTAATCGAACAGGCGCGGGCTGAGGGGTGTGCTGGGGCCTAAGATCATCACAAACGCCTGCGGGGCGCACAGGGCCAGCAGGTTGTCGAGGGTATGATTGACGAGGGTCATACCAGTGATCGCAACCACCTCGGCCTGGGGCAGCACGTCGACCGCCCGCCCGGCGGGCAGGTCGCCTGGGCCGGGGTCTTGCTCCAGCACCAGCAGCTCGCCCACCTGCGGGCGCAGGCGCGCCACGAACGGGAAATGCCCCACCAATGCGACCCGCTTGCCCGCCCCTTGGCGGGCCAATACGTCTTCGGCGTTTTCCTCATGCCACTGGGCCGGGAAGCGCGGCAGCAGGGCGTTAAGGGCGGCCACGCCCACACTGGCCTGCACCGGCTGCGGGCTGAGGGCCAGCTCGGCCAGGTCGCGGCCAGAGCTTAATTCCAACTGCCCGGCCTGAGGAATATCGGGGCCATGCCCGTCCGAATGGGTGTGGGCCGGGGACAGGGTCGAGGCCAACCCGCAGTGGGTTGCCCCACCTACCTGGGCTACCACGGCGGTCCAGTGCAGCCCGATCCGCACCTCCAGCACCTCACCGTCAGGCAAACCGGTCAACAAGTCAATTAGAACAGGCATAGACGCTCCCTCCGCGGCAGGCATAGCTTACTACAGAAGCAGACCAGCGTCAATTCAAATTCTTATAGGGTTGAACGGGCGGCGTAGCCGCTCGCCCAACCCTATAAATTTCGGCTCTCCCGCCGAAGGCGAAAATTTTTTCTATTTTGGGGAGAATGTGCGGCGGCAGCCCCCACCCAACCGTGGGGGAGCCTATGGCGCTCTTGGAGCGCCTGAAAAAAGATGTTCCAGGGGCGAGCTTTGCTCGCCAGGCGAAGCTTGCCAGTCACCTTCACCACGGTTTAATGGGGTGGTACCTAGGCGGGCAGAATGAGGATAAAATACAAAAGACAATGGGGGTCAAGGTTCTATTTAATAAAGGAGGTTATCTTATGCGTTACGGTGTGGTTTTGCCTCAAGGCGACGCCCGCATGGCGGCTGAGGCTGCCTACCAGGCCGAACAGTCCGGTTGGGACGGCTTCTTTATGTGGGATCCGGTATGGGGCATCGACCCGTGGATCGGGCTGACGGCTGCGGCTATGCGCACAGAACGCATCCGGCTGGGAACCATGCTTACCCCCATCTCGCGCTGCCGGCCCTGGCAGCTTGCCTCGCAAACCGCCACCCTCGACAACCTGTCCGGCGGACGGGTAATCCTGTCGGTGGGGCTGGGCGCCATCAACACCGGCTTTGCCGAGTTCGGCGAGCAGACCGACCGCAAACTGCGCGTCGAATTGATGGACGAGGGGTTAGATATTCTGATCGGGCTGTGGCGCGGCCAGCCGTTCAGCTACTCCGGCAAACACTATACCATCCGCCCCACCAGTTTCTATCCGCCCCCGCCGCCGGTGCAGCAGCCGCGCATCCCAATTTGGGTAGTGGGGGCCTGGCCGGCCAAGAAATCAATGGCCCGCGCCGTCCGCTACGATGGCCTGCTGCCCAATAAGCTTGACCCACACACCCACCAGGCCGGGCCAGCTTCGGTCAAGGACACCCGCGCCATGCGAGAGTGGGTCACCGCCCACCGCCCGGCCGGCGCGCCCTACGACATCGTCGTGGAAGGCCAGACCCCCAGCGACGACCCGGCCGCGGCTTCGGCCCAGGTGCGCCCCTGGGCCGAAGCCGGGGCCACCTGGTGGATCGAAGCCCGCTGGGAAGACCCGTCGTTCGACAGTCTGCTGGCCCGCCTGCGCCAGGGGCCGCCGCGCCTGGACTGAGCCAACAACCAGGCCGCCGCCCGGAACCGCCCACCCGGCGGCAGCGTCTTTTATATCGAAGGAGAAAACGCCCATGAAAGCCCGCCTATTGCTGCTGCTGTGTCTACTGACCGGCCTGGTGGCTGGCTGCGCCCTGGCTACCGCCGCGCCGGCCCCCACCCTGCCCCCCACCCTGCCTGCCGCGGTTACGCCGCTGCCCTTCACCCCGGCCGCCAGCCAGCCGCCCCCGCCGCCCGAGGCGACGACCGCCCCCGCCGCCTTGCCCCCGCCGCCCACCCCCACAGCCCTGCTGGCAGGACCGTATGCGGTGGTGAACGTGGCCCGCAAAGACACCCTTAACCTGCGTAAAGAACCCAACCCGCGCGCCCCTATCCTCGACCGGCTGGCCCACGACACTACCAGCCTGCTGGCAACCGGGCGCGAGCAGGGCAGCGGCAACGACCGCTGGGTAGAACTGGTGCGCCCGCGCGGCAATGGCACAGGGTGGGTCAACGCCCTGTATCTGACCGAATACGTGACCCCCCAGGCGTTTTGCGCCGACCAGCGCGTCTCGGCCCTGCTGGATCAATTCACCCAGGCCATGACCAACCGCGACGGTAAGCTGCTCAGCAGCCTGATTGGCCCCTATCACGATCTGAGCGTGATGTATTTTCGCACCGGCAACAAGGCCGGGTATTCGCGGGCCGAAGCCGGTTGGTTGTTCAACAGCACTTATCCGATGAACTGGGGGATGCACCCGGCCAGCGGACTGCCGGTCAGCGGCTCGTTCCAGGATAAGGTCTTGCCCGACCTGCTGGACGTACTGAACAACCCGCACCAGACCCTGTGCAACAACCCGGCCACGGGCGGCAAGTCGTACACCTTCGAATGGCCGCCGATGTATCGCAACATCAACTTCTATGCCCTGTATAAGCCCGGCCCGGCCGGGCAAGAGCTGGCCTGGCGCACCTGGCTGGT
>CAYQDU010000290.1:0-4695 GCA_964416275.1 uncultured Anaerolinea sp. | reverse complement strand
GAGGGTGGTGTTGAACAGCCCGGCCAGGTTGAGCGACTTACCCGCCGCCGCCCACACCAGGAAGGCAAACACAAACAGCCCGGCCACCAGACCTAAGGCCCAGTTGGTGCGCTTACCAAAACCATTGGCGCGCGCCAGTTGATAGGCCCCCAGGAAGCCGCAAATGGCCGCCAGGATGTTCAGGGTCAGCTCGCTCGGCAGGCGCAGATCGGGCATGGTGGCCTTGATCCCGCCAGGAGTCATGCCGAATTTGGTAATCAGCCCATCCTTCATGGGCAGGCTGAACAGCACGAAGATTCCAATCCCGGCCAGCAGGAACAACACACCCATCACGCGCTGGCGGGTGGGGGAAACGATCTCGATCTCGCGTCGTAAGGTCGTGGTTGCCATTAGTCGCCTCCTCCCCAGGAGCTAACCAGCACGGTCTGTTCTTCTTCCACCGCCGGTTTGCGCAGCCGGTAGATGGTGCGAATAATGGCCGGGGCGGCAATAAAGACCAGGATCAAGGCCTGGAGGATGGAAATAATATCGATTGGGATACCGGCCTTAAGCTGCATGTTGGTTGCGCCATTGCGCAGCGTGCCAAACAGCAGGGCCGCCAGCACCACACCAAGCGGATGACTGTTGCCCAACAGGGCCAGGGCGATGCTGTCAAAGCCATAGCCAGACGAGAACGCCATCGCCAGGTTATAGTTCACGCCCAAGACTTCGTTCGCGCCGGCCAGCCCGGCCAGGGCGCCCGAAAGCGACATGGCCGCCACCGTCACCAGGGTGACGATCATCCCGGCGTAGCGGGCGGCGTGCAGGTTTGCGCCTACAGCCCGCAGCTCGAAGCCCCACTTGGTCTTGAACAGGAACCAGTACACCAGCCAGGCCACGAACAACGCCACGAAAAAGCCCAGGTGAAAGCGGATCGGATCGCCAAACAGGCGGGGCAGCTTGGCGCTTTCTTCGATGGTTGGGCTGATCGGGTTGGGCGAACCGGGGCGCTTCATCGGCCCGGTGAGCAGCCAATCGCTCACCCGGAAGGCGACGTAGTTCAGCATAATGGTGTTAATCACCTCATGCCCGCCGGTTTTGGCCTTCAGCCAGCCGGGGATAAAGCCCCACAGGCCGCCGCCCAGGGCCCCCCCCAGCAGCGCCAGCGGCACATGGATGATAGCCGGGAGGCCCTTGAAGGCATAGCCCACGTAGGCGGCGAAAATCGCGCCCATGAAGATCTGGCCCTCTGCGCCCACGTTGAACAGCCCGGCCCGGAACCCCAGAGCCACTGCCAGCCCGCCGAAGATATAGGGGGTGGAGGCCACCAGGCTCTCGAAGAAGGGGTAAAACGCTTTACGGATGGCGGCGCCATCGCCGCTGCCCAGCGCCTCGATGATCCGTTCGGGGCTGCCGAACGCGCCCACAAACAGCGACGAGTACGAGACAGCCACCACGTCCCAGGCGGCCTTCAGCCCCTGCAGAGGCGACTGCTTCCAGGCGGCGTAAAACTCTGGCGAGGTGAAGACGATGAACAAGGCGCCGATCACCAGCCCGGTAAAGATGGAAAGCACCGGGATCGCCATCGTCTGACCCAACGAGCGATTGCGAGCGGCCTTCGAGCGCCCGGTCACCTCTTTCAGCAGTTCTTCCTGCAAGACCTGGGCCCCGCTCTTTTTGTCGTTTTCATTTGACTTCGGGAGGTTTGATTGACTCATGAAGACACCTTTGCACAGGGCGCAGCCAGGAGAGCGCCTGCTCTCTAGGCCGCAAGACCCTCTCTTACCCCAGCGCCGGATTGACTTTTTCGCCCTGGGCCGCGGCCGGCGCGGCTGGCAGGTTTTCGGGCCGCACGCCGGCCATCAGCAGGCCAATCATTTCTTTGGTCGCATTCTCGGCCGGCACCACGTCTACGATTTTGCCGCGATACATCACCGCGATCCGGTCGGCCAGGCCCATGATCTCGTCCAGTTCCGACGACACCAGCATGACCGCGCAGCCTTCGTTGCGCTTCTGCAAAATTCGTCCGTGGATGTACTCAATCGACCCGACATCCAGGCCGCGGGTGGGTTGCGAGGCGATCATCAGCTTAATCGGGCGCGAGCTTTCGCGGGCCACAATCACTTTCTGCTGGTTGCCGCCGGAAAGCGACCCAGCCGAGGTGATCGCATTGGGGGTGCGGATGTCGAATTCCTGAATCAGCCGCTCGGCGTTCAACAGGATCTGCTGCTGGTCTAACACCACGCCCTTGGTGAAAGGCGGCTGGTAATAGGTGTTCAGCATCAGGTTATCGGCCACGGGGAAAGCCAGCACCAGGCCGTCGCGCTGCCGGTCTTCGGGGATGTGCGCCGTGCCTAGCTCGGTAATCTGGCGCGGCCGGGCGTGCGCGATGTTATGCCCCAGCAGATCGACCTGCCCCGACTGGACAGTGCGCAGCCCGGTCAGCGCTTCTACCAGCTCGGTCTGGCCGTTGCCCTGCACCCCAGCCAGGCCCAAGACTTCGCCGGCCTGCACGTCGAAAGACACGCCGTCCACGGCCACCTGGCGGCGCTCGTCCAGCACCACCAGGTCTTTCACATCCAAAACCTTCTCGCCCAGTTTAGCCGGAAGGCGATCCAGTTCCAGATGCACCGCCCGGCCTACCATCATCTCGGCCAGCTTATACTGGTCGGCCTCGCCTGGGGTGGTGGCGCCCACCACTTTACCGCGCCGGATGACGGTGATCCGGTCCGCCACATCCAATACCTCGCGCAGCTTGTGGGTGATGAAAATGATCGACTTGCCCTGGGCGGTCAGCGAGCGCATGATGTTCGATAGTTCGTCGGCCTCCTGGGGGGTCAGCACGGCGGTCGGCTCATCCAGGATCAGGATATTCGCCTGGCGGTAAAGCAGCTTGATGATCTCCACCCGCTGCTGCACCCCGACGGGCAGATCTTTGACATACGTATCGGGGTCAACCTGCAGGTTGAACTGCTCGGAAATACTGCGAATCTTGGCCGCAGCCCTGGTTCGATCCAGAAAATTACCGCCGCGCAGTTCTTCTGAGCCAAGCATGACGTTTTC
Organism: uncultured Anaerolinea sp.; assembly: GCA_964416275.1. Classification (GTDB taxonomy): domain Bacteria; phylum Chloroflexota; class Anaerolineae; order Anaerolineales; family UBA4823; genus RBG-16-57-11. The sequence goes on along the minus strand of CAYQDU010000290.1, from coordinate 1,653 downwards.
AGTGACGGTAAAAACCGGGATCAACATGAAGTGCTGATGCACCATGCCAATCCCGGCTGCAATTGCGTCGCTGGGCGAATGGACGGTGATTTGCTTGCCGTTCACCCGGATTTCGCCCTGGTCGGGCTGGTACAGCCCGTACAGGATGTTCATCAAGGTGGTTTTCCCAGCCCCATTCTCGCCCAGCAAGGCATGGATTTCGCCTTCTTCCAGGGTCAAGTCAATATGGTCATTGGCCAGAACTCCTGGGAAGCGTTTGGTAATATCTCGGAGTTCAAGAACTGTGGTCATAAGCTCCTACAAATAGATATTTTTTGGTTACAGTGCAAGGGTTAAAATCTTAATCCGCAGAAAGGGGATTACAAGTTCTGGGTTGTTTATTGTACCATTCTTTGGGTCGTATTTGTATCAGATGAAAATGGCTCTTCCGGTTCCGAAAGCGATATTGCGTGGATTTTGTCGCACTTCGGGCGACAAAATCCACGATTAAGCCTCTTTCCAGGCGAGCTTCGCTCGCCAAGCGAAGCTCGCCAGTCGCCCTTCCACGGTTTCGGGGGCGCTACTGCGGAAGAGAATCAATTCTTCAGATCACCGGTTTCGGGGTTCACCCCGGTATCTATAAAGCCCTTGAGCAAATCGCCCAGCAGATCGTCCACCAGGCGCTGGCGGCCGGGGCTGAACAGGGCCGGGTTGCGGTCGGTCACCGCCAGGGGCGTCTCCAGGCTGAAGCCCTGCTCGCCGTTGAGCAGGCGGGCAAAGGCGTCTTTGACGGCCTGGGCCGGGTCGGCCCGCAGCGAGGCCGCCCAATGGTCGGCGGCGGCTGGGGGCGGAGTGACCCCGCCGATGATGGTCAGCCCCTTCTGGGCCAGGTATTCCAGCAGGGCCGCGTCGCCCACGCCGGGGCCCACATAAACGGTCTTGACCGCATTGGCGACCAGGCTGTCGGCGGCGGCCTGCAGGGCGGCCGCGTCTGCCTCCGCCGTTACCTCGGCGAAGAAAGGATATTGCACAAACGGCGGATAGGCTGGGCGGCATAATCCGCAGTAAAAGACCACCCCATTCATGAAGCCGTTGCGGGCGGCCTTGCCTTCCGACGTGTCGCTGCGGCTGATAACCCCCACCCGCCAATCGGAGGTGATCACCGCCGCCAGATACCCGGCCGCGAAGGCGGGCTGGTCGGCTCGCGTTCCGCCGCCTGCAATCACGCTCAGGTTCTTCCCAGCCTGCAGGCCCGGCACATTTACAGCCAGGAACTGCACGTTCGGGTTGGCGTTCGCCAGGTTCATCACGCCGGGGTCGGGGGGAGGTACAACCACCAGGCGTACGTCCGGCTCTAGCGCTGTCCCGGCCAGATCGCGGCGGGTCTCATACGCCAGCCCGGCCTGGGCGGCCTGGGCGGTCAAGACCGGTTCCAGGGCCAGTGTTGCGCCAGGGTCGGCTTCAGGCAGGGCCAGTAAGACCACCTTATTCGCCGCGGCGGTGGGGGCAGGGGTATTGGTGGGGATCAACGCGGCCGGCGTCTCGCCCGCCTGTTGGCCGGTGACCGCCAGCGTGGCGTCAGCCGGTTGGCTGGCCGCCGGCCGGTTAGCCGGCCGGGCGGGCAGGTTGCAGCCGGCCAACAAGACGACCAGCAGCAAGCCAGACCACAGACGG
>CAYQDU010000289.1:0-4716 GCA_964416275.1 uncultured Anaerolinea sp. | reverse complement strand
AGCCGCCGGAGGTGGGGAACCATTTCAGTTCGATGGCAAAAATCACCAGTAAGACCGTCGCCATGCCGAAATAGGGCAGGTTGCTGACGAAGATGCTGATCGGCATAAGGAGTTTGTCGTACACGCCGCGCTTGTACGCCGCCAGCGCCCCCAGGGTGTTCCCCAGCAGCCAGCCGACCAGGATGGCTGGCAGCTGCAGGATGATCGTCCAGCCCACCGAGGCGCGCAGGATGTCGGCCACCGGGCGGGGGTACTGGGTGAACGAGACTCCGAAATCTCCCCGCAAGACGTTTTTGACATACAGGCCGAACTGGGTGAGGAGGGGTTTGTTGGTGCCAAAAGCTTCCTGGTACTGCTCGTACACCCGTTGGATGCCCGACTGGCTGGACATGCCCTGGGCAACTTTTTGGGTGATGACCGCCACCGGGTCGCCCGGCATCATGCGCGGTAGGATGAAATTCAACAGGAATGCGGCGATGAAGGTGATGAAAAACCAGATCAGCTTCTTGCTGAAATATCGGACGTAGCCTCTCACCCGGCGCCTCCCCAGAATATTTCTGATCTTCTTTTCCGGCCCGGCCGGAAACGCCATAAATTTTCGGGTTGCAGGCGGCCCGGCCGCCTGCAACCCGAAATGTGCGTTGGTTACGGATTCACCAGTTCCAGGTTATACAGGCCGGCGATGCCCCAACCGTCGGTCAGGTCCATCGGCGGGACGGGCGGGTTGGTGCCGTCGTCCTGGTGCGGGAAGTTGGTCCACACGCTCTCGTTCACGGCGTGGAATACCTGCGGGCGGTACATCAGCGTGAAGGAGGGGATGTCCGACAGGTAAATCTTGGTCAACTGCGTGTAGTATTCTTTGAGCTTGGCCGGGTCGGTTTCGCCGGGGATGGCCTGGATGATCTTATCGGCCTCGGGGTTCTTGTAGCCGCCCCAGTTGCCGTTCCAGTTGTTGGTGGTCTCAGCGAATTCAGAGCTAATCAGGTGGCGGATGCGGCCCCAGGGCTGGGTCGGGCCGGCCCCATCGCTCCACATCATGAAGATGTCGTAGCCTTCTTTGGGCAGCGGCCAGTTGGTGACCACGGTCTGGTAGACCGACCATTCGGGGTAGTTGGTGGTGATGTCGATGCCGATCTCTTTGCCGGCCGCCGCCACCACTTCGATGGCCGCCTGCCAGTCGGACCAGCCGTTGGGGCAGGTGGCGATGTAGCTCAGCTTCTGGCCGTTGTATTCGCGCCAGCCGTCGCCGTTGCTGTCTTTGATCCCGGCTTCGTCGAGCAGCTTCTTGGCGCCCTCGACGTCTTTGCCGACCCACTGCAAGTCTTTGACGGCCGCCGGGTCGTACAGGGCCTGCTCGCCGGCAGTGGGGTTCATGATCGAGCGCGGCACCTGCGAGAAGGTGGCCGACTGGTTGGTCATGGCGTTGGCGATGATGGTGTCGTAATCCACCGCAATGGCGATGGCCTTGCGCACGGCCAGTTGATCCAGGCCGTAGGAGGTCATGTTGAAGAAGGCGGTGGGCAGGCTGGCGCCGATGCCGTAGGGGGCTTCGGGCAGGTAGGTGGAGATGGGCAGGTTATCCTTCAGCCACAGGTCTTGGATATTGGCGTTGAACTGCTGCGAAACGTCCACCTCGCCGGCCTTGAAGGCCACCAGGCCGGCGTTATTGTCTTTGAAGATGGTGTGCGCCAGGTACTTGGGGATCGGCAGCTTGCCCCACATGGAGGCGTCCTGGCCCCAGTAATTGTCGTCGCGGATGTAGACCACCTTGGTGTCGTCGGCGAAGAACTTGTGATACGGGCCAGAGTAGACCACATCTTCGGCCGGGTCGGCTTTGAATTTGGTCGCGTCGCCGCCGGTGCGCTCTTCCAGCTTCTGCGTCCAGGCTTTCTGGATGATGTAGTTGTTGCTCAGATAGGCCTTGACTTGCAGCGGGTTGACCGCTTTGCCGTCTGCGCCCAACTTGGCCTTGACGACCACGGTCTGCGGGTCTTTGGCTTCGATGGTCTCGATATAATCCTTCGAGTTCACGCCGGCCTGGGTTTCGTACTTGAGGTTGGCGATCCAGGTATAGGCCATGTCGTCGGCGGTCACCGGGGCGCCATCGCTCCACTTAGCGGCCGGTTTGATCTTGAAGGTCACCTCGGTCATGGCGTCGTTCCAGGCCCAATCGCCGTCGGCCAGCAGGGGATACTGCTTGCCGTCGAGCATGTTGTACAGGTAGGGCGACTCGAACATGATGACCCGCACGTTGTCCTGCTGGTTGACCGCCAGGGCGTTGTTGTTGTTGGACGAATAGGGGTTCCAGCCTACGACCGGACCCCACTGCTGGCCGTTGAAGTACAGGGTTTCATTGCGGGGCAGCGAAGCCGCCACCGCGGCCGCCTCGCTGTTGGCCTCGGTGGCCGCCGGGGCTTCGGTGGGCTTGGGCGCTTCGGTAGGGGCAACGGTGGGTTCTTCGGTCTTGGCGGGGGCCTCTGTAGCCGCCGGGGCCTCGGTCTTGGCCGGGGCCTGGGTGGGGGCGGGCTGGGCGGGGGCTTCCGTGGCGGCCGGTTGGGCCGGGGTGGGGACGGGCTGCTGGGCGCAGGCGGCGAACATCAGGGCTGCAATCACCAGGACTGCAAACAACAGATTGAAAGTCTTACGCATTTCTCGCTCTCCTTAAGTTTGTTCAGGTCTTATGAAACAGCGGATGGGTGCGCTAAAGGCATGCTTTTGATGAGGTCACCTCCTCAGGCAATTGTGTCTGGTCAATCAACACGACGAGCGGATGACCAGCTCGGTGGGCAGGATCACCCGGCAGGGCTGGGGTTCGGGATGCTCGATGCGCTCGATCAGCATCTCGGCCGCCACGCTGCCGGTGCGCTGGATGGGCTGGCGCACCGTGGTGAGCGGCGGATGGCTGTTGGCGGCGGCGGGGATGTCATCGAAACCGACGATGGCGATGTCGTCTGGCACGCTCAGCCCGGCTTCCTGGATGGCGCGCATGGCAGCCAGGGCCATCGCGTCGGAGGCCACGAAGACGGCATCCGGGCGGTGGGGGAGAAGCTGCTTCATCGCCAGGTAGCCGCTGATGTCGGAGAACTGGCCTTCGGCGGTCAGCTCGGGCTGCAGGTGCAGGCCGCGCTCGCGCAGGGCGTCCTGGTAACCCAGGTAGCGGTCGCGCCCGGCGATCATATTGTGCGGGCCGGTGATCGTCGCCACCCGGCGGCGGCCGGTGTGCAGGATGTAAGTCACGCCCTGGTACGCGCCAGAGCGGTTGTCCACGTCAACGAAATTGATCTGCTCGTCGGTGGGATGGCGGCCAATGGTCAGGAAGGGGTGCTGGCTCTCGGCCAGGCGCTGGAGGATGGCGTCGTCCATCAACATGGAGGCCACAACCACGCCCTCGATCAGGCCGTTATACAAGACCCGGTTGATGGTCTTGCGCTCGGCTTCTGGCTCGGCCAGCCAGAGCATGACGGAATATTCACGGGCATAGCAGGCCGCAGCCACGCCCTGGATCAGGATGGGGAAATAAGGGTCGGAAAAGATGGCCGACAGGGCGGCCGGGATGACCAGGCCGATGACCCGCGTGCGCCCAACGGCCAGGCCGCGGGCGGCAAGGTTGGGCTGGAAGCCGACGCTTTGGATGAGAGCGAGGACTTTGGTCCGGGTGCGCTCGCTGACGTTGGGGTCGCCATTGACAACCCGCGAGACGGTAGAACGCGAAACGCCGCTCATTCTGGCAATATCTTCCAGGGTTAGCGCCATAGCGGGCCTGCCTGAGAGCGCTCCCAGTAAAGTGGAAAAAAAGACCGGCGGTTCTCTGGCTGTTTGCAGATACGGTTTGCCGGTTGTTACAATTGGGAGCGTTCTCAATTGCCGTTATATCATGAATGCTGGCTTTGTCAAGACCTGATTTTCTATCCTCTGCAGGTTGGCGGCGCAGCCGAAGACCCGGGTATCGGATGTTGCGTGGATTTTGCCGCCCAGGGCGCGCAGCGCGCGAAGACCTCTTTCCGCGCCCGCCTTTTGGAGTATGATTACCCGGATAAGGAGACCCGATATGAAACACTTTGTGATCTTGACGACCTTCAAAATTCCTTACGAACAGCTCGGCGAGCGGGTGACTCAACACCGCGCTTTCCTGCAAATCGGCTACGAGCGGGGCTGGCTGCTGTGTTCTGGCCCCCAGGCGCCCAAAACGGGCGGGCTGATCGTGGCCCGCGCCCCCTCGCTGGAGGCGCTGCAAGCTTTCTTCGCCGATGATCCCTACCTGGTCAACGACCTGGCAGACTACCGCTTTGTCGAGTTCGAGCCGGTCAAGCGCCAGGCCTTCCTGGAAGCATGGGTGGTGGGCGAGTAAGCGGGTCTTCTATGTCAACCCCAAAGTTTTTATCCGCCGGGCGGCCTTCCATCCGGCAGTTGCCGCGTAACGTGTGGGCCGTGGGCCTGACCAGCTTTTTCATGGATGTGTCCAGCGAGATGGCGCTGAACATCCTGCCGCTCTTTCTGGCGAACGTGCTGGGGGTCAAGACCAACGTGATCGGCCTGATCGAGGGCCTGGCCGAGGCCACCGCAGCCTGCTCAAGCTGTTTTCGGGCTGGCTCTCAGATAAGCTGGGTGGGCGCAAGTGGTTGGCCGTGACCGGCTACGGGCTTTCGGCCCTGTCGAAGCCATTCTTCTACTTCGCTAATTCCTGGGGACTGGTGGCCGGCGTGCGCTGGGCCGACC
>CAYQDU010000288.1:0-4730 GCA_964416275.1 uncultured Anaerolinea sp. | reverse complement strand
GCAGGTCGCTCAGCACCAGGTTTTCGCGATAGTAGTCATCGCTGTTGACCGAACCGGCGTCGTAGGTCAGCACGTCATAGGTGGCGCTGCCCTGTTTGGCAAACAGCTTAACCGGCACCTGGGTGGCCGGTTCGCCCTTGTCGTTCATGATCCGCCCCACCAACACCCCGGTGCCTTCGGGGGGCGAAATCCACAACTCTGGGTTGCGCGATTCAAAGAACGTCTCTTCGCCCAGGCGCACCTCAAAATGCAGATGCGGGCCGGATACTTTGCCCGTCTCGCCCACCACCCCCACCGGCTCGCCGCCCTCCAATCGCTGTCCGCGGTAGACATAGGTTTGATCCAGATGGCCGTAAATGGTAAAGAGCGCCTGCCCATTGTAGCCGAAATCGTGCCGGATGGCTACCGCAATCCCATAGGGATCGTTCTCTTGATTGCGCATGTAATACAGCCCATACCCCGCCCATACCACCGTGCCAGGCCCGGCGGCCATTACTGGGGTACCCTTCGGGGCGGGTACGTCGATGCCGGTGTGCGGCTCGGCGTAAAGCTGATAGCCATAGCGGTAGCGGGCCAGGGGCCAGTTGACCGAGTTGGCTCCAATGGGGCGGATGAAATAGAAATGGTCGTTCGGCCCCGGCTCCCAGGGGATGGGGTACAGCGGAGCGCGCCACAGCGAGATCGGCTCGGCCGCCTGGGTAGGAAAAGTAAAGCGGATCGGATCGGGCAAGGGGGTGGCAGTATGGGCCGGGCGGCGAACCGCCTCCGGCGCAGCCGGCGAGGCCGCCACTACCGGGCTGGGGCCGGGCGGCCCGCCCACCTGGGGCGGCGGAGCGGCGGTAAGCGTAGCCGCCACCCGCCCGGCCAGGTCGAGGGTAGGAACGGCGGTCGGGGCCAAGCAGCCCGCCAGCAGAGCGCCCACCAATCCAATCGTCCACCAGCGCAAAGCTCTATTATTTGTCACTTCCATCCTAATCTAAAGTAATCTGCCTCTTCCGCCGAAGGCGGGAACTTTTCTATATTTTATAGCCTGGCTTTTCCGCTGGAGGCGGGATTTGATCTCTATGGGGGAGAAGTTGGGCGGTTTCATCGCTCAACTTCTCCCCCATAGAGAAATTTTCGGGCAAAACGGAAGAACCCGAGCTTTCAACCGCGCGGCGTGGGCGTCAACGTCGGCCGGCGGGTAGAGGTGGGCGTAATCGTCGGCGTTGGATAGCGCGTGCGGGTAGGCGTGACCGAGGGCGTGAGGGTCTTGGTGGGCGTAGGCGTCAGGGTGGGCGAGGAAACCGGGGTAGGCGTATCCAACGCAGCGCGGGGATAGACCTCCAACATGGCGCTCATCCAATCCAGCCCATCCCGCAGAATAAATTCGTTATAGCGGGCGGCAGAGTAGGCCATCCGCCAGGAGGAGAGGGCCGGCATACGCTCCCAACCATAGGCTGCCGCCAGGCGGGTGAAATCAACCCAATAGCCGGGCGGCACAGCCTCGACCCGCGCCCCGCCCCGCTCGTAGGCCAGCGGGTCTCCCTGGAAGCGGGCCGCCAGGTCCCAGGGTTGGGCCTGGAGCGGCATTCCCTGGCTGCCATCCTGGAAGCGGGCCCGCAAATATACCCGCCAGCAGGTCTGTGGGCCAAAGTCCTCGCGCACCAGGGTCATCCACCCGGCGTTGAGCGGAGCAGTGTTGAAGCGGATAGCCCGCCCGGTATACAGCCAGTCTTCCAGCATGCCGGGGTAGAGCGGCGAGGTGAGTGGGTTATAGGCCTGTTCCAGGGTGTTCAAGAAATCCCAGCCCAGGGCCAGGGCCAGGCGCTGCTTGAGGGCGTAAAAGGCCTCGTCGGCCCCGTCTTGCAGCGAGGCATACGGCGCGCTGACGCCGTCGAGCGGCACGATGCGCGTCCGTCCGGCGGGAGCGGGGTCGCCGGGCGATTGGGCGGCGATCCACAGCGGGGCCGGCGACAGGCTGGCCGCCTCGGCAATCGGGGCGGGCAGTTCGGCTGGCAGCCGGGCGGCGCCCCAGGTCAGCCCATGGCTCATCCCGCTCAGGGGAACCAGCGGGCGGGCCAGGCTGCCGTCTTGCAGGCTGTACCCGGTCAGGTACGACTGATTGGGCAGGTCGAAAACAGCCAGCAGGGCCGCGCCGTCGGGGCTAAAGGCCGAAAACCGGCCAACGTCCAGGCGACGCGGGCGCAGGTCGGGGTGGGCGGTGTCCCAGGTTAGCAGGGTGGGCAGGCCATCCAGCCCGGCTGCGCTCCAGGCCAGCCATCTGCCGTCCGGCGACCAGGCCGGAGCGCTCTCGGCGGCGGTTTGGTCGCGGCTCAGGTTGGCGAAGCGCTGATCCACCTGATCCAGGTCGGCCAGCCAGACTTCCGGCTCGCCGCTGCGGGTGGAGATAAAGGCCACCTGCCGCCCGGCCGGCGACCAGGCCGGGTCGAAATCGGCGGCCGGGTCGTCGGTGAGCTGGATCGGCGCCTGCGAGCCATCCAGCGGGCGGATGAAAATCTCCAGGCTGCCGCTCTCCGCATCGGCCACATAGCTCTCGTAGGCCAGCCACAAACCATCCGGCGACCAGCTGGGGTGCGAGTCATACTCAGCCGATTGGGTCAGGCGGGTGACTGCGCCGCTGTCCAGCGCCATCAGGTACAAATCCCAAACGCCATCCCGGTTAGAGGCAAAGGCCAGGCGAGTGCCATCAGGACTGATGGCGGGGGTCACATCGTCCCAACTGCCGGCGGTCAGGCGCAGTAGAGGCGTCTCGCCAGGCAAAGCCGCGAACAGGCGGGCATAGCCGTTCTCGTCGGCCGAGACCACCGCCAGCCCGCCCTGAAACGCTGCGCTCCAATCGGGCAGAGGGTTGGCGGGTTGAACCGGCGCAGCCGGCGCGGCGGCAGGCAAATCAGCCGGGGGAAGTGTGGCGGAGGCTGCGAGGACAGGCAAAGCGGTGGGGCTGGGCGTAATCGGGTCGGCTCCGGCCAGGGCGCCGGAAGGGACATCCGGCGAGGCCGAGGCAGGGGCCACAAGAGCCAGGCGGCCAAACCAACCGCCTCGCCCGGTCAGGAGCGCCAGAATCAGCAGCAGGCCAAAAGCCAACCCCGCCGCCAGAAGACGGACGAAGCGGCGGCGCGGCGCGGCGCGAACAGGATAATCTTCTGCTGGAACCTGGAATGAATCGTCGGGCGGGCTGGGGTTCACAAAGGCTATTAAACCACGTTCCGCAAGCCAGGCAGGTTAAATCCGCCTTACAAATTGCCGGCAGAGCGGCGCGCCTCCCAGGCGCGCCGCGTCATCACCGGGCCTCACCCCCGCTCCCTTTGGGAGAGGGGAGCGCCGCGCCGCGGCGGATTATGCGCTTCCGGGCTGGCCCACCTCAAACCCCACCTCGGCCGTGTCTACAATCATGGTCTCCATCGGGGCGGGGGGCGTTTCGGCGGTTTCATCTGGTTTCTCGATCTTGGAATAGAGCAGAACGGCCTTGAGGGTGTAGGAGCCGGGCTGGGGGCTGCGCAAGTGCAGGGTCATCTCCATCTTCCGGACCTGGCTCTCGATCACGTTCGCCCAGGCTGCCCGGCGGCCCTGGCTATCGACCACCTCCAGTTCGGCGCTGGGCCGGCGCTGGAAAGGATCGACCGTCAGGTACACCCGCACCCGGCGGCCATCCGGGTACGGCTCGGCCCGCAGTTCGCGAATGCGCACATCCTCCGGCGGCAGCGGGATTTCAGAAGGGTCGGCAAAGAATAAATCCATAGATCACTCGTCAAACAAATAGGTGGGTTCGGCGTAATAGCGCACGCCTTTACGCGCCAGGCGGTCTTGAATCCAGCGGTGCAGAGCCTGATTCTTTTCTTCCAGAGGCCGGTCGGCGGCCAGTTCTTCCAGGGGATAGTTCACGTGCAGGGCGCGCGGCGCGATCATAAAGCGGGTAATGCCGGCCGGCAGCCGGTAGCTCTCGCTGACCAGGCGCAGCAGGTCGTGAATATCGAACGGGGGGAACACCACCAGCCCGCTTAACGAGGGGTAAATCTCGGCCATGCGGTGAACATCGCGCTGGTTGGTGCGATCCAGCCGGGCGCACTGCTGATAACTGCGCACCAGGGCATTCAGCCGCTCGACTCGCAAGCGCAGGTCCTTCTCCGACGAGCAGACCGCAAAGCTGCCGCCGTCTGGCAGCAGCACTAGGGCCAGCCCGCAATCATTCTCCAGGCTGGGGATCGTATCCAACGGGGTATCGGGGATCAATTCCAGACCGTCCAGGGCCTGCAGGCCCTCCAGAAAACGAGCCGGGGGCAGTTCCCACACCACATGGTTCCAGCAATGCAGGTTCAACCCCGGATCGTCGGGCTGGACAACCTGCACCAGGGCGTGTGGATAATCCATCTGGCGCAGGGCGGTGACGCGATTGGCCCCATCCAGCACCATGTAGCGCCCTGAGCCATCTTCCAAGGGAGACACAACCGGCGGGTTGCGAAACACCCCACTGGCCTGAATGCGCCGCATCAGCGGCAGCGTGCGCTGATCGTCGTGCCATTCATGAATCAGCAAATTAGCAACCGGCAAAAAGGTGAGATCAGGAAAGTTAGACATACATGGCCCCGTTTAACCCGCTAGCAAACCCTAAAACACCATTTCATGTTCGCTATTGTATCGTAAAAACGGCTCTTCGCTGTTCGGATAAGAGATAGGCGGGGCTGTCCAAAAAGAAAGCAGTTTTGGACAGCCCCTACGCGAAAGGGGGG
>CAYQDU010000287.1:0-4740 GCA_964416275.1 uncultured Anaerolinea sp. | reverse complement strand
CACTTCATTGGGCGTGCCCTGGGCCTGGATGTGCCCATTGACCAGCAGCGCCACCTGGTCGGCGTACAGCCCGGCCAGGTTCAGGTCGTGCAGCACCATCAGCACGGCGATTTTGCGTTCCGTCGCCAGGGCGCGCACCAGGTTGAGCAGGCCAGATTGGTGCTGCAAATCCAGGTGGGTGGTGGGTTCGTCCAGCATCAGGGCGGGGGTGTTCTGGGCCAGGGCGCGGGCCAGCAGAACCCGCTGCTGCTCGCCGCCCGAAAGCTCGCCCACCCGCCGGGCGGCCAGCTCGAGGGTGCAGGTGCTTTCCAGGGCCTGGCGCACCTGGGCGTGGTCGGCCGGGTGGGGCTGGCCCAGCCAGCCCAGGTAGGGGGTGCGGCCCATCAGGGCGGTTTCATAGACCGTAAAGGCCCCCGGCAGGTTGTGGGCCTGCGGCACCACCGCCAGGCGGCTGGCCCGCTCGTTGGCCGGCAGGCGCAGCAGGTCGGCCCCCTCGACACGCACCCGCCCGCTCTGGGCGGGCAGCGCCCCGCTGGCCGCCCGGATCAGGGTCGATTTGCCCGCCCCGTTCGGCCCGGCCACCACCAGGATTTGCCCCGGCGCGACGCTCAGGCTCACGCCGTCCAGCGCCCGCCGCCTTCCATATTGTACGCATAAATTTTCGATTTCCAGCATACGCACTCCTGGATTTTGCAGAGATTGTGCGGCGCAGCCGGCGGCCACCCCATTCAACCGGGGAACAGGCATGGCGCTTTCCGAGCGCCTTCAGAAAGAGAGTCTGCAACCCCTCTTTCGGCGAAGCTTGCCAGCTACCTCCACCCCGGTTGAGTGGAGAGCTACCGTGCGGCCGCCCGCACATCCCAAATAGCTTTTTCAGAAATAGGCTTCATTCTTCGCCCGGCGAAGGATGAACAGAAAGAACGGCGCGCCGGCCAGGGCGGTCACAATCCCCACCGGCAAGACCTGCGGCGCAAGAAGCAGGCGCGCCAGCAGGTCGGCCGCCAGCAGGGCCGTGCCGCCCCCCAGGATCGACAGCGGCACCAGGCGGCGATAATCGTGGCCCCACAGCAGGCGCATCACGTGCGGCACGATCAGCCCGATAAAGCCGATGATGCCCGAAAAGGCCACCGCTGCGGCGGTGGTCAGCGAGGCGGCCAGGATCAGCACGGCCTTGGCCCGCTCGGCGGGCAGGCCAAGCTGCTGGGCCTGCTCCTCGCCAAACTGCAGCACGTTCAGGGTGTGACCCGACAGGCACAGTCCGGTCAGCCCCACCGCCAGGTAGGGCAGGGCGGCCAGCACCGGCTCCCACCCGCCTTGCAGCGAGCCGCCCATCAGCCAGCCCATCGCCCGGCGCAGTTCTTCGTTCGAGCGCAGCATAATCAGCGAGGTAAGCGAGGTAGCGAACGAGCTGAGCGCCACCCCCGCCAGGATCAGGGTGGTGGTGGGCAGGCCCGAGCCGACCCGCGCCAGGCTGTAGACCAGGGCCACGGTGATCACCGCCCCGGCAAAAGCCGCCGCTGGGATGCTCGTCAGCCCCAACACCCCGCCCGACCAGCCGGCGGCCATGGCTGCCACCGCCCCCAGCCCGGCCCCGGAGGCTACCCCGATCAGGTATGGGTCGGCCAGCGGGTTGCGGAACACGCCCTGGTAGACGGCCCCGCTGCCGCCCAGGGCCGCCCCGGTGAGCAGGGCCAGGGCGGTGTGCGGTAGGCGCACCTTGAAGATGATGGCGCTGAACGTCTCGGGCCAGTCGGGTTGGATGTGCAGTCCCGGAAGCTGCGCCGCCAGGATGCGCGCCAGCGCTCCGGGGGGGATGAACACCGGCCCGGCCGCTACGCTCAGGATGAGCGCCGCCAGCAGCGCCAACAGATTCAGAAGATAAGGTTTCGTCATCCGAGTTGGGGGCCAACCCCCTTACTTGAACAATTCAGGGTGCAGCAGGCGGGCCATGGCTTCCAGCCCGTCTACCAGGCGCGGGCCGGGCCGGCTGACCAGGTTATCGTCGAAGGGGAAGACTTTTCCGCCTTGCACCGCCTGGAGGGCCTCCCACCCGGCCCGGCCCCGGACGGCCTCGACCGTCACCCCGCCCCATTGGGCGTCGCCCAGCAGGATCAGCTCTGGCTGGCGGGCGATCAGCTCTTCCAGGTTGATCTTGGCCCATTCGTCTTTTAGGGTTGCGCCCAGGTTATCGCCCCCCGCCATGCGGATGAGCGTATCGACAAAGCTGCCGGGGCCGGGTGTCCACACGGCGTTGGGGTCGGTGCCGTCGATCTCGTAGAACACCAGCGGGCGGCGGTCGACGTTTGCCAGCCGGGCTTCTACGGCCGCCACGCGCTGCTTCAGCCCGGCGATGAGGGCCGCGGTCTCGGCTTCGTGGCCGGTCAGGCGGGCCACTACGGTCAGGTTATCGTACATGCCTTCGTAATCTTTGGGGTTTGCCAGGGCGAACACGGTCAGCCCGGCGTCTTCCAGGGCCTTGATCTGTTCGGGCGGGGTCAGCGAGGAAGCCAGGGCCAGGTCGGGTTTGGCCGCCAGGATGATCTCCAGGTTCAGATCGCCAAACCCGCCGCCGATGTCGGTCACAGCCTGGGCGGCTGCGGGGTAATCGCTGAATGTATCGCGCCCGACCACCTGCGGCCCGGCTCCAATGGCGTACAGGACTTCGGTGATGGAGGGGGCCAGCGAGACGATCCGCTGGGCCGGAGCGCTCAGGGCAAGGCTCTGGCCGCGGCTGTCGACCAGGGCCGGCGCGGCGGTGGGGGCGAGGGTAAGGGTGGGGGTAGGGGCAGGGGCGGCGGTGGGCGCGGCGCAGCCGGCCAGCAGGGCGGCCAGCAGCGCCAGGCGGAGAATGGATTGGATGCGAGTTCGCATGCTGCTCTTTCTCATTCGGAATTTTTGAAATTTGGGTTCTTCCTGCCGGGCCGGGGAAATTTGTGTTCGGGCCTGCGGCGGAAGAATGGATATTTGCCCGGCCCGCGCTGCGCATAGATTAACAGGCGCATAGCGGGGCGGCGGCTTAAATAAAAAACCCTGCTTCCTCGCAGGGCGGAAAACAGGGCGGCTAAACGGTGGTCACAGTTCCACCTCCTTGCGGCGAGGCTTGTGGAAACTACGTTCAAGGTGGGCGACCTGGCTTACCGCCAAAGCGGATTACAGTTGCGCGACAGCGCCGGCCTTGCACCGGCTTCGCCTTTCAGTCTTCCCATCCGGGGGAGAGACGCCTTGCACGAGGTTCAATCAGTTGTTAATTGACCTTTCAAGCATAACACAGGTTGCGGGCTTTGAACAGGCGCGGTTGCTGCCGGGGCAGGGCTTTCTTACACGCGGTCATCCACGAAGTGGAGCAGGTATGGGCGCTCTGCAAGCGCCTTTAAAAGGTATGTGGAGCGCTATCCAATCCTGGCAAATGGGCTTTATTCGGGTATTCGTCACCCATTCGTAGATGGCTCTATAAGCCGGCGGTGCACTCCCTGCGGCTAGACCTGACAATAGATGTTGTAATTTTGGCTCCATTTCCAAAATGCAATCTTTTATGTATTAAGTTTGGGTTCCGTATGATTGATAAAATGAGCGAATAGATTTATAATGGATTTTACCGAATTGGATTGAATGGATTTGCTCGCCAACGCTTCTGGCGGGCTTGTAATATGTATGAATACCGCCTTGCGGATTTGGCAACCTTGTGAGTCAGGGAGGCGCTGTAGTTTGCCAACCCCTCAGGAAAGTATAGATCAATCATGCCTTCGGATTGTCGTATCTATATCTTGCGCCTGCTGGCCTTGTCTGGCCTGGTGATTTTGTGGGCGGGAATGGTCTGGCTGGCGGCGGGCTGCAGCGCTGCGCCCGGTTACGCCGCCCCCACGCCCACCCCCGCTGGCGGCTATGCGGTCGATCCCATCTTTCGTGAGTTCTATTTTTACCTGGGCGGAGAAGCCGTGTTAGGCCGGGCTATCCAGCCGCCGCAGATCAACGGCCCCGGGCGCACCCAACTGCTCGAAAAGGGCAAGCTGGTCTACGACCCCACCGCCAGCATCCAGAAATACTTCACTCTGGCTCCCCTGGGCGTTCAGTTGGGCCTGGGCGAAGACCCGCAGCCCGCGCCGGGCCAGTATGCCATCGCCCCCGAATTCCTGGCCGCCTATGAACGCCTGGGGCCGCTCAACGTGGGCCGCCCGCTTGGCGAAGCCCATTACGACTCGTATTACGGGCGCCAGGAGCAGTATTTCGAAAACCTGGGCTTCTACCGCCAGGAGGGCAGCAGCGAAGTTCGTCTGTTGAGCTACGGCGTGTCCATCTGTCAATGCTCCGAAACGCTGCCCCCCGGCCTGCCCGAAACCGGCGCCATCGACGCCTATTACCCGGTCGACCCCACCTTCGAGCCGTTCGTCAGGCAGTTAGGAGCCGAGTTCACCGGCCCGCCGATTAGCGAAGCCTACCTCAACCAGGAAGGCCGCTGGGAGCAGATCTTCCGCAACCAGGTCTTGATTGCGAGCGCCCCCGGCGCCTCCGCCAGCGTCCAGCTTCGCCAACTGACCCGCGAAATCCGCCTGCCGGTCGATCCGCCGCGCCGCCCCAGCCACCGCCCCGACGACCACTTCTACAACGCCGGCTCGGGCCTGGGCTACGACATCCCCGCTTATTTCTGGGACTACCTGGCCGATCACGGCGGACTGTAAATGAGCGGCCCGCCGGTGACGCACGTGGCCCCGCTCAACGGGCGGGTGCTGCACCAGTGCTTCG
>CAYQDU010000286.1:0-4784 GCA_964416275.1 uncultured Anaerolinea sp. | reverse complement strand
ATAGGGGCGCTGCGCTTCCCAGGCGCGGTACAACCGGCTCCAGCGGGCGGCTTCAGCCGGGCTAAGCCCTGGCTGGCCGACCGCCGCCTGGCTGAGCAGGAAGGTATACACCCGCTCGCGCCATTCGCTCGCCAGAAAATCAGAATATTGAACCAGGGTAGTGATAGCCGCCATCGTCCAGGCCGTCAGCCGGTCGACGGGGGTCAGGCAAATGCCGTGCTGCCCCAACAGGCGGTCGAAGCCCACCGTCTCGTTGGCGTGCCGAGCGGTATCCTCCCGCATGGCATATTCGACGTAGAACTGCCAGGCCCCCTGGGGGAAGGCGTCGTTCGGGTCTTTACCAGCCAGGCGCAGCAGGTTCTGATACCCCCAGATCACCGCGGCCGGACCAGCAAACACCGTGCCGTACACCGCCCGATCCATGAATTGCTCCAGGGCGGCCGACAGCAGCTGAATATCCCGGCGCACGATGTTGGGCGGCGGGCGGCGGTCGGGCAGGTGCGCCAGGCCGTTCAGGATAATCCCCGGCAGGTTGCCCGCCGGCATCACCTGAGCAATCGTCTCAACCACCGCGTCCACTTCCGGCAGCGTCAGGCGCGAAAGTCTGCGGATGTCATCGCGTTTGGCCACATTGCGCAGCAATCCAGCCGTTTTGACGGTGGCCTGGTCGTACTGAGGGGTCGTTTCCATACCCGCTGTTGCGCCCCTCCTGGGGGTGACAAATAAAAAGGCGCCGAAATCGATTGCCCCTATTTTAACGTATCTGACAGGGTTTGAATATATGGATATTTAAGGCTCTTCCGCCGAAGGCGGGGATTCTCCTATATTTTGGGGGAAATGCGTGGCTACGCCACGCATTTCCCCCAAAATATAGCATCTTTCCCGGCCAAGCCGGAAGACCCATATTTAGCAGATCAACGTGAGCGCCAGGCGGACCGCCCCTTCGGCCGGTTCGGGGGTCGGCCGGATGGATGAGAAGCCCAGCCCCAATCCGGCGCAGGCGCGCTGGAAGGCCGCCGCCAGGCAGCGCCCGTTCAGAATCACCCCCCCGGTCAGCGCCAACGGGACGGGCCGGCCTCCCAGTTGGCGATAGACGGCCTGCACTGCGCCGGCCAGGTCGCTGGCGGCCTGTTCCAGGATGGCCGCGGCAATAGCATCTCCCTGGGCGGCGGCCTGCTCGACCAGATCGGCCAGCCCGGCGATTTCGCTGCGCGGACTGGGCGCGCCGTACACATCTGGAATCAGCCCGGCCGGGGCGTCCACCCCGCGACGGGCCAGGACCAGCCCGGTCAGAAGAGTGGCTGCGGCGCGCCCGTCGGCAGCCTGGGCCACGGCCCGTAGCGCCGCAGCCCCGATGGCGAAACCGCTGCCTTCGTCGCCAAACAGATAGCCCCAGCCCCCGGCGCGCAGCAAATCCCCCGTTGCGCTGCGCCCATACACAATCGACCCTGTCCCGCAAATCAGCCCCAGGGCCGGCCCTTCGGAAGCGCCGGCGGCCAGCAGAATCTCCGCATCGCTAACCACCTGGAGGCGCGCCGCCGGATAACGCGCCGCGGCCCAGGCCGCAAAGCGGGCCGCCTCCTGGGGTCGCCCGGCCCCGGACAGCCCCAGGCACAGGGCGGCCGGTTCGGCCCCGTCCAGGGCGGCTGCAATGGCGGCCTGGATGGCGGCGCTGGCAGCCTCGAACCCCAGCGGATACAGGTTCGACGGCCCGGCCAGCCCCCGGCCCACTACCCGCCCGGAAGCGTCGGCGGCCAGGGCCAGGGTCTTCGTGCCGCCGCCGTCCACCCCTACGACGCGCAGCCGGCTCACCGTTCGTCTCCGGCGGCGGGCTGCAGCGCCCGGCGCACCAGGCCGTTGGCCTGGGCCAGGCGCTGGCGGGCCAGGTCGGGCGGCAAATGAGCCAGCCCGGCCACAATAGCCGTCTTGACCTCGCCATCGCAGGCATCGAAGATGCGGGCGGCTTCGTCCAGGCTCAACCCGGCGGCCTGGGCTACAATCCGCCGGGCGCGGTCGCGCAACTTGGCGTTAGTGGGCTGCACGTCTACCATCAGGTTGCCAAACGTCTTGCCCAGCTTAATCATCACCCCGGTCGAAAGGGTGTTCAGCACCATCTTTTGAGCCGTCCCGGCCTTCAAGCGGGTCGATCCGGCAATCACTTCCGGCCCAACCAGTGGAGCAATGCTGATATCGACCGCGGCCTCCAATTCGGACGGGCGGTTACAGGCCACGCCCACTGTCAGCGCGCCGCGCCGGCGCGCCTCGGCAATGCCGCCCAGCACGTAAGGGGTGCGCCCGCTGGCGGCAATACCCACCAGCGAGTCGGCCTCGGTCACATCCATGCCGGCCACCTGGCGCACCCCCATCTCGGCGTCGTCCTCGGCGCCTTCCACCGCCTCGGTAATAGCCCGCGGCCCCCCAGCAATGAGCGCCGAAACCAGGTCGGGCGGGGTGTTGAACGTGGGTGGGCATTCGGAGGCGTCCAGCACGCCTAACCGCCCGGAGGTGCCGGCGCCCAGGTAGATCAGGCGGCCGCCGCGCTGCATCCGGGCGGCGATAGCGTCGATAGCGCGGGCAATGTTCTCCAGTTCAATCGCCACCGCCGCGGCCACGCGGGCGTCTTCCTGGTTGATGAGCCGCACCATTTCCAGGGTAGGAACCACGTCAATATCTTGGGTGAACGGGTTGGCTTGCTCGGTCAGGGTTTGCATACGGAAACGTCTCTCAATAGGTAATGCCGCCCAAGATCACCGGGCGCCGGGCGCCGGTGGCCGACGGCAGGTTGCCGGGACGCTGGTTCCAGGTTTCGTAAGCCAGCACGGCAAAGGCCAGGGCCTCTTTGGCTTCTACAGGAATGCCCACCTCGGCCGATGTAAGCAGGCGAGCCGGGGCCAGGCGTTCGGCCAGCATGGCCCGCAGGATGGGATTGCAGGCCCCGCCGCCCGACAGGATCACCTCCTGCGGGAAGACCGGCAGGAAGGCCCGGTAAGCGCGGGCGATGCTTTCGGCGGTGAAGGCCGTCAAGGTCGCCAGCCGGTCGGGGATCGACAGGCCGCGCCGGTCGGCCTCGGCCCACACCCCGGCCCCGAACTGCGCTCCAAAGCGCTCGCGGCCGGTCGTCTTGGGCGGCGGAGCGGTCAGATACGGGTCGGCCAGCAGGCTTTCGAGCAGGCCGGGGTCGATGCGGCCCTGGGCGGCCAGCCTGCCGTCCACATCGCAGGTCAGGCGGCCCTGGCTGGCCCGCCAAGCGGCGTCGTCGATGAGCATGTTGCCGGGGCCGGTGTCGAAGGCCAGCACGCCGGCCGGGTCGCCTCCGGCCGGCAGATAGGTCAGGTTGGCGATGCCGCCGATATTCTGGGCCGCGCGCGGGCGGGTGGGGTGCGAGAGCAGCAGCCAATCGGCCAGCGGCACCAGCGGCGCACCCTGGCCCCCGGCGGCCATATCGCGCGGGCGGAAATCGCTCGCCACCGGCCGGCCAGTGCGCTCGGCAATGACCGCCGCGCAGCCAATTTGCAGGGTAGCGCCCGGCTCATCCCCGCCGGGCGGGATATGCCACATGGTCTGCCCATGGCTGCCGATCAAATCCACTTGCTCCGGGCGCAGCCCGGCAGCCGCTATGCCCGCCAGGGCGGCCTGGGCCAGGGCTTCGCCCAGGCGAAAATTCAAGCGGCACAGCCGGTCTACTGAACCAGTTTCCGGGCGAAAGCAGGCAAAAATTTCAGCCTGCAAAGCCGGGTCGTAAGGCCAATGGGTGTGCGCCACGAGCTGCCAGTCCAGGTGCGGCGGCGCGCCATCCAGGCGCGCCACTGCGGCGTCAATCCCATCCGCCGAGGTGCCAGACATCAAGCCCACCACGATCATGCCGCATCCACGCTTTCCACAATCGCCCGGTGGATCTGCACCCGCAGCGGCCCCATGCCGCGCTTCTCGCGCCCGCCGTATACATCGTTAGTCAACAGGGCCACCACCAGAGACCGGGCTGGGTCGATCCACAGGCTGGTGCCGGTGAAGCCGGTGTGTCCGTAAGCGGCCGGGCTGAAGGGATGGCCGCTGGCCTCCGGGTCGGCGCACCACAGGGCGAAGCCCAGGCCGCGCCGGGTGGTTCCAAAGGCAGCCTGCAGGCGGGTCATCTCGGCGATCGTCTCCCGGCGCAGCAGGGCGGCGTCGAGAAAGCTCTGGCCGAAGGCGGCCACCTCGTGAGCAGTGGAGAACATGCCGGCGTGCCCGGCCACCCCGCCCAGGCGTGCGGCGCTTTCGTCGTGGACTTCGCCGCAGATGCGCCGGCCGCGCCAGCGGCAAAATTCGGTTGGGGCGATGTTGGTTGTGTCGTAGGGCTGGCCTGAAATCGGCAGGTAGCGCGTGGCGGTCAGCCCCAATGGGCCGGTAACGCGCTGGGCGATGGCCTGGTCGAGCGGCGCGCCGGCCAGGCGCTCCACCGCCAGGCCCAACAGGATCAGGCCCACGTCGCTATAAACGGCGCGTTCGCCGGGCTGGTACGAAAAGAACGTCTCGAGGGCCAGGCGGTGGGCGGCGGCCGCGTCGGGCTGATCTTTGAAAGCCCGCCAGGCCGGCAAGCCAGAGTTATGCGCCAGCAAGTGACGGAAAGTGATCTGCCCGGCATCTACCTGGCCGGGCTGCTCGCTCACCTGCACCATGCCGCCCCAGTTCAATGGGTCTTCATATGGTTGGATTGGACGCAGGCCATCGAATTCGGGCAGCGCCGTGCGCACCGGGCTGTCCAGCGCTACCTGGCCTTGCTCTACCAGGGTCAGCAAGGCGGCAGT
>CAYQDU010000285.1:0-4851 GCA_964416275.1 uncultured Anaerolinea sp. | reverse complement strand
AAGAACACCACCTGCCGGTCAGGGTTTTGTTGGGCCAGCTTGACCGCGTCGAGGGGCGAATACACCACCCGTACGTCGCCGCCGGTCGCCCGCACCGAGAACAGATCGCGCCCGGTCCCCGGCACGCGTAGCATATCGCCGTAGGAAGTGAAGATCACCTCCGGCCGGGCGGCAATCGCCAGGGCCTTATCCACCAGCTCCAACGAGGTGACGCACACCGGGCAGCCCGGCCCATGCACCAGTTCGATTTCGGGCGGCAAAAGCTGGTCCAGCCCATAGCGCATGATGGCATGGGTCTGCCCGCCGCAAATTTCCATGAGAACCCAGGGACGCGTGACCGTGCGGCGGATTTCGTCCATCACCGTGCGCACCAGGGCTGCGTCGCGGTATTCTTCCTGATATTTCATATCAGTTCAGCCTTCGCCCGGAACCAGCTCTTCGTCCAAACCGCCCATCTCACGCAGCAGGGCCAGCGTTTCCTGGGCTTCGGCTTCATCCAGTAAATTCAAGGCAAACCCCACATGGACAATGGCATAATCGCCCACTGTAGCCTCCGGCACATACGCCAGGCAGACCTCGCGGAACACTCCGCCGAAGTCGATCTTACCCATGTTCAGGCCGTTTTTCTCGTAAATCTCAACAATTTTTCCTGGCACACCTAAGCACATAAAACCTCCACAATTGAGGGCGGAATTTTTTCTATATCAGAAATTTTCCAATCGCGGCCTGGCCCAACGCCAGCCCGCCGTCGTTGGCGGGGACCTGGCGATGCAGCAGGATGTCGAAGCCGTTTTCGTGCAGCAGGCCCACCACGCAGGTGAGCAGGAAGATATTTTGCCACACTCCGCCGCTGAGGGCCACGGTATTCAATTCGCCCGCCCCGCCGCGCTCGCGCCGCAGAGCCAGGCAGGTATCGACCACCATGCGCGCCACGCCGTTATGGAAGCGGGCCGCCAGGGTGGGCAGCCCCACCCCGGCGCGCAGGTCTTCTACCAGGGCGCGCAGCAGCGGAGCAGGGTCTACAATCTCGCCCCGCGGCTCGCAGGGATAATACCCCGGTTCGCGCCCATTCGCCAGGGCCTCGAACTCGATGGCCGCCTGGGCTTCGTAAGTGGCGACCAGGCGCACCCCGGCCAGGGCCGCGGCGGCGTCGAACAGGCGGCCCATGCTGGAGGTGAGCGGGGCGTTCAGCCCGCTCTCGATCTGGCGGCGCACCGCTTCCAGCGGGTTGATCGGGGCGCTCTGGGCCAGTTGACGGGCATACCGTACAGGGGGCAGGTCGTCGGCCCACGCCAGCCCGGCCGCCGAGAGCCAGGACAGGGCCGCCCGCCAGGGTTCGCGCACCGCCCGGTCGCCGCCCGGCAGGCGCACGTAGGCCAGGTGGGCCGCCCGCTCATAATGAGCGTAGCTGGCAATCAAAAACTCGCCGCCCCAGATGGCCCCATCCTCGCCATAGCCTGTGCCGTCCAGCGCCACGCCAATCACCGGGCGTTCGCCGCTCCAGCCGTTATCGGCCAGGCAGGCCGCGATATGAGCATGGTGATGTTGCACGCCGATGGCGGGTAAATTCTCGGCGCAGGCTCGCTCCTGGGCGTAGCGCGTGGCCAGGTAATCCGGGTGCAGGTCGTAGACGATGGCCTGTGGCCGCACCCGGAACAGGCGCTCGAAATGCGCCACCCCGCTCTGGTAGGCTTCCAGGGTCTCGTAATTCTCCAGGTCGCCGATGTGGTGGCTCAGGAAGGCGTAGCGCTCGCGGGTCAGGCAAAAGGTATTTTTCAGCTCGGCCCCGGCGGCCAACAGCTGCGGGGCGTCGAAGGGCAGAAGCACCGCGTCGGGGGCATAGCCGCGCGCCCGGCGCAGGGGGTACAGGGCGGTCTTGCGGCCGCGCTGCATCTCGCCCAGCAGGGGCGGGAACAGGCGCGCCAGCGAGTCGTCGCAGCGGGTCTCGATCTCGCGGTCGTGCAGCAGGAAAGCATCCGCCAGCCCGGCCAGGCGCTGGCGGGCCTCGGCGTTGTGGGTGCAGATCGGCTCTTCGCTCAGGTTGCCGCTGGTCATCACCAGGGGCGGCAGGTCGAACACCGGCCCGCTTTGATCCGGGTCGGCAAAAAGCAGGTAATGCAGGGGGGTATAGGGCAGCATCACCCCGATGGTGGTCTGGCCGGGGGCAACATCGGGGGCGATCAGCGCCTCATCCCGGCGGCGCACGATCACAATCGGGCGCTGGCGGGCTTCGATCAGCTCGCGCTCCAGCGGGCTGATGGCGCAGTGGGCCTCCACCGCGGCCAGGTCGGGCAGCATGATAGCGAAGGGCTTGCCCACCCGCAGCTTGCGGCGGCGCAGTTCGGCCACCGCAGCCGGGTTGGTAGCGTCGCAGGCCAGGTGAAAGCCGCCCAGGCCTTTGATGGCTACAATCTGCCCCGCCCGCAGGCGACGGCGGGTCTCGCGGATGGCATCTTCGCCCTGGGCCAGCCGCTCTTCGAAGCCGGGCGCCTCCAGCCACACCTGCGGCCCACAGGCCGGGCAGGCCACCGGCTGGGCGTGGAAGCGCCGGTCGAGCGGGTCTTGATACTCCCGCCCACAATCGGCGCACATCGGGAAATCGCGCATGGTGGTCTTGGGGCGGTCGTAGGGGATGTCCTGGATGATGGTGAAGCGCGGCCCGCAGTTGGTGCAGTTGATGAACGGGTAGCGGTAGCGTCGGTCGGCCGGGTCGAATAATTCGCGCAAGCAGTCGGGGCAGATGCACACATCAGGCGAGATGGGCTGGAACGCGCCGGCCTCGGCCTGCGAATGGACGATCTCGAAGCGCGTAAAGCCGTTGGCTGCCTGCCAGTCGTAGGTCAGTTCGTCGATGCGGGCCAGGGCCGGGGCTTCGGCGCGCAAGGCGCGCACGAACTGCTCCAGGGCCGGGCGCGGCCCGTCGGCCTGGATGTCAACCCCGCCGGAGGTGTTGCGCACCCAACCGCGCAGCGCCAGCCGCGCGGCCAGGCCATAGACGAACGGGCGAAAGCCCACCCCCTGCACGATGCCGCTGATATGAATACGCACGCCCGCCAGGGCAGTGTTTGAGTCGCGGTTTACAGACATATCCATCAAATTGTATCAAATTTATGTATTAATAACACGGTTCTATCATCCCCAAAAAGATGTGACAAAAGGCACCTGCCCAAGAGGGCAAATGCCTTTTGTCATCCTACTTCTTCAACCCGGCGCGTCCCCTGGTTGCGCCAGCAAGGTTTAGTTTATTTGCCCGGCCGGAGCCGCGGCTGAACAGTTACCGTAAAACTAAGGGCAGATAGAGTTTGGCCCCTGGAAGAGGTGCGGTAACTTGAATGAATACCTGAACCAACCGCGCGCCGGCTTCATTCCCATCTTCCTTCACAAGGATCAGCCCGCTATATTCTCCCTGGGTTAGGGCGGCGGGAGGTGTAATCTGCAAAAATGCAGTGGTTGTTTCTCCCGGTTGGAGGGTAATTTTGTCTACACTCCACGAAATCTGGCTATCCGGAATGACATCCCCCAATGGGTGGGTAAGGGCAGAATGAGATAGCTGGATCGTTTTCGCTCCGGTTGCGCTGCTGCTCAGGCTTACCCGAACAGGTATTGGGACCATCACTTTCATATTTGCTGTACCGCGGACCTGCTCCGGTAGCGTCAACATCGACGAGCGAGTTGGGTTGCTGAGTATAAAGTGAATGTTCGCGTCTACATTCGTAATCTCGAGGGTAAACTCCCAATCCTCTCCCGTCTGACTATTCCAGGTACGTTGGTCAGCCTGCAAAACCTCGTTGGTCTTCAAAGCGGTCAGAGCCAATTTCTTCTCACCACCCTGCCCGCTGTGCACCCGGACGGTATATTTTCCGAGAGCGGGATGAACCGCCAGAATCTCTTGTTGGTCCCCATCATCAGGATAGGCATAAGGCAGATAGGGGATCGCTTCTTGGTTAGGATTCGCCACCTGTGACCGGTCCATATGATTACTTACATAGCGTCCCTGCGCATCCACGAATGTCAGTACGTCGGAGGCGCTGCCGCTGTCTAAACGCAGGAATACTCCCTGCCAGACTTCGGCCTGCTCCACTTGTTGCGCTTCTGCTGCGGCCTTGGCCGAGCGCGTTTTCAGCCGAGCGTGTCCAACGGTATAGCTGCTGTAATAACTATTCCAGGGCTGCTCGCAGGCCAATCCACCACACAGCTCCGGATTTCCATGAGCGTGCATAATAGCGGCTGGGCTGCCGTTTGAGACAGACGTAACCACCGCGACATGGTCAAAAGTTCCATCTCCATACCAATCAAAAAAGGCAATGTCGCCAACTTCCCAGGTTTGATTGGGTGCGAGGAAGATTTCATTCGTCTGCATATAGGTAAGCAAATCTCCCACATTGCGAGCGCTGGCATAGCGATAACGTCCTGGGTGGGCCAGGCTGTCGTTATAAACCAACTCTTCCAAAGAGTAACCGCCCTGATGTTGACGCATCCACCACCAGACACTGGCTCCACACCCACCGCCGGGGTTAGGCCCCGTGCCGTCTGTGCCTAATAAATAAGCATCGATCACCAGGTCGGTGCAAACGCTGTTCTGCGCCTTCCAGGGGCCATAAGCGCCGCAAAACAAGTTGCGACTGGTATCATAAGGGACGCCAGTTTGATTCTTTGCCTGTGCGGCAATTTTTTGACCAAAGGAAACGGTCGGCGGCGGCGGCGGGGTTGGCGGCGAACTGACCGGAACAAAACGCAGAGCGCTGAAAGAAACTGAATGAGACCAGTTTGCTTCAGCATTCAAATCATGCAGTTCTACCCATCCGCTCGTTCCAGCCTCAAAACGGTAAACACCGAGATTCAACCAATCAT
>CAYQDU010000284.1:0-4857 GCA_964416275.1 uncultured Anaerolinea sp. | reverse complement strand
CCCAGGACGACTGGGAAAGCTGGCAGTTGATGGTGCAGACGATGGGCGATAAGATCCAGATCGTGGGCGATGACCTGCTGGTGACTAACCCGACCCGCGTCCGCAAGGCCATTAAAGACAAGGCTGCCAACGCCCTGCTGGTCAAGCTGAACCAGATCGGCTCGCTGACCGAGACCATCGAAGCCGTCGAGACCTGCCACCGGGCGGGCTGGCGGGCGGTCACCTCGCACCGCTCCGGCGAGACCGAAGACAGCACTATCGCCGACCTGGTCGTAGCCCTCAATATGGGCCAGATCAAGACCGGCGCTCCGGCCCGCTCGGATCGGGTTGCCAAGTACAACCAACTCCTGCGCATCGAGGAAGCCCTGGGCGATACCGCCGCCTACGCCGGCTGGAGCGCCCTGCGCCGTTAGTTAGGACTCAAAACGCCCGGTGGATGTTTGCGGATGGCGCAGCCATCTGCAAACATCCACCGGGAACTTACTTCCATTCGATTCGATATAGTGGAGAAGTTGCGGGGCGCAGCCCCGCAACTTCTCCACTATATCGATTAACCATCCGTTTCGGCGGTGGGTTCGGGCGGCTCGGCCGGCAGGGGCTGGAGGGCTTCGTCGATGGTCAGATTTTCTTTGCGCATGCCCGGCGCGGGGGTAGCGCAGTAGGGGCAGAGTGTCCAGGGCAGCTCCATCAGCTTGCCGCATTGGCGGCAGGGGCGCTTGAGCTTGGTGTGACAGTTGGGGCAAACCATCCAAGCGTCTTGAATCCGCCGCCCGCAGCCGGGGCAAACCGGGCTTTCTTCGATGGATTGCAGCAGAGCTTCTTCTTCCAGGCTGTGCTGATAGTCTTCTTCCAGGGTGCGGGCCGGGCGCAGGATCAGGTAGATCAGCGCTCCCGGCAGGAACAGCACGGCCGTCACCAACACCGACAGGATGCGCGCCAGCGGGTCGCGCGTTCGGCTGCGAATATCGCGGTAAGTCCACAAGATCAGGCTCAGCCACAGGGCGGCGACGAATGCCCCACCCCAGGCAGACAGAAACAACAGATAGGTCGGCAGGTTGGATGGATCGAAGCTCATAAAAGGTCTCCGCGTGCCGATTATAGCACATTGCCTCTGGGTCATCCGAACGGGCGCGCGTTTTTGGCGTTCCCGGCTTGCCGGGAAGATTTCTATTCCAGATTTTGGATAAAGTATACGAACAATTGGAGCAAATGACCGTATAATTAATTGCAAACCTATGGGTGCGCTTTAAAAGGGAAATGATTTATGACCGCGTAAGATGGACTGGCATGTTTCCGTTCTAGGGGCGACTTTCCTGATCGTTGCAGCGGCTGCCTGGGTGATGGTGGGCGTGCTGCTGCGCCACGCCGCCCGCCAGCGGCGCATCGCGCTGGCCCTGATTGCAAGCGAGCAGAACTACCGGGAACTATATGCCGCGCTGAGCCGCCAGGAACAGGAACGGATTCTAATTGACCGGGTGCGAAACATTCTGGCCCAGGAACTGGACCTCGATACAGTGATCCGTACCGTGGTGGATAGCGTCCATGATATTTTTGGTTATCCTCTGGTCGGTTTATATCTGCTCGATGGGGAGGTTCTGAAGCTGCAATACGTAGTGGGCCTGGAAAAGCCTGTTTTTGAGATTCCCATTACAACTGGCGTGGTGGGAAAAGTCGCCCGTACGGGCAGACCGATCTGGCTGGTGGACGCGCACGGAGACCCTGATTTTCTGGAAAGCGCTGAGGGGATTACTTCCGAAATCTGTGTACCGCTGTCGTATCGCGAGCGGGTAGTGGGGGTGTTTAATGTTGAAAGCCAGCACGGCGTGGTGCTCACCGAAAACGATCTGCGCCTGATTATGGTTCTGGGGGATCAAATCAGCATTGCCCTGGGGCGAGCGCGGGCCTATGCTGCCATGTCGGCCCTGTACGATACTTCGCTGGAGATCAACGCCCAGACCGATCTGCCCAAACTGTTGGAGGCTATCACCCGCCGGGCCGCCGATTTGCTGGGGGTGTATATGGGAGGGCTGTATCTGATATCTTCTTCCGGCGATTGCCTGGAACTGGTGGTCACGTACAATCTGCCGGAGCATTACCGGGGATCGCGCCTGGCCCTGGGCGAGGGCGTTTCGGGCCGGGTGGCCCAAACCGGCGAGGCGCTGATGATCGCCGATTACCAGGCCTGGGAAGCGCAGGTCGAGGTGTTCCGCCCGGCCGGTTTCCGCCGGGTGCTGGCGGTGCCGCTCAAATCGGGCCAGCAGGTGATTGGGGTCATCAACATTGCCGATGCCAGAACAGCTGGCGCGTTCAGCCCGCAGGAGATCCGCCTGGTCAGTCTGTTTGCCGATCAGGCCGTGTTAGCTATCAAAAATGCCCGTTTGCTGGCGGAAGCGCGTGACCGGGCCGAAGAGCTGGCAGTTTTGAACCGCATCGGCCAGGCGGTTGTATCGAACCTCGACCTGGATCAGACGCTGCAAACATTGTACGATCAATGCCGGCAGGTTTTGCCCATCGAGGCTTTTTACGTGGCCGTATATGACGAAGCTTCGGGCCAGATTTCGCATCCGTTCTTCACCGACCAGGAGCAGATCATCCCCGTTTCGGCGCGTAATATTTACGCGCAGCCAGGGCTGAGCGGCGAGACCATTTTGCGCCGCCAGACGATCTACCTCCCCGATATGCTCGACCCTGAAACCATGGCCGCCCACCAGATCATCCACGCCGCGGGCAAGCCGGTTCGTTCTTACGTGGGTGTGCCGCTGATTTTCCATAACCGGGTGGTGGGGGCCATCTCGATGCAGAGCTATCAGCCATACGCCTTTTCGGCCGGGCAGATCAAGTTGCTGGAAACCATTGCCTACCGGGCTGCCAGCGCTATCGAACATGCCCGGCTCTTCAACGAACTGCACAAGACGACCCGTTCGCTGGCCCTGCTGAACGAAATTACCTGGGCCGCCCTGCAGGCGGTGGATATGAACGTTCTGCTGCAAACCCTGGCCGAACAGCTGGCGCGCCTGTTCTATGCGGATGGCTGTTACATTACCTCCTGGGATGAGCGGCAGCAACTGCCCATTCCAGCCGCGGCCTATGGAGAGCAGCTCGCAACATATCCCGAAAGCGGCCTGGCGCCCGGAACCCTAACCATGACGGGGTCGGTGCTGAACGCCCGCCGCCCGCTGGTTGCAGAAGACGTGTTCAACTCGCCCTACCTCAGCCCCGAGGTGGCGGCGCGTTATCCGGCTCGCTCGCTGTTGGGGTTGCCGCTTCGTGTAGGAGAGCAAAAGCTGGGCGCGGCGCTGATCGCCTTCAATCAGTCGCATTCCTTCAGCCAGTCAGAAATTCAACTGGGCGAACAGGCCGCCAACCAGATTGCCCTGGCGCTGGCGAAATCTCGCTCGGCGGTGATCGACCCGCTGACGGGAGCCTACAACCGGCGCGGCCTGTTCGAGTTGGGCCTGCGCGAGGTCGAGCGCTCGCTGCGCTATGGCAGCCCGCTCTCGGTTATCTTGCTCGACATTGACCACTTCAAGAATGTCAACGACCAATATGGTCACGCGGTAGGCGACCAGGTTTTGCGGATGGTGGTTCACCAGTGCATCCAGAGCATTCGGACCATGGATATCTTGGGGCGCTATGGGGGAGAGGAATTTGCTATCCTGCTGCCTCAAAGCGACCGCTTGGCGGCTCGCCAGGCTGCCGAGCGCCTGTGCAGCTTCATCCGGCGCACCCCTATCCCGATTCAAACCGGCGAAGTGACAGTGACGGTAAGCATCGGCGTCGCCAGCCTGAACGGGACGGCCAGCGACCTGGACTCGCTGATTAAGCTGGCCGACGACGCCATGTATACAGCCAAGCAGGCCGGGCGCGACCGGGTTATGGTGTATCACCCGCCCGGGTGAGAGGAACAGAAAACTTTTCGATCTGTAGGGGTGTAGCTACGCCGCGCGCCTCCCACAGGCGCAGAAAAATCCCCGCCTGCGGCGGAAGACCCAAAAATGAATACCGCAACCCGACCGGTGGGGCGCTGCGCCGCTGCCGCGGCTGAGCGAATCGACGGTCGGACATTTTGTATGGCCCACGTTCGTGCGAGCAGCTTTTGGCAGGCGCCTGCAAAGCGCCATGCCTGCTCCACGGTTGAATGGAGTGGTATCGCTCTTTTTGCTTGCGTGATGAGATGTTATGCTGTATGATTTGTGACAATTGACCTGGCTGGGGCGCTTCCTGGCCGCCTCTCAGTTCCCTGTGGAGTCGCCGTGGTGAAAGAACAACCTGCTTCGTATCGGATCGCCGATCTGGATGAATCGGACCGGCCGCGCGAGCGCCTGGCGCGCCAGGGCCCGCAGGCCCTGAGCAACGCCGAGCTTTTGGCAATTTTGTTGCGCGTAGGCGTGCCGGGCGAAAGCGCCGTGCAGGTGGGTCAGCGCCTGCTTAAGCAGTTCGGTGGGCTGGCTGGCATTCACCGGGCCGGGTTCGACGAGCTGTGCAGCCAGCACGGCATTGCCGAGGCTAAGGCCGCCCAGATCAAGGCGGCCATCGAGCTGGGGCGGCGCTTGCTGGCCGAATCGCCGGATGAGCGCCCGGTGATCCACAGCCCGGCCGACGCGGCCAACCTGGTGCTGTATGAGATGAGCGCCCTCGAGCAGGAAGAACTGCGCCTGATTCTGCTGGATGTGCGCAACCGGGTGATGGCAGTGGTGACGCAGTACCGCGGCTCCACTTCCTCGTCGCAGGTGCGGGTGGGCGAATTATTCAAAGACGCCATCCGGCGCAACGCTTCCAACCTGATCGTAGCGCATAATCATCCCAGCGGTGTGCCAAGAAGCATGTAGGTAGAGAGTTCCAACAGGAACCCTACAA
>CAYQDU010000283.1:0-4978 GCA_964416275.1 uncultured Anaerolinea sp. | reverse complement strand
TGGGCCTTTTCCTTGCCGCCTCCGGCGAACGCCGACGCCGACGCGAGCAAGAAGATCCTAGCCCTGTTGGGCGATCCATCGCCAGCGAACGTGGTCGGCCAGGCGGCGCGCTTTGGCGAAGCCAACGATTACCGCGAGATCGACCTGGGCCGGATACAAAGCCTGCTGAACGCCTTGCAGGCTTACGACCAGGGCCTGGAAACGCCGGTTGGAGCGCCAACGCCATGAGACGGGACGAGCGCGGCCCCTGGTATCTGCTGACCGGGCTGGTCTTGGGGATCGCCCTGGGGCTGGTATACGCCTGGTGGGTGCAGCCGGTGCGCTACACCAATACCCTGCCGGCTTCGCTGCAGGCCGAGTTCAAAGATCAATACCGGGCGCTGATCGCCGCCGCCTACCAGGGCAACCGCGATCCTGTGCGGGCCAGGGCCAGGCTGGAATTGCTGCACGATCCTGATCTATACCGGGCGTTATCCGAGCAGGCCCAACGCACCCTGGCCGAAAACCGCGACGACCCGGAAGCCCGCGCCCTGGGAATGCTGGCGATTGACCTGGGCCAGGCCGAGGCCGGCGCGGCGCCGGCCTTGCCGCCCACCGCCGGCTCGCCCACGGCCCAGGTCGGGACGACTCTGGCGCAGCCCACCACGGCCGTCCTGGCTGGCGAACCAGAAACGCCGCCGGCCCCCGATGCCCAACTCCCCGTCGCTGAGATGACACCGGTCGAATCTGCCCCGGTCGAGACGACCATCCCTACAGCGCCCACCGCCATCGAGACGCTTCTCACGCCCGAAGCGCAACCGGGCGAGGAAACCGCCGCGCCCCCCGCCCCGGAAACACCGCCCGGCGCTTCCACAGAAACAACCGTCCCACCGCCGGTTTTGCCGCCCACCGCCGTCCCCTCAGCCAGCGCGCTGCCCAGCGCTACCCCCGGCGGCCCCTTCCTGCTCGCCAGCCGCGAGAAGCAGTGCGATCCCCCCCTGGAGGCCCCGCTGATCCAGGTCGAGGCCCTGAACCGCTTCAACACCCCGCTGCCCGGAACACTGGTCATCGTCGCCTGGCAGGGAGGCGAAGAGCGCTTCTACACCGGTCTGAAGCCCGAAAAGGGCCCCGGCTACGCCGACTTCGCCCCCACGCCGGGCATCCTTTATACCCTGCGCCTGGGCGAGAACGGCCAGCCGGAAGATAACCTGGCTGCCCTGGTGTGCATTGGCCCCGGCGGCGAGCGCTACTGGGGCGCGTGGGTCTTGAAATTCGTCCAACCCTGAAGGGTGACCTATAATTTCCGGTTTTGGGGAGATGCGCTCTACAATCCCCCCAATTAGACAAAGACGGCTCTTCCGGCTTCGCCGGGAAAATTTCTATATTTGGGGGTTAGCGGGTGGCTGCGCCACCCGCTAACCCCCAAATATAGATCAAATCCCGCCTCTGGCGGAAGAGCCGTCCTTGTTCGATCTACCTAGAACTAAGGCGCGCCGTGCAGGCCGGCCGCAGCGTTTGATTGGTTAAAGGAAACCGGCAGGAAAACCTTGAAGTTAGCATCTGGCGGCGGGGGTGGAGGCGGCTGCGTTCCGCATGCGCCCAGGGTCAGCCCACTGGTCTGATTCAGCCAGCAAATATACGATGAGACCCGCTCGTACACTCCCGGCACCCCGGCCTGCCCGCAGCCCTGCCCATAGCTGACAATGCCAATCTGAATGAACCCGTTTTGGGCCGCGTTAGGCGCGACCAGCGGGCCGCCGCTGTCACCCTGGCACGAATCCTCACCCGCGTTGCCCCCGGCGCACAGGTGAGAGGCAATAATATCGCTGTAGCTGTTGGCGCAGGTTTCATTCGACACTACCGGCAGGCTCACCTGCTTCAACACATCCGAAGTCTGCCCACCCTCCGACGTATTCTCCCAACCGGTAACAGTCGCCATCACGCCCGGCGCGGCCAGGGCTGCATCGGCCTCCACCGCCAGAGTCGCCAGCCCTACATTGCCCCCCAGGGCGGCCGGTTCGGCCAGCCGGATCAGCGCCACATCGCCGTGCTTTTTGCCCGAAGCCAGATAATCGGGATGCAAGATCACCTCGGCCGCTGCGATCTGCTGTCCTTCGGGCGGGTCGCTGGCCTGGTTATGCACTCCCACCCGCACAACGGTCTGGCCGGCGGGAATCGCATCGCCCTGTTCCGTAAAGAAACAGTGAGCGGCGGTCAGCACCCAGCCGGAATTGACCAGCGACCCGCCGCATTGATACTGGCCGGGCTGGATCAGGACCTGCCAGGGCCAGGCGCCGGGAGCAGCCTCGGTTCCGCCCACGATATCCGGGCGGGCCGGGCCATCTGGGGTAGGCGGGGCCGCCCGCACGCCTTCTCCGGCCATTGAAAAGATCAGCAGCGCCGCCAACAGCGCGGCCGCCATCCCAAACCGGGACGTCTGTCTGATGGAAAACATCGACCCTCCTGACTGGAACAAACCTGATACGTTTTCCCGCCGAAGGTGGGAGTTGTTCTATATTGGGGGCCTTGCGCGGCTGCGCCGCGCAAGGCCCCCAATAGCACTTCTCTCCTGGCCAAGCCGGAAGAGCTATATTATTCTAATTATAATCTTATATATCCAATTTATAGATAAGAGAATATTGGGTTCTTCCGTCTTCGCCAGGAAAATTTCGATATGGGGAGGCGGGCGGCTTTTTCAATCTTTCTTTACGTCTTGTTCCGAAAATCTGGGCTATAATTAATTCAACATTAATTGCCCCCATCCCGCCGCGTTGTTTCATAATCGATTAAACCTGGTTGATCCATAGGAGGAGCCATGAACCCAGGTAAATTCTTTTCCCGCCGGAAATCGGCCTGGTTGGGTGTGTTCACATTCCTGCTGGCGCTCTGGCTGCCGGCGGCCGCCTGCTCCTTTCAAATGCCGCAAAACGAAGGCGCGCGCCAGACCGACATCGCCCTGGGGATACAGCAGACCCTCCTGGCTCAGACCGCCCAGGCCATCTCGGCGGCGCCCATTGTTGTCGCAGCTACACCGCAACCGCCCACACCCGGCCCGGCGCCCACCGTTCCTCAGCCCACCGACCTCCCCGCGCCCACCCTGGCCCCTACCAACCCACCCCCTGCCCAACCAACCGCCGCGGCCGAGGCGACAAGCGCCTTGAAAGTGACCAAGTTTAAGCTGTACCAGTTCGCCGAGGCGCACAGCGGCTGCAAAATGGATACTACACTGTGCTGGGTGCAGAACATGAGCGGAGCCGGTTCGTGGAAGACCGGCAAGCCGGTCGAAGGGTCGCTATCTTCGACCGAGCCGATTGCGATTGATGCCAGCTGGCCGCGCCCGTATCTGGTTTATACCCATCACCTGGCCCTCAGCAATTTCGCCGCCGCGGTGCAGCTAAAAATCTCCGGCGACCTGCTGACCGCCCGCACCTACGATAAATCCAGCACCGGCTGGCTCACCGAGGCGATTGATCTCAGCCCTTATAAAGGCAAGACGGTGCAGGTAATCTTCTATTCCAACCTGTCTTCTTTTGTGCGCTCGGCCACCAGCCTGATGCGCATCGAGTGGAAGATTCAAGACGTAGAGATCATTCCAAATTACAGCGAATAAACGGCAGGCCTTGCCGCGGCCCGAATATGGGCTATAATCGAGCGATAATTCCCAGAAAAAGTTGTCTGGAGGGCCAGCGGATCCGGTCGCTCGCAGATAGAGCATTTTCCACCGTCGGTGGAAGCGCCGAAAACTGTGGTTCTTCCGGCTTCGCCGGGAAAGAGAGCCTATTTTGGGGAGAAGGTGTGGGGAGCTACCCGCCACACATTCTCCCCAAAATATAGAAAAATCTCCGCCTTTGGCGGAAGAGTCAAAAATGTTTGCCGGGCAGCTTGCATAAGAGAATCCCAGACACGGAGGAGACATGACCGCACGGAACAGGTTTTATCATTGGACACGCGCCAGGGCCGGCTTGTTGGCGATCCTTCTGCCGCTGGCGCTGGCGGCCCTGGCCTGCAACTTCCAGACCCAACAGAACGACGGCCTGCGCCAGACCGATATTGCCCTGGGTGTGCAGCAAACGCTGCTGGCCCAAACCGCCTCGGCTCTATCGGTGGAAGGCAGCAAGCCCACCACAATCGCCGTGGTTGCCTCGGCCACACCCGCCCAACCCACGGCCACCTCTGGCGCCGCGCCCATTGCCGATAAACCGACCGATACCCCCATTCCCACCCCGGCCCCCAGCGACACGCCGGCCCAACCCACCAGCGCTTCGGCTTCGCAGGAGGAGATTCTCATCACCGAGTGGAAGCTCAACTTCTTCAACCCCATCAACTCAGGCTGCAAAGTGCCGAACACGGGCTGCTGGGCGATGAACGATGACTTCAAAAAACATTCGGGGAATGAACTGTCGTTAGTGAGTAAAGTTCCGGTGCTGATCGATCCAGGCTGGCCGCGCCCCTACCTGGTGTTCTGGCACAAGTACACCTTCCAGAAGACCGCCCGGGTGGATATTTCGGGCAATGGAACCTGGTCGACGATGTTGATCCTCAATCAGCAAAAAAGCAGCGATGTATGGAAACCAGGCGCTATCGACTTGAGCATGTTCAAGGGCAAGGAAATCCTGATCAATTTCGCCGCCGAGGGCAAATGGCTGGCCCACCCTTCCATCCCCGGCTCCGATTGGATCATCAACGACGTGCGTATCGTGCCGAACTACAATCCGTAAGCCGCCGTTCAGGCGCGCAAGCGCCAATCTAAGGCCGTATAGCGGTGCGCAACCTGATCGTTGCGCACCGCTATTTGTATTGCCCGCTTGCTGCCCACCAGCACACATAACTGTCTGGCGCGGGTGATGGCGGTGTAGAGCAGGTTGCGCTGCAACATCAGGTAATGTTGCGTCACCAGCGGGATGACCACCGCCGGAAATTCGGCTCCCTGCGATTTATGCACCGAAACTGCGTAGGCCAGCACCAGTTGATCGCACTCGCTCCAGTCATAGTCCACCGG
>CAYQDU010000282.1:0-5069 GCA_964416275.1 uncultured Anaerolinea sp. | reverse complement strand
GGACAGATCCCCGCCTGGAAGCATTTTTTTTACCGGCCGGTATAGGTGCTCATCTTATCGTGAATGGCCTTCTGGAAGCGCTCGCGCACACCTTCGAAGGGGATGCGCTGCATAATGGGGTCAAAGAAGCCTTCCACAACCAGGCGCTCGGCCTCACTGCGCGGAATGCCGCGGCTGAGCAGGTAGAAGACCAGGTCTTCATCAATGCGCCCGACGGTGGCGCCGTGGGTACAGCGCACGTCATCGGCCAGGATTTCGAGACCGGGGATCGAGTCGGCGCGGGCTTTGCGGCTGAGCACCAGGTTGCGGTTGGCCTGGTAGCCGTCGGTCTTCTGCGCGCCAGGAGCCACATAGATCATGCCCTGCCAGACAGAGCGGCTGGTATCCAGCAACGCGCCCTTGAAGAGTAGATCGCTGGTGGTGTTGGGGGCCATGTGGTTCTGCTGGGTATCGTGATCCAGGTGCTGCTCGCCGTCGGTGAAATAAAAGCCCGACATACGCCCGGTGGAGCCGCGGCCTACCAGGTCTAATTCCGAGAAGTTCTTGGTCAGGTGGCTGCCGATTGCGCCGAAGACCCAATCCAGGGTCGCATCGCGCTCCACCCGCGCCCGCTCGTGGCTGAAATTCCAGACGTGATCGCCCCAGGATTGCAGCTCTACAAAGCGCAGGTTGGCGGCCGGGCCAACGATGATCTCGACCAGCCCGGCGTGCATGGCCTGGCCGGCCGCCTCGGTGTGAGAGGCTGATTCGTGGACGTAGGTCAGCGAAGCGCCCTCGTCCACGTACACCATCACGTGATCCAGGTAGGCCAGATCAACGCCCGCCCCCCACAGGATGCTGTGCAGCGGCTTCTCGACCTGCACGCCGCGCGGCACGTAAATCAGCACGCCGGTCTGGGCCAGGGCGGCCGCCAGAGCGGCAAACTTGCCTTCATCGGCGCGCACCACCTGGCCCATGATCCGCTGCAGCACATCGGGATAGCGCTGCTCGGCGGTGACCAGATCGGTGAAGATCACACCCTGTTTTGCCAGGGCGTCATCCAACTCCACGCTGAGGCCGGCGGCGCTCATGATGATCTGCCCGCCGTGGGCCTCGCCCGCCAGGGGCTGCAGCAAGGCGGCCGGCGGCTGCGACTGGCGCAGCCCGGCCAGGTCTACCTGGGCCGGCAGGCGGAAAGCCCCGGCCCGCAGGCCGCGCAGATCGGTGCGCCGCCAGGGTTCGTCGCTGGTGGTGGGCATGGGGGTGGTTTCAAACAGGTTCCAGGCGTTGGCCCGGTAGCTCTGAATCCACGACGGTTCGCCCGCCAGGCCACGCGCCAGGTCGGACGTAAAAGCGAAATCTTTGGTTGTCGGCGCATCGGCGCGCCGGGTGCGGGTAACAACAACTCTGTCTGCCATATGCGTGAGGTTCCCAAGCCGGGCGCGCCCACCGGTTGACCCGGCAGCCGCGCCCGAAGGTTTGTCTTATCCGACCGAGCCTTCCATCTGGAGCTGGATCAGGCGGTTCATTTCGATAGCGTATTCCATGGGCAGCTCTTTCACCAGCGGTTCGATGAAGCCCGAAACCACCATGGTGGTGGCTTCTTCTTCCGAAAGGCCGCGGCTCGTCAGGTAGAAAAGCTGCTCTTCGCCCACCTTGGACACCGAAGCCTCGTGACCGATGGTCACGTCTTGCTCGTTGATCTCGATATAGGGGTAGGTGTCCGAGCGGGCTTTTTCGTCCAACAGCAGGGCGTCGCAGACCACGTTCGATTTGCAGTCGTTAGCGCCCTTGTGCACCTTGAGCAGGCCGCGATACGAGGAACGCCCGCTGCCCTTGCTGATCGACTTGGAGGTGATCTTGCTGCTGGTGTGCGGGGCAAAGTGGATCACCTTGCCGCCCGCATCCTGGTGCTGGCCCGGCCCGGCAAAGGCCATCGACAGGATTTCGCCGTGGGCCCCCGGCTCCATCAGATAGCAAGACGGGTACTTCATGGTTAGCTTGGAGCCTAAATTGGCGTCCACCCATTCCATCGTGCCGCCCGCATAGACCATCGCCCGCTGGGTAACCAGGTTGTAGACGTTGGTCGACCAGTTCTGGATGGTGGTATAGCGCACGCGGGCGCCCTTCTTTACCACGATCTCGATCACACCCGAGTGGAACGAGTCGGTCGAGTAGATCGGGGCGGTGCAGCCTTCCACGTAGTGAAGCTGCGCGCCTTCGTCGGCAATAATCAGGGTGCGCTCGAACTGGCCGATGTTGGCCGCGTTGAGGCGGAAATAAGCCTGCAAAGGCAGATCAATCTTGATCCCTTTCGGGACGTAGATGAACGAGCCGCCCGACCAGACCGCGCTGTTGAGCGCGGCGAATTTGTTGTCTTCAATCGGGATGACGGTGCTGAAATATTGGCGAAACAGATCGGGATGCTGGCGCAGACCTTCTTCGATGCTGAGGAAGATCACACCCTGCTGCTCCAGGTGTTCCTGCACCCGGTGGTAGACCATCTCCGATTCGTATTGGGCGCCCACCCCGGCCAGGAACTTGCGCTCGGCTTCGGGAATACCCAGCTTATCGAAGGTATTTTTGATCGCCTCTGGCACATCGTCCCACGATTTAGCATCCGAATCAGACGGCTTGACATAGTAGTAGATGTCGTCCAGGTTGAGCTTCGACAGGTCGCCGCCCCACATGGGCATAGGGCGCTTCTGGAAATGATCCAGGGCTTTGAGGCGGAAATCGAGCATCCACTGGGGTTCGCCTTTCATGGCTGAGATCTGGCGCACCACGTCCTGATCCAACCCCTTGCGCGACTTGAAGACGTAATTTTCGGGGTCGCTGAACCCGTACTTATAATCGCCCATCCCTTCCAGGATTTGTGAATCGCTTGCCATAGACACCTCGTAAAATTGAAACCTACTCGCTTACCGTCTCGCCGGTTTTTTCGCGGATCCAGTCGTAGCCATGCTCTTCCAGGTGCAAAGCCAGCTCGGGGCCGCCCGATTCCACAATCCGGCCGCCCAGCATGATGTGGACAAACTCCGGTTTGATGTAGTTCAAGATGCGCTGATAGTGGGTGATGACCAGCACGCCCAGGCCGGGGCCGCGCAGGGTGTTCACACCTTCGGAGACGATGCGCAGGGCGTCGATGTCCAGGCCCGAGTCGGTTTCATCCATCACCGTAATCTCGGGGCGGAGGGCGGCCATTTGCAGCACCTCGGCGCGCTTCTTTTCGCCGCCGGAAAAGCCTTCGTTCAGGTAACGCCCGGCGAAGTTGTGATCCATCTTGAGCAGATCCATGGTCTCTTTCAGCATGCGGCGGAATTCCGGCACCGGGATGCCCTTGTCGTCTTTGTTGGCCGCCCGGCGCTTGGCGTTGATCGCCGCCCGCAGAAAGTTCGCCATCGACACGCCCGGAATCGCCACCGGGTATTGAAAGGCCAGGAACAGCCCCAGGTGCGAACGCTGATCCGGCTCCAGCTCTAAAATATTCTGGCCCTTGAACCAGACTTCGCCTTCGGT
Organism: uncultured Anaerolinea sp.; assembly: GCA_964416275.1. Classification (GTDB taxonomy): domain Bacteria; phylum Chloroflexota; class Anaerolineae; order Anaerolineales; family UBA4823; genus RBG-16-57-11. Next base: position 1,571 of record CAYQDU010000282.1, on the reverse strand, counting down.
CACTTCGTAGTTGGGATGGCCCATCAGGGTATAGGCCAGGGTGGATTTACCGGTCCCGTTTGGGCCCATCAAAGCGTGGACTTCGCCCTGGCGCACCACCAGGTTCACACCCTTGAGAATTTCGCGGCCTTCTACATTCACGTGCAGGTTACGGATATCCAATTCAGACATATTTGACGACTCCTTCAGGTCGATGAGGTATGGATCTCACATCGCTGCGGCGCATCAGGCATACCCCGCGCCAGGGGAAAATAGACGCTCTTGCCGCCAGGCGGCATCCGGGCATTGAAACGAGCGGTATTATAGCAGACCCAAAGATTAAAGTCAATGTTTTTTTAGATAAAAATCTTAATTATTGACAAAATTCTTAGCCCATAGTATACTGCCCCTCGACAGCAGCTCCGCCAATGGCGGCTATTCGAGTTTGTTTTGGGCCTGGCTGCGCCGCCCAGAGCAGCTTTACAACCAGGCGATTTTCCGGCGCCTTGCGTTTTTGGGCAGATCCCCCACGCAACCGCGGTGTAGGCTACTGGCGAGCTTTGTCGAAAGAGGGCCAATGGTGGATTTTGGCGCACGAGGTGCGCCAAAATCCATGCACTATCTCTTTCTGAAGGCGCTTGTAGAGCGCCACAGTCTGCTCCACGCTTAAGTGGGGTGGTACCGTGCGACAAAATCCAGGCGATTTTTCTTTTTGAAGGCGCTCGAAAAGCGCCCTGCCTGCCACGGTTTAATGGGCTGGCCCCCGGTTTTGAGGTTGGAGAGGAAAGAGCGAATGATGTTAGCGGAAAGCGAAGCCAAAAATACCCGCGAGCGGGTGATGCAAACCTTGCTGGCGCGTGAACGCTGTACGATTAACGAACTGGCCGAGGCGGTAGACATCAATCCCATTTCAGTGCGGCATCACATCGCCCGGTTAGAGGCCGATGGGCTGGTGGGCAACGCCGAAGAACGACACGGCGTGGGCCGCCCCCGGCGGATGTATTTCCTGACCGAGAAGGGCCGCGAATCCTTCCCCACCCGCTATGTACGCCTGACGCTGCGCCTGTTAGAACAGCTCAAAGAGGCTGTTCCCCCGGCAGTCATCGCCCGTTTGTTCCAGCAGATGGCAGTCGATATGGCCTCCGACGCGCGCAGCGAGGCCGAAGGATTGACGGTCGAGCAGCGCCTGGCCCTGGTCAAAACCCTGCTCAACAATGAAGGCTTCCGGGTGGAGGTGGAACGCCAGGGCGATAGCTACCTGATCCGCGAATCGAACTGCCCCTATTACCATGTCGGCCAGACGCACCCCGAAGTCTGCTCCGTCGATCAAACCCTGATCTCGACCATCCTGGAAGTCCCGGCGCAGAAAATCCAGTGTATGTTGCACGGCGACGCCCACTGCACCTACATCATCCCCGACGAATTGATCGGCACAGCCGACATTCCGCTGGTGAACAGCCAGGGCCAACCGCCCACCGAATAAGTGCAATAGTTTTGGAGGTTTCATGGCAGAAGATAAACCCACCAACCAAGCGGTGTGGGATGTAGAAACGACCCACCCGGAGGTCATCGAGCCGTTCAAGGCCCGGATG
>CAYQDU010000281.1:0-5100 GCA_964416275.1 uncultured Anaerolinea sp. | reverse complement strand
AGCGAAGCTCGCCAAGCGAAGCTCGCCAAGCGAAGCTCGCCAGTTACCTCCACCCCGGTTAAGTGGGGAGCTACCCGAAGCCGGAAGAGCCACAATAAATTATGCGATCAGCCCAGCCTGGCGGCCGACCTGTTCGAAAATGCCCAGCACCGTTTCGAGTTGTTCGTCGGTGTGGGTCGCCATATAGCTGGTGCGCAGCAGTTCCTGGCCTTCGGGGACGGCCGGGTTCAGCACCGGGTTGACAAACACGCCGCAGTCGAACAGCGTTTTCCAGACCCCAATCGTCTTCATCGTATCGCCAATCCAGATGGGGATGATGGGCGTGACCGAGCCGAGGGTGTTGAAGCCCAGGGCGTGATAGCGCTGGCGCATGAAGTCGCCAATTTGGTTGATGCGGGCAATGCGCTCCGGCTCGGAGCGCATCACGTCCAGGGCAGCCAGGGCGGCCGCAGCGTTGGCCGGCGGAATGCTGGCGCTGAAGATCAGCGAGCGGGCGAAGTGTTTGATGTAATGCACCACGTCGGCGTCGCCGGCGATAAAGCCGCCCAGCGAGGCAAACGACTTGCTGAAGGTGGACATAATCAGGTCCACCTGGCCGGTGAGGCCAAAGTGAGCCGCCGTGCCGCGCCCGCCGCCCAGCACGCCCATCCCGTGAGCGTCGTCTACCATCAGGCGCGCCCCGTACTGCTGGCACAGGCGGGCGATCTCTGGCAGGGGGGCCAGGTCGCCGCCCATCGAATACAGGCCATCCACCACCACCAGCTTGCCTTTTTTATCGGGGATCGCCTCCAGCGCCCGCTCCAGGTCGGCCATGTCGTTGTGGCGGAAGCGTTTGGTCTCGCCCCAGGAAAGCCTGGCCCCATCGACAATGCTGGCGTGGTCGTCTTTATCGAGGATGACCACATCGCCGCGGCCCACCAGGGCGCTGATGGCTCCCAGGTTGGCCTGCATGCCGGTCGAAAAGACCAGGGCGGCTTCTTTGCCCACCCAATCGGCCAGCTCGCGCTCCAGTTGTTCGTGCATTTCCAGGGTGCCGTTCAGAAAGCGCGAGCCGGTGCAGCTTGTGCCATATTTGCGGATGGCCTCCTCGGCCGCCGCTCGCACTTTGGGGTGGGTGGTCAGGCCCAGATAGTTGTTCGAGCCGCACATAATCAGGCGGTGGCCGTGATAATCGGCGGTTGCGCCTTCGTTACCGGTCAGGGGGATAAAGTAGGGATAATAGCCGGAGGCAATCGCCTCCTTAGCGGCGCTGAATTCTGAGATTTTATCGAAGATGTCCATTTGATTTCCTCACGTAGACTCACGGACTGCGCCGGGCGGTATGGCGCCGGGCGCGGGCCAATAAGAGATCTAAAACCGGATAGCGCCGGCGGCCAGCCAGACCATCGAGATAGATCAAGAACCGCGACCCCCAGTCGGCGGTAATCTCGTAATGGTTGCGCTGGATGCCGCGCACGATAGCCCGGGCTACCTGCCCAGCCGGGATCACGCCCAGCTCGGGCAGCAGATATTTCAATTCAGGCGGCTTGTGCTGATTTTCGTAGGCCAGTTGGGGCGTAGCGGTGTCGGGCGGGTAGACAATCGACACGCCGATGCCATAGGGTTTCATCTCCATTCGCAGGGCGTCGCTGAAGCCGCGCACGGCGAATTTCGACGGAGCGTAGGCCGAGTATCCGATGACGCTGACCCGTGAGACGAACGAGCCGATGTTGACGATATGCCCGCTGTGCTGCTCCAGCATGCAGGGCAGGGCGGCCTTGGTGGTGTAGACCGTGCCGAAATAGTTGATGTCCATCATCCAGCGGAAGCGCTCCAGGGGCATCTCTTGCACGTAGCCGGGATGAACCACGCCGGCTGAGTTGACCAGCACATCCAGCCGCCCGGCCTGGGCCAGCACACTTTCTACCAGGCGTTGGGTCTGGGCCGGGTCGCTCACGTCGGCTTGCAAGGCGGCGTGCGGCCCGGTGCTCGACGGCGGCAGGCTGGATAGAGCGCTTTGCAGGCGGTCTGAGTCGCGCCCGGCGATAAATACCCGCGCCTGGCGCGCCGCCAGTTCCCCGGCCAGAGCCAGGCCAATCCCGCTGGAGCCGCCCGTAATGAGAGCTACTTTGTGTTCGATCTCCAAAGAAGAAGCCTCGCGTTGGAATTCATGCGATTGTACCAGATAATAGACCACCGACGACAGACTACAGACGGGCGGGTTGGGGCCTTTCCTGGAGTCGTTGCACCTGACTTCAGGTGCGCGGCTGGGTCGGGTATTGGCCGGCGATTTTGTCGCGCTTTATGCGACAGGGATCACCCCATTAAGCTGTGGAGCAGGCATGGCGCTCTGAGCGCCTTAAGAAAGCGATGTTCCGCGGATTTTGTCGCCCGAAGTGCGACAAAATCCGCGATTAATCCTCTTCTCAGGCGAGCGCAGCTCGCCAAGCGCAGTTCGCCAGTCACACCCACCCCCGTTGATTGGGAAGCTGCCGGGCGATAAAATCCCCGGAATCTCTCCTTTTTCGGGTGCGCTCCTAGAGCGCCATAGGCCGCCGCACTGTTAAGTGGGGTTGGCTACCAGATGGCAGGCCACCCAATGACCGGGGCGAGCTTCGCACAGAGCCGGCTGGGCCTGGGCGCAGATGGGGGCGGCCAGGGGGCAATGCTGGCGGAAGCTGCACCCTTCTTCGGGCGGCGCCGGATGGGAGGCGGGCGGGTAGTCGGCCCTGCCCGGCGGATGCGGTTGGGGCGGCGGGACGGCCTGGAGGGCCTGGGTATGTGGGTGCAGGGCCTGGCCCTGGGCCAGCGCCGCGGCGGGGGCCAGCTCAACCAGCCGGCCGTGCAGCAAGACCGCCGCCCGGTCGCTCAGGCGCAGAACCAGGGCCGGACGGCGGCCAGCGAACAGGGCGGTGAAACCCAGTTTATGACGCAGCTTTTCCAGCAGCGCCAGGAGCTGCACCTGGTTCATCGGCTCCAGTTCGCCCAGCGGGTCATCCAACACCAGGAAGCGCGGTTCCAGGGCCAGGGCGCGGGCCAGGGCGGCGCGCTGAAGCTGGGCGGTGTTCAGGGCGCGCGGGTACTGGCCCAACAGTTCCGGGCGCAGCCCCACCTGTTGGAGCATCTGCTGCACCCGCTGTTGGAGCGCCTCGCCATGCAGGTCGGTATGGGTGGTCAGCGGCTCGATAAGCGATTGGTACAGGGTGTAATGCGGGTCAAAGGCGGCGTGGGGGTGTTGGAACACGATCTGGGTCTGGCGACGCAGGCGCTGCTGCCCGTCGCGATCCAGCGAACGTACCTCCTGACCCTCAAAAAAAACCTGCCCCGCGGTAGGCGGCAGCAAATGGATCAGCACCCGCCCCAGGGTAGACTTGCCGCTGCCTGCCGCGCCGATCACCCCTAACACTTCGCCGGGCGCAATCGCCAGGCTCACCTCTTCCAGGGCGCGCAGCGCCGGGCCGCTCTGGCGGAACAGGCCCGGCGGAGGGTCGTAATACTTGGTCAGGCGGCGGGCCTCAACAAGAGGCGATTCAACCATGCCCTAGTGCGCTTCGGGCTTGCTGCGCAATTGCTCGATCTGGTACGGCACTTCGACGATGACGACATCGGGATACATTGCCAGGGCTTTGCGCAGCCAGTCGGCGGTGTTGGCGTGCAGCAGCCCGGCCATTACCCCATGCGAGATGAAGCGCGGTACGACAATCGTAATCACCTCGTCGGGCTGGCGAGAGCGGGATACTTTTGTGATGTATTCGAGCAGCGGTTCGACCAGCAGCCGGTAAGGCGAATCCAGGATCACCAGGCGCACCCCCTCGCCCCACAAATCCCACTTATGGCGCACCTTTTCGGCCTCGGCCGGGTCGACGGATACATGCACTGCGGTGATGTCTTCGCTGATCGACTGGGCGTAGTTAAGGGCGGTTAGCGCGCCGCGATGTACGGATGAAACCAACAAAATAACCCGGTGGCGTTGGATGGCGCGCGGCGTGCCGAAGCCTTCCAGGGTCAGGTTTTTTGCCAGATTGCGATAGTGGCGATGGATGCGGAAAAAGATCGCCACCAGCAGCGGGGTCAAGATCAGGACGATATAGGCCCCGTCTTTGAACTTGGTGACGGCAAAGACCAGCATGACGATGGCAGTGCAGACGGCCCCAAAGCCGTTGATGAGCATCTTGGTTAGCCAGCGCGGGTCGTGATGCACCACCGACCCCGGCTCTTGCAGCTCTTCGCCCGGTTTCAACTGGCCCGATTTCCACCAGCGCCGGGCCATGCCAGCCTGGGAGAGGGTGAACGACAGGAACACCCCAATGGCGTACAGGGGGATCAACGCGGTCAGGCTGGCCTGGAAAACGAAGATCAGCAGGCTGGCGATGACCGCCAGGGTAACGATGCCCCACGAGTAGACCAACCGGCTGCCGCGGAAAGTGAGCTGCTTGGGCAGAAAACCGTCTCTGGCTTGTAGGGCGCTCAAGCGGGGAAAATCGGCAAAGGCGGTGTTGGCGGCCATGATCAGGATCACCGTCGTAGCGCCAATGGTCGCCAGATAGAGGCTGTTGCGGCTGCCGTAGACCGTGCGGGCTAACTGCGAGATCACCGTTTCGGCTTCGGACGGCACGGCGTGAATCTGCCCGCTCAGGAAGGTGATCGACAGAAACAGGAAGCCCAAAATGGTCGACATCCAGATTAAGGTTGTGCCGGCATTGCGGCTGCGCGGCTCGCGGAAAGCCATAATCCCATTTGAGATCGCTTCCACCCCAGTCAAGGCGGTGGTGCCGCTGGAAAAGGCGTGCAGCAGCAGGAACAGGCCCACCACCTGGGCCGCGCCCAAGATTTCAATCTCCGGCGGGTCGATCACCGTTCCCAGGCCGCCGGTGAAGAGGCGCGCCAGGCCCACGCCCACCGTCAACGTAATCATCAGCAAGAAGAAATAGGTCGGGATGGCAAACACCACCCCCGATTCACGCACCCCGCGCAGGTTAATGAGCATGACCAGGGCCACCATGCCGATGGCGATCCAGACCCGGTAGGGATGCAGGGCTGGGAAGGCCGAGATGAGCTGGGCCACCCCCGATGAGATCGACACGGCCACCGTCAGGACGTAATCGGTGAGCAGGGCCGCCC
>CAYQDU010000280.1:0-5179 GCA_964416275.1 uncultured Anaerolinea sp. | reverse complement strand
GTAGAGCAACTGACTCTTAATCAGTGGGTTCAGGGTTCGAGTCCCTGGTGGATCACTCTCTTGAGGCGGTCCTTTAATTTTTAAGGTGCAAAATGGTGCAGCTCCAACAATTCAACGCTTTTGGTTTGATCAAAGTTGAGCCCCAACACCTCCTGGCCTTCATCGTGGCCGTGGCTGACAATGGTCAGCGCTTCGAGAAAACAGTCCAGAAGGACCTGACGGCCCCTGTATCTGGCCTGGCTGGCGGCAACTGCCTGATCTCGTTTGCCGCAGACCTCAAGGGCGGCACCTCGGCTAAAATCGCAGCCAAGCAGCTCGGCACCTCGGCTAACAGCCCCGACATCACCACCACCCAGCCGCTTGTCGACTTTTTCAACCTCATCATCTCCGAAATGACCACCACCGTAGGTTGGAAAAACAACTAACCATCTTGTGAAAGACCCCATCTGCTTCGGTTTCCTTCCGTAAGATGGGCTAAGACCCTGGCTGGCCGGCCGGGGTTTTTTTATTTAACGTCGACCAGATCAAACAAATCGCCAAGACGCATATTCAATAATTCCTCTGGGGCTATCCCCTGCCCATCAATCAGAATAGCGGGCAATACCATTGCATCATATGCCTGAATTTCATGGGGCATAGTGATATAACGTAATATAGTTGGATAACTGACTCTGCTTCGCAGCGCCAGTTGATGAGCATTCTTGGCCCCTTTGCCAATGGCGAGCATACACTCCCCTTTGAAACGCAATCGTTTGTTAGTCATGATGTCTCCCGCTGCAAAATAAAGGTTGATGACGTTATATCTTGTGTATCACCTGTTTGCAACAAGTTCAGACACCATCTGCGCTTACCGGTAAACTTATCTTATCTTTACCAGTTCAAAAAGATCACTCACCTTCAAATTTAATGCCTCGTCTGGGGTCAGTCCGAGCCCATCCAGGAGAATATTGGCTATCGTCTCCATATCGACCACCTGAACTTTTTCCGGGGTGCTGATATAGCGCAAAGCGGTCGGGTAGCTGATCCCGCTGTGCATCGCTAACTGGTGCATATTGGCAGCGCCCTTACCCAGGCTCAAGAGATCGGGGCCACGCAATTGAAATCGCCAACCTGGCATAGACAGCCTCCTTTGGTAAATTACAAATATTATACTGTTCTACCATTATGAAAGCAATCGCATGATTATAATTGTGCGATATGTAAACATATAGATATAATCTACTATTGACATTACTTGAGTAATCTTTTATAATATAATTGCTTCACGAAATACCTCCCCGGCCAGGGAGATAAACGAACAAACGGAAGGAAACCATGAATACAGTGCTACATCACCAAAATCTCTATAGACGCGCCTCAACCTTAGAGAGCGCACCGTCGCTATCGACGGCAACAACACACCAACCGCCGGCCGCTTCAATTGAGCATGAGAAAAGAGCAGCGACGAGCATCAACGAACGCATCGAAGCGCTCCAGCCCCGTCTCAAAGCCCGGGCCAACCGCATCTACTCCCCCTGCCACGACCAGGAAGACATCTTCCAGGAAATGGTCGTCGCCCTGCTCGAAAAAGCCGCCCGTGAACCCGGCTTTGCCGACCAGACCGACGCCTACCTGCTCAACTACGCCACCTGGGTCGGCGGCAAGCGCAACGCCGAAAAAGCGTTCACCTACAACCGCTACGTCCTGAGCGAAGGCGCAGTCCAAAACGACGAAGGCGACGAAACCAGCACCCTCGAATTCATCCCCGCCAGCACCCCCACCCCCGAAGAAGCCGCCATCAGCGACGAAGACAGCCGGCGCTTCCTCGAAGGCATCGAGAACCTCACCGCCGAACAGCAAAAAATCGTCGTCATGCTCTACCTCGACTACAACCAGACCGAAATCAGCCGGCGCCTGGGCGTCACCCGTCAGGCCATCTGCGAACGCAAAAAGACCCTGGCCAAAGACCTCCGTCACAACCTGCACATGGAGCCAGACGATGAACCCACAGCCTGCTAACCCCTTCTGGCAGCGCGTCGACCGCAGCGGCGGAGAAAACGCCTGCTGGCCCTGGCTCGGCAAAATCGATCACGACGGCTACGGGCGGCTGTACGCCCCACCCGAACAATGGGCCAAAGCCCACCGCGTCGCCTGGCGCCTCACCCACGGCCCCATCCCGGCCGGACAGGTCGTCTGCCACGCCTGCGACAACCCCCGTTGCGTCAACCCCGCCCACCTCTACCTGGGCACCCAAAAAGAAAACATGCAGGATGCCGTGCGCAAAGGCCGCCACGACGCCCACCGGCGCACCGGCGAACGCAACCCCAACCACAGACTCACCGCCCAACAGGTAGACGAGATCCGCAACCAGTTCGACGCCGGCCAATACACCTGCCGGCAACTGGCCCAACGGCACCACCTCAGTCAGAGCGCCATCTGGCGCATCCTCCAACAACAGCGCTGGCAAAACATCACCCCCGAAAACCAGCATCCCGTCGTCCTCATCGTCCTGCCGCTGCCATAACCCCAACAACCAAAAGCCCCACCTGGCATATAAGCCGGGTGGGGCTTTTTTGCGTCCCCGCCCACCTTTACATTTACGGCCGTCAACGTTTAACACAGCACCACCCAACGAAGGAGCCGCTTATGACAAAAGAACCCCGCATCACCCGCATCGACTTCAGCGTCATCCGCGCCGGCGTCATCGTCAACAAATTCCCCGAAAACTGGTACAGCGACCGCGCCGGCCCCGTCTCGCACGAAATCAAACCACCCGACTTCGACCTCGAAGCCGCCATCCGCTGGCTGCAAGAACACGGCTGGAGCGTCCGTCGCTGGTCCGACGGCGCCCGCGCCTGGCGCGGCCCCATGCTCCCCGTCCGTGACAGCGTAGCCATCCAACGCCTGCGCAACAAACTCACCGAAGAATCCCACCTCTACCAGGGCCACCACCCGCGCGGCCTGCAAGTCCACACCCTGGAACTCGCCTTCGACCTGTAAGGAGCCCCACATGGAACAACAACCGCCCCCCGAACTGCTTCACCAGCTCGCCCGCATCGCCGACGCCCTCGAGCGCCTCGCCAACGGCGGAGAGCCCAGCGCCCCCGACTACGTCCGCCCCCTCGAAGAATTTACCGCCTTCGACTGGAACAGCATCAACGCCACCGTCGTCGCCCGCGACGCATCCGGCCCCACCCACATCGAGTGGGGCGGCCAGGTCTACATCCGCCGCAGCCCCCAGAACAAATACGACGACGCCATCTGGTTCAGCCGGCCGGCCGGCAAAGACGCCGAAGGCAACACCCGCTACCTGCGCCTTATCACCTTCAAAGAAATCAAAGACGCCGAACCCCTGCCCGGCCGCCTGGTGCAGGCCATCCAGAAACCCGCCAACGGCGCGCAGCCGCCCAAGACCACCCAACCCACACCCCCCGCCCCGCAGCCGGCCCCAGCGCCCCGCCCAATGCCGCAAAACGAATACCTCGCCCTCGCCAACCAGCTCAACATCATCGCCAGCGCCGCCATGCTCATCGCCCACAACTGCGGCGTCACCGAAACCGCCGCCAGCGACTACACCCCCGCCGTCCCCCACCTCACCTACTACTCCCAGGCCAAAGCCGCCGGCCTGGCCTTCAACAACGCCACCGAGCTGCTCAAACGCAGCCACAACGACCCCCAGAAAGCCATTGCCAGCTTAGTAAAAGTAGCCTGAAAGAAACCCACGGCGGGCAATTTTGGAAATTGCCCGCCAAACGCCTTAACTTTTTCAATCGGCAACGTTTTACAGCCGCAAGGAGAACCACCATGAAAACCAAACGCGACCCCGTAACCATCCAGAACGGCAAAATCGTCATCCACACCGCCGCCGGGCAGCCCATTGCCCTGGCCCCGCACCTCGCCCGCATCCTCGCCCACCGTCTGCTCAACCTGGCCGACATCGCCGAACGGCAGCTCCAGCCGCCCGCCCTCAACCCACCCCCCGTCAACTTCTGGCAATAAGGAGGTCGCCATGAGCCTGGCGCTCACATTTTACCAGGACGAAAACGCCAACCACCCTACCCTGCGTCGCGACGAAGAACGCGCCCTGCTGCGCCGCGCCCGCGCCGGCGACCGCCAGGCGCAAGACCTGCTGCTGCGCCACAACCAACGCCTCGTCTTCTCCATGGCCCGCCGCATCCTGCCCCTCGCTGGCGATCAAGAAATCCTCGACCTCGTCCAGTGGGGCAACATGGGCCTGCTGCGCGCCATCGAAAAATGGGACGAACACAACACCAACACCTTCGCCACCTATGCCTTTTGGTGGATAAAGCTATACATCCGCCGCTTTGGCCTCAACCACGGCAACACCATCCGCCTGTCCCACTGCGGCGACGACGCCCGCCAGACCATCCGCCGCGCCATCGCCCGCCTCTACCAACAGCTCCGCCGCGAACCCACCCCCGCAGAAATCGCCGCCGAAACCGGCCTGAGCCCGGCGCGCGTCAACGAAATCCTGCCCATGCTCGCCCCCGTCGGCTCCCTCGACGCCCCCTGCGGCGACGACGACAACGCCGCCCTCGTCGACCTCCTGCCCGGCGCATCCTCGCCCGAACACCAGGTCGAACGCAAATTGCTGCTCGCCAACGTCATCGCCAGCCTGCCCAACCTGACCCCCAACCAGGCCCAGGTCATCCGCCTGCTCTACGGCATCGGCTGCCCGCCCCTCACCCAAAACGAAGTTGCCCGCCGCATGGGCGTCAGCCACACCCGTGTCCAACAGATCGAGCGCCAGGCCATCGCCAGCCTGCAACGCATCCTCAAGGAGTAAAAACATGAGCGTCCGTATCATGTCCATCGTCTGGGACTCCCAACTGGGCCCCAACGAAAAACTGGTCCTGCTCGCCCTGGCCGACTTCGCCAACGACAACGGCGAGAACGCCTGGCCCTCCGTCACCACCATCGCCAAAAAAACCTCCCTGGGTGAACGCACCGTCCAGCGCAAACTCATCGAAATGATCCACAGCGGCCTGATCGCCCGCGACGGCCGCGGCCCACGCGGCACCAACCGCTACCGCATCTCCCGCACCGCCATCGAAAACTACCGCCAACCCGCCCCGCAAGAGGGTGTCACCGTGACGGGGTGTCAGGGTGACGGGGTGTCACCGGCGACAAAAAGGGGTGTCACCATGACACCGGGGGGTGTCACAGTGACACCTCAGGG
>CAYQDU010000279.1:0-5188 GCA_964416275.1 uncultured Anaerolinea sp. | reverse complement strand
CACCGTTCCAGTGGGCGTGACCCTGATCGGCCAGGGGCCGGGGGCCAGCCAGATCCTCGGAACAGTAACGCTCTCGACCGAGAGCGACTTCCACAGCCTGTGGGTGCAAAAAAATAATGTCAGCCCGGAGGAGGCGATTGCCGTGATCGGGCCGGAAACCGGCGGGGCGCAGATTCGAGACAGCCGGATTGGGTGCTTGTGCAGCGGCGCTGCCGGGGATGCGACCGGCATTGCAACGACCGATGGCTGGATCGCCATGCGCAATACCTACATCCGGGTGAGCGCCCAAAACCCGGCCGCCACAGCGCGTATCTTCCGCTCGTCCGGCGGGCAGACCTGTGAAGCGCATACCTGCGTCCTGGCAAACACAGGGAGCCTGGCCGACCCGCCGGCGGCCAATTGGGGCCTTTATGAGGGCAACCAGCCGTTCCTGTCGTCCTGCACCTGGCACGCCGGGTATAGTGCGCCGAATATAAGCTATCGTCCAGGCGACAGAGCGCCGCTGGTACACGCTCATCTCCTGGCCGACATCACGGATTACACGCCGGGGGCCGGATCTGGCGACATGCTCCAAAGTGTCTACGATACCGACAGCGACAACATTGTTGAGCAGGCGGATTATGCCGCGGCTGCCGGGTATGCCAACGAAGCCGGATATGCCGCTACCGCCGGGTCACAGCACGCCAATACGGCGGACAGCGCAGACGCGCTCAGGGGCATACCGGTTGACGTAACCGGGCTCAGCCAGGAGAGCGACGGCGGCCTCGTGTTGACCTTTGTGCCAGAGAATGTGCTTTTCCAGGCCCGGCCGATTTCTGGCTCCTATATGATGAAGGCAGACTATGATACTGACCATGATGGGGTCGTCGATAACGCGGCCGCCCTCAATGGTCATCCCGATACCAACTTCGCCGCTGCGAACCACACGCACGTGGCAGAGAAGCGCCAGCTGCTGGCTACGGTGGAGGGCAGCCTCGAAGTCCGGGCCGGGAAGCTAAAATTTCCCAACCACACTGGGGCGACGTACACCCTGCTCGGCGTCTACCTGGACATCGCGGCCGTCCCGCTGGGGGCCGACCTGATTGTGAACCTGAAAAAGAACGGCCAGGCGCTCACTACGCCCGAAAACCGGCCCCGGATCGCCGCCGGGAGCCTGGTCAGGAACACGGCCGCCCTCAGCCTGACCTCCTGGGCCGATGGCGAGACGATTACCGTAGACATTGAACAGGTCGGATCGGCGGCGGCCGGGTCGGACCTCACCATCACGCTGGTTTATCGCCAGGAGAACCCATGACGATCCTTTTTATGGACGGCTTCGAGGCCGCCACAACCGGCAACATCCTGACCAAGTGGACCAGCGGAACCCTGACCGCCGTCCAGCCTGGGCGGTTCGATTACGGCCAGTGCGCCCGGCTGGCCTCCAATGCGCTGCTGGTGCGCGGCTTGGGCGGCAACTACGCCGCCCTGGGGGTGGCCTTCGCCTACCGGCCAGCGACCATCGGCGCATCGTTTATCGCCGGTTTCCGCGACGCCGGGACGGCCCAGTGCGAAGCCCGGTTGCGCGCCGATGGGCGGATTGACCTGGCCCGCAATGGGACCGTACTGGCGACCAGCATGGGCCTTTTATCGGCGGGCGTATGGCATCACCTGGAACTCAAGGTTGTGATCCATGACAGCGCCGGAACCATCGAACTGAAGGTCAACGGTGCGTCCTTCGTTGCGGCCTCGAACGTGGACACGAAGAATACGGCCAACGCCTACGCCAACGAAGCGGCGATCCAGGCCAATGGGATCACGGCCGATTACGACGACCTGGCGGTATGGAATCCGGGCGGCAGCCAGAACAACGACTGGTTGGGCGACTGCCGCATTTTCACCCAACTGCCGAGCGGGGCGGGATATTACTCTCAGTGGACGCCCCTGGCCGGGTTGAACTACCAGAACGTGGATGAGATCGCCGCCGATGGCGACGCCACCTGTAACAGCGCCGCGACAGTGGGCAGCCTGGACAGTTATATCTTCCCGCCTGTTCCTGGCGGTGGAACTCTCAAGGCCGTGCAGGCGGCCCTGATCGCTCGCAAGGACGACGCCGGAGGGCGCGCCATGGCGGCGTTCTTGCGCCGGGGCAGCGACAGCTTCGGCGGCAGCCAGAACGTGGCCGACAGCTATGCCAGCTATCTGCAACTGTGGGAGCTTGATCCCCTGACAGCCGCCGCCTGGACGCTGGCGAATTTCAACAATACCGAGTTCGGCGTCAGGCTGGCGGCGTAATGGCCGGGCGCGTCACCCAGGCGTACATCGAGGCGCTGCTGGCCGGGAGAAACCCCAGCGCCCGGCTGACCCAGGCGGCGGTGGAAGCGCTGGTGGGCAGCCGCAGCCCGCATGTCCAGCTCACCCAGGTCGTGATCGAGGCGCTGGCGGCCAACCGCTCCCCGGCGGTCTGCGTGACGCAGTTTTACCTGGAAGCATTGGTGGGGAGCTACCAGGCCCCGCCGGTTGTGGGCCGCAAATACGGGCCAGCCGTCCAATAGCGCATCAGGAGGTGCGTATGAACAACGGAAAAGTGCTGGAAGAATTGCAGAAGATCATCGACCAGTCCGGCGGGGATAGCATGCCCCAGAAAAACGTCAACCAACTGCTACTGGCCTCCCTGGTGTCTCTGATGCAGGCGGTGTCCGAGATCGACAAGAAGATCGACGCCATCTGCAAGGTCTCGGAAGAACTGGCCGATTTCCGCAAAGAAGTGGATCGGGATTACATCAAGCGGGAAGATGCCCGGCAGTACCACGAGGCGGATGTAGCGCGTCTGCGGAGCGAAGTTGCCGCTCTCAAGGGCAACCTGGCCTACCGGTTGGGGGAGTTTGTGGCCCAGAAGCCAAAAGTCGCTGCTGCTTTATTTATGGCGCTGGTGCTGGTCGTTTTGGTGATCCTGGGGTATGCGGATGCGCAGGCGCTGCGGTTGGCAGTTGTTCGCGTGATCGGCGTGCCGGATATTCTCCTGGTTACGCCCACGCCGTAGGCGCTACTGCCGCTGCGCCAGATAGGTTTCTGCTACGCCGAGGAATTCATCCGCCCATTCCACCACCTGGCCTGCTTCGACCAGTGAAACGCTGCGCCCCACCCCATAATCGCCAACCTGGCGCGCGTCTTGAGAGGCAATCAGGTAACGATGAAACTTGGGGTCGATTTCTTTGGAGCGGGCAAATTCTTTGCCGTAGGCCGCTATCACGGCTGAATGACTGGAAAACGTTAAGCCGCGTTGGAACAGTAATGCTTCAGCCACGTAGAACATCGCATAGTACGCGCGAGAAGCAGCGATGTTCGGTAAGCTTTCCTGGATTAAAAGCCTGGCGGCCCGAATACTTTCGCGCGCCCTGGTAAGCAGGGTATCGATCTCGCTCATACTGCGATTGCCTCCCGGCGTACGTTCACCAGAAAGGGCGTCTGCAGGCGCTCTAACTCATCCAGGGTGACAAATGCACACGAGATCACCACCTCATGCTGGAGAGAGAGGGCAGAAGTAATGTATGAGACCTGGTCGACCATTTCGAAATAGCTGAATTCATCCCGTAGAACAATCAAAACGTCAATATCCGAATCGGGCCGGGCGTCGCCGCGCGCCTGCGACCCATACAAATAGACCGCAGCCAGGCGAGCGCCCAGCAGCTCGGTGAGAGCGGAACGTAAAGAGGCTCGAATCTCGGTCAGTTTTTCCTGAAGCATGGCAGCTCCTTTCGTTCAAGTTGAATTATAGCCTGATTGTGGAGGTTGGCGCATAACTTGATGCAAGCAGTAAAGCCATTGCCGATAACCCGGATACCAGGCAAATCCTTTCCCCGTCTTTTTGATGCAGGCGGTGTCCGAGATCGACAAGAAGATCGACGCCATCTGCAAGGTCTCGGAAGAACTGGCCGATTTCCGCAAAGAGGTGGATCGGGATTACATCAAGCGGGAGGATGTAATGCGGTATCATGAGGCCGATATGGAGCGTCTGCAATGCGAAGTTACAACTCTCAAAGGGAATCTGACTTATCGGGTGGGCGCATTTGTGACCGGCAAACCGAAGGCGGCGGTGGTTCTGTTCGTGACGATGATCCTGGCCGTCCTGTCGATCCTGGGATATGCCGACGGCCAGGCCATACGGATTGTGAGCGCACATGCCTTGACGTACCGGCTGAGTTAATCGTAACACCGATGCCCTGATGCCAGGCGATGAAAAGCCTTCGGCATGGAAAGCTGCTGTAGATTATCTTTGTTCGCAACCCGGCTGATCAGCGCAAGGTAATCGTGATCGTGGTTGCATCCGACCATTGGCCGTTCACCATCACCCGCACCATAACGTCAACATTTCCAGGCACAAACTTTTCATGGGCAGCCGAACCGGGATGAATGCCATATTCATTGCCGGATAGAACACCCTCGTCGCGCAGGTTTTCCCACACCAGCGTGCCGTTCTGGAAAAAACCCCACAGAAACCCCTGGGCATTGCCAACCGGTTCAACCCGGAACAGGTAGGAGTAGATGTAATCAATCGTTTGCCCGTCAACGGGATAATCAAAAACCGGTTTGGGAATGCCCGAAGAGGCTGAGTTTACAAGCGGCAAGAAGGTATATCTCAACGGCGGCGCAGTTCTACAGGAGGGCAGGCTGGGAAATTCTGCTCCGGGGAGCAGCGCCAGCCACTCAGGGTCGCAGCTCAAATTAATCATCCAGACTTTGTACCAGGTATGATCTTGAATCAAAAGGTTATCGTTCGCGTCGAAGGCCAGTTCTCCCGGCGTTCCCATATAAATCTCGATTGAGGCATCGGGGGTCTGTTTGGCAAGCGGGTCGCTGTAAAACCAGAGCTGTTTCAACTGTCGCTGAGCGCTATCGCCATAATATCCATCGTTCCCGATCACCATCTGGTTTTTGCTATTGAAGGCCAGTGCAACGGGTGATCCCGGTTGGTCAATCGTCCAATAGGCGCAAGTGCCAATCTCGGTAAAGTTAGGGGCATTGAAGACTTTGCGAGCTTGCAGGTTGGGGAACAGATCGGAGGCGGTTTGTAAATCGCTGGCTGTAAAAACCACGATCCGACGATTACCATGGCATTCATAATCGTTATCGACTACAAAAAGATTACCCAGGTGATCGAATTTGATCTGTGCGACATGACACAGGGTTTCTGCGTTAGGGCCGGCAAGAC
>CAYQDU010000278.1:0-5210 GCA_964416275.1 uncultured Anaerolinea sp. | reverse complement strand
ATCCCCTGCTAAGCCTTCATGCCGGCGAGCGAAGCTCGCCGGTTGTTCTCAGGCCTCATATACCTGGGCTAACATCGATGCCACCATTTCATCGGCTGGCATGGGGAGCGATTCTTCCTGGAAATGCAGGATGCTGCGCAGGGGCATATCCATCAGTTCTTTGCTGACTGCCGCATCTGGCTTTTCGCCGCCTCCAAAGACCTTGCCCATCTGTTCCAGGATCTGCCGCATAATGGGCGCGCTGACCTGCTTGCCGCGTGGGTCGGCTTCCCATTCACGGACGGTCGATTCAGGGTTCAACAGGCTGGGCAGGTTCAGGGTCGATTGCAGTTTCAGACTGGCCGTGCAGCGGATGTCGGCCGCCGAAGCGCCTATCCAGATGTCCACCTCGCCATCTTCGGTGATCCACTGGCGATAGCCGGGGTGGTAGTAGGCGAAAGCGCGGAAATCGAGCGGGATGCGCACGGTCTGGGTCTCGCCGGGCTGGAGGGCCACTTTAGCAAAGCCCTTCAGTTCTTTGGGCGGGCGCAGCAGCCCGGCCTCCCGGTCGTGGACGTACACCTGAACCGTCTCTTTGCCCGCTGCGGGGCCGGTATTGGTCACGTCTACCGATACGGTCACAGGCTCGCGATCCCGGATCGTCTCGGCCGAGAGGCGCAGGTTGCTGTAGGCGAAGCGGGTGTAGCTCAGCCCATGCCCAAAGGGGAACAGGACCGGGACCTCTTTGGCGTCGTAATAGCGGTAGCCGATGAAGACCCCTTCGCCATAGCGCACCTCGCCATGCCCGCCGGGGTAATTCAGATAGGACGGCGTATCTTCCAGGCGCAGCGGGAAGGTTTCGGCCAGCTTGCCCGACGGGTTCAGCCTCCCGAACAGGAGATCGGCAATCGCCCCGCCGCCGGCCTGGCCCATCATCCAGGCTTCCAGCACCGCCGCCGCCCCATCGATCCACTCGCTCATCGCTACCGCCGAGCCGTTGTTCAGGATCACCGCCGTGCGCGGCTGGACTTTCGTCACCGCCTGGATCAGGGCCACCGCCTGGGGGGTCAGGTCCAGGTCTTTGCGATCATAGCCTTCGGATTCCTTGTAGCTGGGCAGCGAGATGTACAGCAGGGCCACCTCGGCCTGGCGGGCGATTTCCACCGCCTGGTCGATCAGGGCCTGCTCGAAGGCGTCTTCGGCCGGGTAGCCTTCGGCGTAGGTCAGCCTGGCCCCGCCGGCCAGCTTTTGCAGCTCATCGAAGGGGATGTCTACCCGGGTGGGGTTGATGTGCGAACTGCCCCCGCCCTGGAAATAGGGTTCTTTGGCCGCCCGGCCAATGACGGCAATCGCAGCCGGGTTTTGCAGCGGCAGGAGCCCGTCGTTCTTGAGCAGCACCATGCCCTCGGCCGCCACCCGGCGGGCCAGGGCGTGATGAGCGTCTATATCGAAGGAGCCGCCTTTGGGGGTTTGGGCGGCTTTAAAGACGATGTTCAGGATGCGGCGCACCGCTTCGTTCAGGGTGGCCTCGTCCAGCTCGCCGGCGCGCACCGCATCGACCACCGACTGCACCCGGCGGGGTTTGGGGCCGGGCATTTCCAGGTCCAGCCCGCCGCGCAGCGAGGCTACCCGGTCATGCACCGCGCCCCAATCGGAAACTACCAGCCCCTCGAAGCCCCACTCGTCTTTCAGCAGCTCAGTCAGCAGCCAGTGGTTTTCCGAGCAATGCACGCCGTTGATCTTGTTATAGGCGCACATGACCGTCCAGGGCCGGGCTTCTTTGACGGCCATCTCGAAGGCGGCCAGGTAAATTTCGCGCAGGCTGCGCTCGTCGATCTGGGCGCTGATGGCGAAACGCTGGAACTCCTGGTTGTTGGCTGCGAAGTGCTTGAGCGACGTACCAACCCCCTGGCTCTGCACCCCGTTGATGAAGCTGGCGGCCATCTTCCCGGCCAGGAAGGGATCTTCGGAGTAATACTCGAAGTTGCGCCCGCACAGCGGGCTGCGCTTCATGTTTGCGCCGGGGCCGAGCAGTACGTCCACGCCCAGGGCCAGGCATTCTTCGCCCAGGGCGCGGCCTACCTCGCCCAGCAGGTCGACGTCCCACGAGGAGGCCATGCAGGAGGCGGTGGGGAAGCAGGTGGCGGGCAGGGCCGACATGGTTAGCTCGCGCCGGTCGGGGACGCGCCGCACGCCGTGCGGGCCGTCGGTCACCATCATTTCCGGCACGCCCAGGCGCTCCACTTTGGCGGTCGTCCAGGCGCTGGCCCCGGTGCAGAGGGCGGCTTTTTCTTCCAGGCTCATCTGGGCGATGAGGGATTGAATCTCGCTTGCAGTTGGTTGGGTCATCTTTTCTCCCTGTTGGTGTTCTGTCTTGAGGTTTTCCAGTCGAAGTCGGAGGTTGACCTGTATTTGGGGGAGGGGTAAGCGTGGATTTTGGCGCACGAAGTGCGCCAAAATCCACGCAACCTCTCTTTTTTGAAGGCGCTTGAAGAGCGCCGCGCCTGTTCCACGGTTTAATCGGGGGGGTGCCGGGCGGCGCGCCCCGCGAAACTGGAGCCAAATACAGAGATTTTCTGGCCGTTCCGCCGAAGCCGGAAGAGCCAAATTTCTATTTTGAAGGCCCTTTTGATTCGGTGTACGAATTGTACACCGAATAAACCCGCAGCGCCTGGCGGGCCTGGTCCAGCGTCCAACCTGGCGGCAGGGGGCAAGAGAGGCTGGCTGTGCGCCCGGCTGGCAGGTCGAAGTAGTTATCGCTGAAGATTACGTCGGCCCCAGCCAGCGAGACTTCCACCAGGCGGGCCAGGGCTGCCTGGGCGGTCAGGTCGATCCACAGGCGGTCGGTTTCCAGGCGCAGGGCGGCCGCCAGGCCCGGATCGGTCAGCGCCAGGTGCTTGGTGGGGACGAAGAAGGCGGCCTGGCGGGCCAGGAATTCCTGGCCCTGCCGCAGCTCGGCCACAAAGACCAGCTCGCGCGGCCGGCTGCCGCTCAGGTAGGCGCTGAAGTCCAGCTCGCGCGCCAGGGTGGAGGCGTAGGGGGCCACCCGGGCCGCCTCGCAGCCGGCGGCCAGGGCTTCGCCTGAGAGCGTTTCCAGCCGCCAGTGGATTTCGCCCTCCCAGGCCTGGCCCAGGTCGCTGGTGAGGTGCAGCGCCTGGCGGGGCGGGTCGTCTTCAATCGAGAGCAGCAGCGGGGCGTAAAAGCGCCGGGCGGCGTAATGCAGGGCCTTCCAGCGCCCGAAGTAATCCAGGCTGGCCCAGGAGGCTACCGGCCAGCAGTCGTTCAACTGCCAGTAGATCGTGCCGGCCACCCGGTCTTTGCGCCGCCGCCAGTGTTCCACCCCATAGCGAATGCCTTCGGCCTGTAAGACCAGGCTCAGGTATACCAGGGCGGGGAAATCTTTGGGCAGGCGGAAGTTGTCGGTTAGCTGGGCGATGATCAGACCGTTGCCGCTGGCGTTCTTCTGGTGCTGCTCCATGATGTACGAGGTCAGGTTCCAGTCGGCTTCCTGGGCGTAGGTGCGGATGGTCTCCAACGGGGGCAGGGCCTGGAAGCCGAACTCGCTCATGAAGCGCGGGTACTGCTGGCGGTAGGCGGTGAAAGGCTTGCGCCCGTGCCACACCTCCCAATAGTGGGCGTCGCCCTGGGTCTGGCTGTTGGGGTTCTCGAAGGGCGTAGCCGAGGACGGCGAGCTGGGCCAGTAGGCCCGGTCGGGATCGTCGGCTGCGACCCAGGCGGGCAGGGTGCGATGGAAGAAGCGGTCGTAGGCGGCCTTCAGATCTTGCAGCTCGGCCTGCGGCCAGTTCCATTCTACCCAGCCCTGCTCCATCTCGTTGTTGCCGCACCACAGGGCCAGGCTGGCCCGGTGACGCAGGCGGCGCACGTTTTCGGCGATTTCGGCCTGCACATTGGCGAGGAAAGCCGGGTTGTCCAGCGGGTAGACGCTGCATGAGAAGATGAAGTCTTGCCAGGCCAGGATGCCGTAGCGGTCGCACAGGTCGTAGAAGCGTTCGTCTTCGTAAAAGCCGCCGCCCCACACCCGCAGCATGTTCTGATGGCTCTCGGCCGCCGAGCGGATCAGCTCTTCCAGGCGCGCCAACGTCAGGCGGGTGGGGAACGAATCGGCCGGGATCCAGTTGGCGCCCTTGGCGAAGATCGGAACGCCGTTGACCACAAAGACGAACGAGCGCCCCCAGGCGTCGGGTTCCTGGCGCAGCTCGAGGCTGCGCAGCCCCAGGGTATATTCGCGCTGTTCCAACGCGGCCGGGTCGCTTGCCGCGTACAGGCAGATTTCGGCCCGGTACAGGGGTTGGTCGCCGTAGCCGTTCGGCCACCACAGGGCCGGGCGCTCCACCGCCAGGCTGAGGTCCGCCGCCTGGCCGGGAACGAGGCCCGCCTCGGCCGCCTGGGTCGTTCCATCGGGGGCGGTCAGGCGCAGGGCGGCCCGCAGCGGGGCCTGGCTCCAGGCCTCGGCCGTTACCTGGGCGCTGACGGTCGCCTGTCCGCCGGCGTGCTGCTGGCGCAGATGCACATCGGCGATCCGGGCGGTGGTGCAGCCCTCCAGGCGGATGTCTTTCCAGATTCCGATGGGCGGAAGCTGCGGCCCCCAATCCCACCCGAAATGACAGGGGGCCTTGCGCAGGTACGGCCCGCCGGCGATGGCCTGCGGCACGCCCGGTAGGGCCCGTTTGGCCTGGCGCTGGGCGGCAAAGCGCACCGGCGAAGCAAAGCGCAGGCCGATCTCGTTGGGTTGGCCGGCAAGCAGCCAGCCGCTCACCTCCCAGCGCCATTGGCGGTACATATTATCGGCCCGGCCCACCAACTGCCCGTTGAGCCAGACTTCCGCCAGGGTGTCCAGACCGTCGCATACCAGCCAGAGACGCTCCTGGGCCAGCAGGTCGGGCGCGGGCGTGAAACTGCGCCGGTATTCCCAATCGGCCTCGGCTACCCAGGCCAGGCGCGATTCGTTATCGGCCACAAATGGGTCGGGGATGCGCCCGGCGGCCAGCAGGTCGGTATGCACGCCGCCCGGAACCTGGGCGGGCAGCCAGTTTTCCGCGCCGGCCTGGCGGAACTGCCAGTCTCCACTCAAGGATTGGATTTGCATGCGAAGCTGCTCCTGAGACAATGGGGTTGGGCTATACCGTCGAGAGGTCCCATTCTTCGTAGATTTTGGGTACGTCATTAATCAGGCGGCGGGTGTAGGCGTGGCGGGGGGATAGAATCACCTC
>CAYQDU010000277.1:0-5274 GCA_964416275.1 uncultured Anaerolinea sp. | reverse complement strand
TAAGGGCTCTCTGTTGGGCGTGCTCGATCAAACGGTAACCCCGATGGGCAAACGCCTGCTGAGGCAGTGGGTGGGTAAGCCGCTGCTGGATGTGCGCCGCATCCGCAAGCGCCAGCAGGGGGCGGCCTTTCTGCACGCCGATGGGCTGCGACGCGCCGAGCTGCGCGCTGCCCTCAAGCCGCTTGGCGATCTGGAGCGCCTGACAAACCGCGTGCTGGGCGGCTCAGCCCAGCCGCGCGATCTGGTGGCCATCCGCGAAACACTGGCGCGCCTTCCGGGTCTGCGCGCCAGGCTGCCGGACGAAGCCGGCGACGACAATCCACTGCGCTCGCTGCTGGCCGACTTTCACCAGTGTGAAGATGAGCTGAGCCTGCTGCAGAATGCCATCGCTGCCGAACCGCCGGCCACGCTGCAGAACATCGGCGTGATCCGCCCCGGTTATTCAGCCGAGCTGGATGGGGTGGTCGAGCGCTCGCGCCACGCCCGCGAGTGGATCGCCAACCTGGAAGCGGTGGAGCGCGAGCGCACGGGGATCAAATCGCTCAAGGTGGGCTATAACAAGGTTTTCGGCTATTACATCGAGATCACCCACAGCAACACCGGCCAGGTCCCCGCCGATTACATCCGCAAGCAGACCCTGGTCAACGCTGAGCGCTATATCACGCCGGAGATGAAGGAATACGAGACCCTGGTGCTGAACGCCGAGGAGCGCATTCACGAGATCGAGGTGCGCCTGTTCAAAGAGCTATGCAGCCAACTGGCCGCCTCGACCGCCCGCCTGCTGGCTACCGCCCGGGCCCTGGCCGTGCTGGACGTGCTGGCCTCGCTGGCCGAGGCGGCCGCCCTGGGCGGGTATGCCCGTCCGGAGGTGTTGGACGATGACACCCTGGACGTGCGCGACAGCCGCCACCCGGTGGTGGAGCAAACCCTGAGCGGCGAGCGCTTTGTGCCTAACGATCTGGTGTTCGAGCCGGGCGAGCGAGTGCGCCTGCTGACCGGCCCCAACATGGCCGGTAAATCGACCTTTATCCGCCAGGCGGCGCTGGTGGTCTTGCTGGCCCAGGTGGGCAGCTACGTGCCGGCGGATTCGGCCCGGATTGGGGTGGTGGATCGCATTTTCACCCGCATTGGCGCGCAGGACGAAATCCACGCCGGGCAATCCACGTTTATGGTCGAGATGGTGGAGATGGCGAATATCCTGCACAACGCCACCCCGCGCAGCCTGCTGGTGCTGGACGAGGTGGGGCGCGGCACCAGCACCTACGATGGGGTGTCGATTGCCTGGGCGGTGGTGGAGTACATCCACAACCACCCGCGCCTGCGGGCCAAGACCCTGTTTGCTACCCATTATCACGAGCTAACTCAACTGGCCGACCTGCTGCCCGGCGTGCGCAATTACAACGTGGCGGTGAGCGAGGCCGAGGTGCGGGTGATCTTTCTGCACAAGATCGTTCCTGGCGGGGCCGACCGCTCGTATGGCATCCACGTGGGGCAGTTAGCCGGGCTGCCGCGCCCGGTGGTGCAGCGGGCAGGCGAAATCCTGGCTCAGTTGGAGGCCTCCAGCGGCAAGGCAGTCAAGATCAATCCGCTGGCCCACCAGCAATTGGCCCTGTTCCCCGAAACCAACCCCCTGTTGGATGAGCTAAAAGCCCTGGACATCAATGCCCTCTCGCCCATCGAGGCGCTGAATAAGCTGTTCGAGTGGCAGAAGAAGTATTTGAAGAAGTTATAGCCGGTAAATCTCGACCCGTTCGGCCGCGATCTCTATCGCCCACACGCTTGCATCGGCTACCCGGTATTCGGCGTACAGCCGGTCGGGGCCGCGCTCCAGCTTGAGCAGCTTGACCGGGCGGGTAAAGGCGAAGGTGACGATGCTCTCGTCCCAGGCGCCCTGCACGTCGTAATCGTAGCCGTCGGGCGGCTCCAGCGCCCGGTCGATCTCGGTTTCGCTCAGCAGCAGGCGCAGGATGGCCTCCGGCGTAGCCACATTGTACAGCAGGCTGGCGCGGGCCTGTTCGTGCAGTTCGGTGATGCGCTCTTCTTCGCTTAGCTCCCACTGCACCGGGGCCCAGATGCCGGGCAGGTCTTCCGCGTCGATGGTTTCGGGGTCGATAATATGGGGCATGAAGTTCTCCTGATTGGAGAGAAATTAGGCGCGCAGCTTCCAACTGCTCTCCAAATGACACTGGGGTCATGCGGGCGGCGCAGCCGCCCGCATGACCCCAGTAACGATTCATCAAGAAGCGCTTGCTTTTATCAGCATCCGTGTCAGCGTGCTGCCCAAAATGGCGTAGGCGTCGGTGGGCAGGTAGTGGCTGGCGGCGGCGTCGAACAAGACCTGGCAGGCGGCCGGGAAGTCCTCGTCGCCCTGCCAGTAGACCGCCAGCAGGGGGACGTTGGGCAGGGCCTGGAAGGCGTAGGCGGCGTCGCCCAGCGGGTGAGGCGTTCCGTGCAGGGCCTGGCAGGCCGTCTCGAAGGCGAAGCGGTCGTCGCCAAAGTGTTGGGCCAGTTCTTGCCCGGTATAGCCGTTGAACGCCTGGACGTAAAAGCGCCCATCGGGCAGGTCGGAGAACGAAATCCAGCTTCCGGCCAGCGGCGCGCCATCGGCGGTGTCCAGATAATACAGCAGCATGGCCTGCTCGAAGGGGCTGATGGGCGCGCCGCTGGCAGCCCAGCGGGCGGCGTAGCCGGGGAAGGCGATCTGGGCTACCCGGCCCCACAGCGACAGGCTCAGGGTTCCAGCGGCCTGGTCCAGGCGCTCGATCTGCGCGCCGGTGTTATGGGCCAGGCGGGCCGGGTTGGCCGTCGCCAGGCGGGCGCGCAGCTCGTCCAGGCGCTGCGCGAAACGTTGAGCCAGTTTGTCGGTCTCGGGAGCGTGCGGGTCGGGCATGAAATCTCCTCTTCGATCAGCGTGAACTATTTTACTCTGTCCACGTAGACTTAATAGCGCCGAATAACATCAATCGGAAATCAGAAATCCTCAATCCTAAATTATAATAGTCTTGTCCTGAGGATTCAAAAGGAATTGCAAATGGAAACGCTTCTTGACCCAAACTTGATCTACTTGCTGGTAGCCGCTGGGCTGATCGTGGCTGTGCTGGCCCTGGCTGTGCCGGGGACGGGGCTGCTGGAAGCCGGGGCGCTGGTGATCCTGGGGCTGGCCGGGTTGGGCATCCTGTTGAGCGAACAGACCTTGAACCTTTGGGCGCTGATCGTGATCCTGATTGGGTTGGGCCTGTTTTTCGTCTCGATCCGCCGCGGCCGGCGGGCTGGCGGCCAGCTTTTGCTGGCGCTGGCGATCCTGGCGATCATTCTGGGGTCAGCTTATATCTTCCAGAGCCAGGATTGGTGGCGCCCGGCGGTGCACCCGGTGCTGGCGGCCTCGGTTTCGATCCCCTGGGGCCTCTTCTTCTGGCTGGTGGGCCGCAAGGTGATCGAGACCAAAGATCGGCGCCCGGCTCACGACCTGGATGACTTATTGAATGCCGCCGGCGAAGCCCGCACGCCGGTGCATAAAGACGGCTCGGTGCAGGTGGGCAGCGAACTGTGGAGCGCCTATAGCGACCAGCCCATCCAGCCCGGCCAGCGGGTGCGGGTGGTTGGACGGAACGGGTTTTACCTGAAAGTCGAAGCCCTGCCGGACAAAGAGCATTAGCTCGTTTTTTTTGCGCCATTCAAAAAGGAGGCTGCTGTGGATCCATTCGGAGGCTTTTTGCTGTGCGGCGTTGCCGTAGTCGGGTTTGTGCTGCTGCTGCTTTTGGCGAATGCGGTGCGGATTGTGCCAGAGTACCAGCGCCTGGTGGTCTTTCGCCTGGGGCGCTGCATGGGGACGCGCGGGCCGGGGATTGTGTTCCTGCTGCCCTGGTTCGACCGGGCGGTCAAGGTAGACTTGCGCGAGCAGGTGCGCGAGATCCCGCACCAGACTTCGATCACCAAAGACAACGCGCCCATCTCGATTGACTTCCTGTGGTACTATAAAGTGCTGGACCCGACCGAAAGCGTGCTGCAGGTGGGCAACTTTGAGACGGCTGCCCAGGGCATGGCAACCACCACCCTGCGGGCGGTGATCGGCGGGATTGCGCTGGACGACGTGCTTTCGGAGCGCGAACACATTAACAATATGCTGCGCACCCGCCTGGACGAAGTGACCGAGCGCTGGGGCGTCAAGGTCACCAACGTGGAAATTCGCGAGATCATCCCGCCGCGCGAAGTGCAGGATGCGATGAACCGCCAGATGTCGGCCGAGCGCAACCGGCGGGCCATCGTGACCGAATCGACCGGGACGCGCGAAGCGGCCATCAACGTGGCCGAGGGCGAGAAGCAGTCCAACATCCTGCGGGCCGAAGGCGAGAAGCAGTCGGCCATCCTGCGGGCTGAGGGCGAGAAGACCGCCCAACTGCTGCGGGCTGAAGGCTTTGCCTCGGCCCTGGAAAAAATCTACGGTGTGGCGAACACGGTCGACTCGAAGACCATGACCCTGCAATACTTCGAGACCCTGAAGACGATGGGGATGAGCCCGGCGACTAAGTTCATCTTCCCGATGGAATTTACCCGCATTTTGGGGAATTTCACCGGCCATCTTACCAACAAGGAATAACGACGGGGCCGTTCGCCTGAGGCGGGGAATCGGTCTCTATGGGGGAGGCGGCGCGGCGCAGCCGGGCAGCCTCCCCCATAAGAAGGATTTTCCCGGTCAGGCCGGTTTTATCCGGGATAGCGAATGGGCCTGAGAACGGACGGTATGACGGATTTGGATACGGGCGCTGCGGGGGCGGAATTTGTGATCGAGCCGGCGACCTGGCGCGATTTCAATGCCTTGCGGCATTTGGAACGGGTATGTTTCCCCCTGGATGCCTGGCCGTTGTGGGATTTGGCCGGGGTGCTGACGCTGCCCAACGTGGTGCGCCTCAAGGCGCGCCCGGCCGAGCCGCTTGACGGCGAGAATGGCGCGATGGTGGGGTTTGTGGCCGGGGATGTGCGCCCGGCCGAGCGGATGGCGTGGATTGCTACGATTGGCGTTTTGCCCGAATATCGCGGGCGCGGAATTGGCGGCGCGCTGCTCAAAGCCTGTGAAGCGCGCCTGACGGTGCCGCGAGTGCGGCTGAATGTGCGCGTCTCGAACCAAACGGCTATCCATCTCTATCAAAACACTGGCTACGAACGGGCGGGCTTGTGGCCGCGCTATTACGCGGACGGCGAAGACGCCCTGATTATGGAAAAACAACTGGCATAGCACGGTGACTGACGAGACGCTCCCCGATTTTGTTCTGATTA
>CAYQDU010000276.1:0-5294 GCA_964416275.1 uncultured Anaerolinea sp. | reverse complement strand
CCGCAAAGCGAGCCGCCGATTTGGCCCGCCCCAGGTCGGGCGCAACCACGATGGTGTCTTCGGGTTGGTAGCGCCGCTCGGCAAAGTAGCGGGCGAACAGGTGGCGGGCGGTCAGCGGGTCGGTGGGGACGCTGAAGAAGCCATGCACCTGGGGCGAGTGCAGGGTCATGGTCATCACGTGGGTGGCCCCGGCGGTTTGCAGCAGGTCGGCGATCAGCCGGGCGGTGATCGAGATGCGCGGCGCATCTTTCTTGTCCGAGCGGGCGTAGGAGAAGTAGGGGATGATGGCGTGGATTTGGGCGGCGGCCGCCCCGCGGGCGATGTCGAGCATCATCAGCAGCTCCAGCAGATGCTCGCTGACCGGCGGGGTGAGCGATTGGACGATGTACACCACCCGCCCACGCATGCTGGCCCCCATCTGGATATACAGGTTGTCGTTGCTGAAGCGGCTGAAGGCGGTTGGCTCAAGCGGCAGAGAGAGGGAAGCGGCAATCCCGGCGGCCAGGGTGGGGTGCGATTGGCCGCTGAAGAAACGCACTTCGTTGGGGTTAAGGGTGTGCATGGACCTCCAGAGAGCAGGTTCGTCTCTGGTATTGTACCATTGCGCCTCTTCCGCCGAGGGCGGGAATTTTTCTATATTTTTGGGAAAATGGGCGGCGCTTCTATTCCCCCAGGCGCATCGCGGCGATATAGCGCTCGCTGAAGCCGGGGTCCTGGTCGAGGTCGATCTGCTCGGCCTGGGCGGCCAGGCGTTCGGCGCGGGCCAGGCCGGCCTGGCTCAGGAACAGGGCCGCCCCCAGCCCGGCCCCATTGGCCACCGTCTTGACCCGCTCTGGGGCTACCGGGGGGATCAGCCCCAACCCAATCGCGGCGGCCACGTCGATCACCCCCCCGAACGAGCCGGTCAGGATCATCTGGTGCAGGTCGTTGGGGCCTAACCCCAGGCGGGCCAGCAGGGTGTCGATGGCCGCCCGAATGGCGCCCTTGGCCTTTTGCAGCTCGCGGATGTCCCACTGGGTCAGGTTGAGGGCGGCGTCTGGGGTGAGGGCGATGCGCCCGGGGCGCACCCAGGCGGCCAGGTCGCCCGGCGGCTGGGGGGCGATCCGCCCGCTGGGTTCGATGATCCCCGCCCGGCGGAATTCGTGGGCCAGCTGCAGCAGGCCCGAACCGGTGACGCCCACCGGCGGCTGGCCGGCGATGGTGGTCAGGCGCAGCGCCTGGCCCTCGATCCGCCCGGCGGTGATGGCCCCGTCCACCGCCCGCGTGCCGCACGAGATGAACACGCCCTCGAAGGCCGGCCCGGCCGCGGTGGAGGCGGTCAGGATGCGCCGCCCGTCGGTGACCAGCACTTCGCCGTTGGTGCCTAAGTCGATGGCGGCCAGCGGGCCGGGCGGGCGGTCGTAGTCGAAGCAGGCCAGGCAGGCCAGGGCGTCCGAGCCGACAAACCCGCCGATCAGCGGCGGCAGGCTGACCTGCGCCCCCGGCGGGAAGAGGCCCTCGAACAGGGCCGCCGCATCGGGTATCGCCCCGGCCTGGATGGGCTGGAAGGGTTTGGCGGCCAGGGTCTGCACCGGCAGGCCAGCCAGCAGGTGGTGCATGGCGACGTTGCCCACCACCGTCACCCGCTGGATGCGCCGCCAGATGCGCTCTGGCAGGTGGAGCGAATCGACCGCCTGGTTGATGGAAGCCAGGGCCAGGCGGCGCAGGCGGGCGGCGGCGGCCGGGCTGTGCAGGGCCGCCCCCAGGCGCGAGATCACATCGGCCCCGTAGACGGTCTGCTGGTTGAGGGCCGCCCCCCCGGCGCACACTTCGCCCGTGTCGAGCAGGGTCAGGAAAGCCGCCACGGTGGTCGAGCCCAGGTCGATTGCCAGGCCCAGCGGGGCCGGGCTGGTCTTGTAGCGGCTGCTGGCGCGGAAGATTTTGTTGGAATAGACCACGATGGGGGCCAGGATCACCCGGCCCGGCCCGGCCGCCTGCGCCCGGCAGGCCAGGCGGCTGCCCAGGGCCAGCTCGCCGGGGGTCAGGTGGGCCTGTTCGATCTCGTCGGGCGGGGCCAGGCCGCCTTCGGCCAGCACCTTGCACTTGCCGCACGTGCCGCGCCCGGCGCAGGGTTGTTCGAGCGGCAGCCCGGTCTGGGCGATGACGTCGCCCAGGCGGCTGCCCGGCGCGGCATCGACGACGCGCTCCTGCTCGCCATACACAACCGTTACTTCCGGCATAGCCCCGCCTTTCCTGTTTCTGGCTCTCCCGCCAAAGGCGGGGGTTGACCGCTTTGGGGAAATGCGCGCCTGCGCCGCGCATTTCCCCCCCAAAAAGCCCTCTTTC
Organism: uncultured Anaerolinea sp.; assembly: GCA_964416275.1. Taxonomy (GTDB): domain Bacteria; phylum Chloroflexota; class Anaerolineae; order Anaerolineales; family UBA4823; genus RBG-16-57-11. Next base: position 2,969 of record CAYQDU010000276.1, on the reverse strand, counting down.
CCGGCGCAGCCAGTATAGCACAGGCGCGGGCCGGGTCGCAGGGCAAATCAGCCGGCGGCTTCGGCTTCCAGCTTCTCGGCCAGGGCCAGGTACTTCTCGTGGACGCCCTCGCCGGTCTCTTCATGCTCCACCTGCTCGAAGCCCGCCAGCACCGCGGCGTGCTGGTCGAGCGGGATGACCTGATCGGCCATGGGGAACAGGATGTTGTCTTCTTTGGCAATGTGCTGGCGCAGCAGGGCGGCGTAGCCGCGGGCGGCGGCGATAGCCTCGCCGCCGGCGATGGCCTCGCCGCCGGCGATGGCCTCGCCGCCGGCGGCAGCCTGGCCGGCGTCAAGGGCCTGGGCGGCGGCCCGCAGGCGGCCGATGAGTTGGCGGCCCTGCTCATGTTCGTTCAGCATGACCGCCACCGGGCCGTTGTTGAGCGCCAGGCCGTGTTCGGTGAGCGATTTGAACAGCACGTTCTCCTCTTTGCGGTGATGGCAGCCATCGGCAAAGCCCTTGACGAAATCGGCGGCGTCGAGGAAAAAGCCGGGGCGCACCGGCTGGCCGGTTTCCAGTTTGTCGGCGGCGGTTTCCAGGGCGGCGATGACGCGTAAAATGACCTGGTGTTCGGCGGATAAAATTTCGGTTGCTTGCATGGTCGGTTTCCTTTTCTGGCGGTTGATTTTCAGCCGGGCGGGGTTGAACCCCGCCCCTACGACTTGCGGGGGTGTGGGCGGGTCTGAACCCCGCCCTGATTACCCGGAAGGATACCACCCCTGCGGCGGGCCGTCTTTGCGCTGGCGCAATTCCAGCGCCGCGTTTTCACGCTGTTTTTAGGGCTTTTTTATAGATCATTTGTTCTATTTATGGTAATCTGCGTCATCTGTGGTCCGGCGGCCATCCACGAATGGAACCCGAATCCACGCATATGGGGCCGCGCTCATTCGTAGATTCGGGCGTTATTCGTGGACGGCGCTTCCAGGCGCAGGCCGTTCGCGCCGCCATCCACGGATGATCTCGCGGGCTGCGCCCACAGGCGCGCCCGCTACAGGAGGCATTCATGCACCCGATGGTTAAGATCGACCCGGCCGGCCTGCTGCAGGGCCTCAACGGGCCGGGCCGCCCGCTGCTGACCCTGTTCGGCATGCTGCTCTCGAACCGGCCCCTGGTGGGCGAAGCCGACCTGGCCGGGCTGATCGGCGGCAGCCCCAAGACGGCCCGCCTGGGCCTGGCCGCCCTGCAGCGCCTGGGCCTGGCCGAGCGGGCCCAGTATCACCGCGGCTGGCGGCTGACGCCGGCCGGGCGCAAGCTGCTGCTGGACAGCCCCATGCTGTGGGCCGAGGGGCCCCCGCCGCAGCCAGACCCGGTCAATCCGCCGGTTTTGACCGCTTCGCCCGCCCCACCCGGCAAACCGGCGACCGGTTGGCCCTTAACAGGTGATGGTATTTATTCATCAGATTCTGAATCTGATTTAACCCCAACACCTGTTAACCCCGCCGAACGGCAAACCGCCATTTTGGAGCGCGCCGCCCGCATCTGCCAGGCCTGCGAGACGCTGTGGGGAACCGCCATCTGGCCGGAGACGGCCGGGCGCGTGGCGCAGAACGAGCTGCGGGCGCAGACCGATCGGCGCGTGGACCGCGCTTCCGGGGGGCCGCCGGGCGGGCTGGACGATCTGCTGGGCTGGATCGTCCACTGCGCCCAGAACGCCAGCCGCTTGAACAACCCGGCCGCGGTGGTGGCGGCCAATATCCGCATGCAGCGCCGCCCGGCGGCCCGCTACCGCCAGCGCGCCGGCGAGTACCTGCCGCCCGGCTTTCTCAAGGCGGCCGGGCTGGAGGCTCTGCTGCCAGATTACCTGCGCCGGTCTGTCGCCGCCCCGCCCTCCGCCGACGACCCCGCCGAAGACGACGAGTTCGATGAATTCGACGAGGCCGACGATCCCGACGAGGCCGAAGCCGGGCCGCCGGTAGACCCGTCGGCCCTGGAACCGGTCTTCGGCGGGCGCAGCGGGGTGGAGGTGTGGCGCATTGCGCTGGATCAGTTGCGCGGCGAGATGCCCCGCACCGCCTTCGAGCAATACCTGGCCCCGGCCCGCCTGACGGCCTGCCAGGCCGGGCGCTTCATCGTGCAGGCCAGCGATGCTTACGCCGCGGCCTGGCTCAACGCCCGCCTGGCCCGCCTGTTGGGGCGCATTCTGTGCGGCCTGACCAACCACAGCGACGCGGCGGTGGAGTTCGGCGTCTAAAGCCGGCGGCGCGCCGGCGCGGCGGCGGTAAGCCCGGCCCGTTGGTGTGGGTCAAGAGTCTATGCAAACCGCCCACATTCGGGTAAGATCATTACGGTTTCGTCGCCCATTGAAAACAAAGCCTCGCCCAGGCTGCCGCCTGGCGAGGATGGCCTCGGCGTTTGTGGGGACGCTGGACGATTTGGATTGTCGATCAAGCGCCCGTCCTTTGCCAGAGGCCGGGCGTTTTTTGTTTTCGGGCCGCTCGAATTCGATTGAGCTGCCCGGCCGCCGCGCGGTAGGCCGGCTGGCCGCTGAGTGTGGCGGCGGAGGGGCGAAGCAGGATGCGATAGCCCCCCCTCTCAGACCAACGGCGCAACATCCGCCTGATCGCCGCTTCGATAGATGCTGATCCAGGAGTTCCTATGACCGCAAAAATTGATTACTACGACAGAGAACAGTTCGAGATGATGGATGTCCCCTGGGACAAGTTCAACGCGATGGAACCGAAGCTGCGAGCCGAGGGCTGGTTTCATTGTCCCTCGCCGGGCATCGATGCGGTCGAAAATGATATAGGCGCCTATGTATACGTCCGCCCGCGGCCCGGCTACGTGGCCCCCAAAGACAAAATCCTGACCTGCAAAGACTGTCACAAGACGTTCACCTTCACCGTCGACGAGCAGAAGTTTTACAAAACCAAAGGGTTCGTAGAACCGAAGCGCTGCCCGGAGTGCCGCAAGAAGGCGAAAAGTCGATAGGC
>CAYQDU010000275.1:0-5301 GCA_964416275.1 uncultured Anaerolinea sp. | reverse complement strand
CTAGCCGCCTGAAACGGGGGTAACGGGGGAGTCTCCGATTGGCCCCCAATCGGAGGAGCGTCAGTCTTTAGGCCGGCGGGTGTGCCAGTCGGTCAACTGCTGGTAAGCGTGGGCGGCGCGCAGCAGGCGGGCCTCCTGGAAGGCCGGGGCCAAAAGCTGCAGGCCCACCGGCAGCCCGTGCTGGTCGAACCCGGCCGGCAGGCTGAGGCCGGGGATGCCTGCCAGGCTGGCCGGCAGGGTAAAGATGTCTTGCAGGTACATTGCCAGGGGGTTCTCGCTGTGCGCGCCGAAGGGGAAAGCGGTGGTGGGCGTGGCTGGCGCGGCGATCAGATCGACCTGCTCAAAAGCCTGCTCGAAATCTTGCTTGATGAGCGTGCGCACCTTCTGGGCCTGGGCGTAATAGGCGTCGTAATACCCGGCCGAGAGGGCGTAGGTTCCCAGCATAATCCGGCGCTTGACCTCCGGGCCAAACAAGCGGCCGCGGGTCTTATAAAACACATCCCACATGCTCTCGGCCTCGGCGCGCGGGCCGTAGCGTACCCCGTCGAAGCGGGCCAGGTTAGCCGAGGCTTCGGCCGGAGCCAGCAGGTAATAGACCGGCAGGGCATGTTCGGTGTGCGCCAGATGCACCGGCACGATCTGCGCTCCCGAGCGCTCAAGCAGGTGGATCGCCTCCCACACTCGCTGGCTCACCTCAGCCTGCAGGCCCTCGCCCGCCAGGCTCAGGTTGAAATATTCTTCCGGTACGCCCAGGCGCAGCCCGGCCAGGGCGACATGGGGATCGGCTTCCAGCTCGATGGGCGAAACGGGCTGGTCGAGGCAGGTCGAATCGAGCGGGTCTGGCCCGGCCAGGGCGGTAAACACCGGGGCCAGGTCGGCTGCGCTGGCGCCCAGCACGCCGATGACATCCAGCGACGAGCCAAAAGCCACCAGCCCATAGCGCGAGACGCGCCCATAGCTGGGTTTCAGCCCGGTCACCCCGCACAGAGCGGCTGGCTGGCGCACGCTGCCCCCCGTGTCGGTGCCGAGGGCCAGGGGGGCCAGGCGGGCAGCCACCGCTGCGGCGCTGCCGCCGCTGCTGCCGCCCGGCACGCGTCCCACGTCCCACGGGTTGTGGGTCGGGCCGTAGGCCGAATTCTCGGTGGAGGAGCCCATGGCGAATTCGTCGGTGTTGGTTTTGCCCAGGGTCACCATCCCGGCTGCCAGCAGGCGCTCGACCGCAGTGGCCGAATAGACCGGGGTGAAGGTTTCGAGAATGCGCGAGCCGCAGGTGCAGCGCACATCGGCCAGGCACAGCACATCCTTGACCGCCAGCGGGATGCCGGTGAGCGGCGAGAGCGGCGCGGCGGGGTCTTTCCGCCAGGCCGCCAGGCGCTGATCGGCGGCGCCGGCCTGGGCCAGGGCCAGGGCGGGGGTGTGATGCAGAAAAGCGTGCAGGGCCGGGTCGCGCCGGGCAATGCGCGCCTGGAACGCCTGGGTCAGTTCGCGGCTGGAAAATTCCCCCGCGCGCAGCCCGGCGGCCATTTGGGCCACGGATAGATCGGTAAGCTCGGTCATGGGCGGCTAATCGAATACTGGAGGAACCTGGAACTGCTCGGCCTGGGACTGGGGGGCGCTGCGCAGCAGATCGGCCCGCGGCAGAGGCGGTTGGGGATCATCAGCCCGCAGGCGAGTGCGCGGCGGCAGCACGCTGGAGGTGGGCGGCACGCCGGCCGTATCCACCGCCTGCAGACGGGCGGCGTATTCAAGGATGGCCGAGAGCTGCTCGCGGTACAGGTCTTTCTCGGCCGGGGTCAATTCCAGGCGGGCCAGTTTGGCGATATGTTCGACTTCTTCAAGGGTCAGGCTCATAGCTGTTCATCCTAGTTGATTTGTTTCCCAATCCGATTATAACATTTGAGGTTCTTCCAGTTTCACCGGGAAAAATCTATGCGGGGAATTTGCAGATGGCGTAGCCATCTGCAAATTCCCCCGCTGGACAGAAAATTTCCCGCCTTCGGGGTGCCACCCTATTAAAACACGGAGCAGGCATGGCGCTCTACAAGCGCATCAAAAAAGAGATGCTCGCCCGAACGTGGGCCACGCAAAATGTCCTACCGTCGATTCGTGCATCCACGGTAGGGGCGCTGCGTCCTTACCGGTCGGGTTGATGTTCAAGATGAAAAGATCAAATAAGAGACGCTGCGTGGATTTTATCGCCCTTCGGGCGACAGAATCCACGATTAACCCTCTTTCGGCGAAGCTTGCCAGTCGCCTCCACCCCGGTTGCTGGGGAGCTATCGGTGACAGGGTCTAGCCGCATGTTACCAATCCTGGGCGTACCAACGTAAATACTGCTCCACGTGGGCGCTCCAATAAGCTTCGTTGTGATAACCAAAGAACAGGTGCCATTCGTAGACCACATCGAAGCGGTTGAGCAGGTCCGACAGCTCGCGGGCCGATTGGATGATCTCAGGCCGGTCGCGCTCGCCCACATCGACATAGACGCGCGGCGTGTCGGCCGGGGCCAGCGATTGCAGGCGCTGATCGAGCTGAGGATAATCGGACACAAATACGGCCGGGCTGTGCGCGCCGATGGCGCTGAACCGGTCGGGCCAGCCCAGGCCCAGGTGCACCGCCCACCCGGCCCCGCGCGACAGCCCGCCGATAGCCCGGTGAGGCCGGTCGGGCAGGGTGCGGTAAGTCGAGTCAATATAGGGCAGCAAGACGTCCAGCATGGCCTGGTCGAACTTCGACTGGCTGGGCTGGCCGGGGTAGCGCTCGTAGGGCATGACGATCATCAGCGGGGCTATCTCGCCGGCGGCGATCAGCCGGTCGGCGGCCTGCCCGGCTCCAATCCGCTGCCACTGGTCATCTTGAAAGCCCTGCCCGTGGATCAGGTATAGCACCGGATAGCGCCGGTCGAGCGATCCTGCATAGCAGGGCGGCAGGTAGACCCGGTAATTCAGCGGCTGGCGCAGCAGGCTGGTTTGCAGGCTGCCGGTTTCAATGGAGCCCGGCTGCTCCCGGCAGTCGACTGGCAGAGTTGGGGTGACCGAAGCGGCCCGCGGGGTGAGCGAAGGCACAGCCGTAGGGGTGTTTGCCGGCCTGCGGGTGGGGGCGCGAGTGGTAACAGCCGCTAAAGATGGGGATGGCGAGGACGTGCGGGTGGGGCGCGGCGGCAGCGTTTCGAACGCAATCGGGCCGGGCGTGGCAGGCCGAGCGGTAGGGGGCGCAGCCAGCTGAGCGCAGGCCGCCAGGCAAAGAATGAGCAGCGCCAGCCAGCTAACCCGGCGTATCTTGGGGCGCGCTGTAAAAACGGGGGAAATCACCCGGCTATTATAATCGTGTTTTCGCCGGACTTTTTCGCCCTACCCACGTCTGAAGGGTCAGAAGTGGGTCGCTAAGGACTATTTCGCTTCAATGATGAACTTAATCGCCGTGCGTACTTTCCCGTCGATTTCCACGTCCACAAATTCAGGCACGAAGAAAATATCGTACCCATCTTCTTTCAGATAGCTTTTCGCCAGCGCCAATGCTTTGATCGCCTGGTTTACGGCAATCGCCCCAATCGCCTGAACCTCCGCGCGCTTATTTTCACGGAAGACCCCGGCGATAGCGCCTGCCACGGCGGAGGTACGCGACGTACCTGAGACCTTAATGACGTTCATGGTGACTCCCCTCCCTGGCAAGGGACTTTGTCATTGTGTTTTGTCTGTCAACGTTTTTCAGTGGACGTTGCCCGACAGATACGGTTTGGCAAAATTGATTATACTCCATTGTACAGGATTAAGAATGGCAAGGCAAGTTCCAAATTGTACTTTCCTACCTTTTTTGACGATTTTGCAGTAAACTCAAGAGCAAAACCAGACTTTTCGGAATTTACAGGAGCTTACATGGCGCCCATCGAATACACCGATCTTGATACCTCGCCGCGCATCCTGCTCGGCCCTGGCCCCAGCCTGGCCTCGCCGCGCGTCTTGCGCGTCATGGCGACCCCCCTCCTGGGCCATCTTGACCCGGAATTTCTCAAAATTATGAAAGAAGAACAGGCCCTGCTGCGCCTGGTCTTTCAGACCGACAACGAGCTGACCCTCTCCATCCCCGGCACGGGCAGCGCCGGCATGGAAGCCGCCCTGTGCAACCTGATCGAGCCAGGCGACGCCGTGCTGGTGTGCAGCATGGGCTTCTTTGGCGACCGTATGGCCGAGATGGCGAAACGCTATGGCGCTCAGGTGGACCGCCTGGAGCGCCCGTGGGGCGAGGTTTTCGACCCGTCCCAGATTGAGGCGGCTCTGAAAGCCAAAGCCTATAAGCTGCTGGCCCTGGTGCATGCTGAGACCTCCACCGGCGCGCTCCAACCAGGCATTCCCGAAATCGCCGCCGCGGCTCATGCCCAGGGCGCGCTGCTGGTGATGGACGCAGTCACCTCGCTGGGCGGGCTGCCGGTTGAGATCGACCGCTGGGGCGTAGATGTGGCTTACAGCGCGGCCCAAAAGGGCCTGTCTTGTCCGCCGGGGCTGGCTCCCATCACCGTCAACGAGGCTGCCCGCCAGGTGATCCACACCCGCAAGACCCCGGTCACCAACTGGTATCTGGATCTGAACGGGCTGGAAAAATATTGGTTCGCCCCGCACGCCTATCACCACACCGCCCCCATCAGCACCCATTACGCCCTGCGTGAGGCTCTGCGCATCGTGGCCGAAGAGGGTCTGCAGGCCCGCTTTGCCCGTCACCGGGCCAACGCCGAGCTGTTCTGGGCCGGCCTGGAGGCCCTCGACCTGCCGCCCTTTGTCCCGCCGGCCCACCGCCTGGCGACCCTGACCACGCCCCAGGTCCCCGCCGGCGTAGACGACGCCGCCGTGCGCCAGCGCTTGCTGGAAGAATATAACATCGAGATCGCCGGCGGCTTTGGCCCGCTCAAGGGTAAGGTCTGGCGGGTGGGGCTGATGGGCTTCAGCAGCCGGCCCGAAAACATCCACCTGCTGCTTTCGGCCCTGGCCGATATTCTAAAATAAGGTTTGGCGGCTCTTGCGCCGCAGGCGGTGAAGGCCGCAAAGGGTACCTTTTTATGGCCCGTTGGATCCGTTTCTTGCTGGCAATCCTGGTCGGCATCGGGTTGGGGCTGGCCTATGGCTGGCTGGTCAGCCCGGTGCAGTACGTCGATACCTCGCCCGATACCTTAAAAATCGACTATAAATCCGATTACGTGCTGATGGTGGCCGAAGCCTACCAGCGCGAACAGGATTTGCCCGCTGCGGTGCGCCGCCTAGCCCTGTTGGGCGATCCATCGCCAGCGAACGTGGTCGGCCAGGCGGCGCG
>CAYQDU010000274.1:0-5328 GCA_964416275.1 uncultured Anaerolinea sp. | reverse complement strand
GTATAAGCGGTATTCTTTTCTTCTTTTTCACCCACCCAGGTATTGTTGACGTACAGGTCAATCTTATTGGTCAGAAAGCGCACGCCCAATGTATTGGGTTGCGGCGAGGGCAAGACAGCCGGCGAGGCGGTCCAATCGATGAGCGGGACCAGGTTGTTATTGACCTGTTTGAACAGGGCATACTGGCCGGTCGTAGCCTTGACGGCGAACAGATAATAGGTGTTGAGCTGCGGGTCCAGGGCGAATACCAGGCCGTAAGGCGCATCGGCGGCGCGCTGATCGACCATCTCGGTCTGGATGAAGTACCGGTCGGCAAAGGGGCCACAGTCGATCACGCAGTACACCAGGGCCGGCTGGCCGGGCTGGTTGCTCTTGAACACCATCATACCCTGCTGGATGGTGTAATCGGCACTCTGGCCCTGGCCGGTCCAGTTATGAGCGTTGTCGTCGAACTGCTCGCTGACCACCGGCGGGCCATCTACAATCGACATGATCTCTGCCGGCGGCAGCATCACCGGGGTGGGCGCAGCGGTTTCGGTGGCCGTCGGCTCAAGGGTGGCCGATGGGCTGGGGGTGATGGTAAAGGTGGCCGTGGGCAGTGGGGTGATGCTGGCGGTAGGCGTAGGGCTGGCAAACAGAGCGGCTACCGGGGCCAGCAGGGTATCCCGCGCCAGCCAGATGCCCAGGGCTACCCCCAGGCACACCACAATTACCCCTACCGCACCAATAATGGCCCATTTCTTCCATCCGCCCGAGCCATCGTCTTCATATTCTTCGTCGCCATCATATTCCTCATCGACGTACTCTTCGTCCTCGTACTCGATGGGATCTTCTACAGGGTCAATATTTGCCATACAGTGGATCTCCTTGTTGATACGGGTTAAATATAACACAAAATTGGGGCTTACAAAATCCCAGAGATGATTTATAATTGAAAATGTATTTCATTTTCAACAACATGAGCGATTTGAAACCTTCTCCCTATCAATCCTGGTTAGATAGCTTGCAAGCCAGCGGCTATCGCCTGACCGGGCCGCGCCGGACGCTGGTCGAGATCATAGCCTCCAGTCAGCGGGCTCTCAGTCCGCTGGATATATTCGAGCAGGGGCGGGCGGAATGCGCCGGCCTGGGGCTGGTGACAGTCTACCGCACGCTCGAAAAGCTGGAAGAACTGGGATTGATACAGCGGGTTCACCAGCCGGACGGTTGCCATCGCTATCTGCCGGCCAGCCAGGGCCACGAACATCTGCTGTTGTGTACCGACTGCGGACGGGCCTTCTACTTCACCGGCGACGACCTGGGCGATCTGATAACAGATATTGCCCGGCGCAGCCGCTTTCAGATCAACGATCACTGGCTACAATTGTTCGGCCTGTGTCAGGCGTGCCAGGAGAAATTGGCGGCCTGAGCGCTATTGGAAAAATTATCGCCCATCACAGCGGAGGTAAAAATCATGGACATCTTTTCTACATTACTAGCCATCCTAATCGCCGCCCACGGGGTGGGCCACATGCTGTTCCTGGTCACCCTGCTGGGCATGGCCGACTGGCGACAGGTGACCGAATCGTGGCTGATTACGCCCCGCTTCGGCTGCTACGTGACCCAGGCGGTAGGAACGGTAGTCTGGCTGGCGGCTACGGGCGCATTCCTGGCCGCCGCGTTTGGTCTGTTTGTAGGCGGCGGCTACTGGCGTGAGGCGGCCATCATCGGCTCTGGCGTCTCACTGGTGGGCATCTTCTTATTCTGGAAAAATCCGCCCGGCCTGGCGGTTTTAGCGGCCCTACTGGTCGACGCGCTGGTGCTGATCGCGCTGCTGCTGGTCGGCTGGCCGCCGGTAGAGCTGATCGGCGTATAAGAGACAGGCGCTCAGGCAAACACTTATGAAATTCCGCTTCACTGCTGCCCTGTGTTTATGCGTGCTGCTAACTGCGGCCTGCGCTCCGGCTGCCGCCACCCCCGCCCGCGCCCCCCAGGCTTTGGCGGTAGAATCCTTCCTGGCCGACCTGGCTCAACACGTGGCCGGAGATCGCTTGCAGGTCGAAACGTTAATCCCCCTGGGGCTGGACCCGCACGCCTTCGAGCCGACCCCGCAAGACGTAGCTCGCATCACCGACAGCCCGATCCTGATCGTTAACGGGACCGGGTTCGAGGCCTGGCTGAGCAAAACTCTGGACAACGCCGGCGGCCAGCGCCGCCTGATCGAAGCCTCGGCCGGGCTAACCCCGCGCCAGCCCCAGCCCGGCGAAGCCAGCGACGACGACCACGCCGAGGGCGACCCGCACTTCTGGCTCGACCCCACCCTGGCGATTCGCTATGTGGAGAACATCCGCGACGGGCTAACCCAGGCCGATCCGGCTGGGAAAGACGTTTACACCCGCAATGCGGCCGCTTACATCGAGCAACTGCGCCAACTGGATGCCTGGATTAAGGCCCAGATCGAAACCATCCCGCCCGAACGGCGGTTGCTAGTGACCAACCATGAAAGCTTTGGCTATTACGCCGACCACTATGGGCTGCGGATCGTGGGGGCCATCCTGCCCAGCACGTCCAGCCTGGCTTCGCCTTCGGCTAATCAGTTGGCCGGGCTGACCCAGGCCATCCAGGCCAGCCAGGCCCCGGCCATCTTTTTAGAGACCGGCAGCAACCCAGAGCTGGCTGAGCAGATTGCAGCCGAAACCGGCGTGCAGGTAGTTACCGATCTGTATACCCATTCGCTCAGCGCCCCCGGCGGCCCGGCCGCCAGCTATATCGAGATGATGCGCTATAACACCAGCCGTATCGTGGCTGCGCTTAAATAAAGCTGGCTCTACCGCCTTCTCTATGGATGGGGGCATCTGCGTGGCTGCGCCACGCAGATGCCCCCATCCTGATCCCTTTTAGCTCTTCCGGCTTCGCCGGGAGAGCTAAAAAAACTGGTCTTAAGAGAGGGGAGATCGGCCCTTTTCTGACTTGACACTTTTTTTTGCCTTTGGTAAGATACAAAAGTCTGGTTAACGAATTCTTACGAAAGGAGCAGGCGCAACATGAAGGATCGTAGCTACAGCATCACAATCAGCCGGAAAGCCGTTAAACCCGCTAGCGGCGTCGGTTTGATTCCTTCTCGCAGTGCGCCTGTCGATGGATAGAACGCCTATCCACGCCTTCGTTCCTCGAAGCCACGGGCCACTCGAAAAGCCCGTGGCTTTTTTATTCGCTCGTGTATATCTTGTAGATTCAGAACGGACAGCGACTATGATCTCGAAAAACAATTCTTCAACCTTTGACTTGAAACAGGTGGTAAGCCCCAACCGGCTGCAAGGTATGTGGCGCATGACCCGTGGGTTCCGCCTGGTCTATTTAGGAGCCAACCTCAGCCAGGCGGCGTCGGCCCTGTTCAAGACCGGCACATTCCTGCTGCTGCGCTATTTCGTCGATAACGTGATGGGCCAATCGCTGCGCAATAGCTTGCTGCCGCTGCTTGCTCTGACGTTTGTGGCCTTTGCAGCCGGCGAGGGCATCTTTACCTACCTGGCCGGACGGCTGGCGGCTTTCACCGCTGAGGGCATCACCCGCCGCCTGCGCAACTACCTGTTCGACCACATCCAGCGCCTGTCATTCACCTATCACAGCCAGGCCAAGACCGGTGAGCTGATTGAGCGTGTTACATCCGACGTAGACGCCACCCGGCGCTTCTACGCCGAGCAGGCGATTGGCGTGGGACGCATCCTGCTGCTGTTTACGATCAACTTCATAGCCCTTTACAATCTCAACGCCTTCCTGGCCCTGATCTCGATCATCGCCGTACCATTCATCTTTGTCACCTCGATCCTGTTCTTCCGCAAGCTGACAAAGGTTTATGAATCCTATCAGGAACAGGAAGCAGTGTTATCGACCACCCTGCAAGAAAACCTGGCCGGCGTGCGGGTGGTCAAAGCTTTCGCCCGCCAGGACTACGAGCGGAACAAGTTTGAGAAAGAGAACTGGGAAAAGTTTGTCCGCGGCCGCAAGCTGACCCTGATGCACGCCCTGTTCTGGCCGGCCTCCGACATCATCTGCGGAGCGCAGATGTTGGGCGGCTTCGCCACCGGGGCCGTCATGGCAATCAACGGTCAGATCACCCCCGGAACCTACCTGGCCTATGCCGGGCTGGTGGTATGGCTGATCTGGCCGCTGCGCAACCTGGGCCGCCTGATCGTCCAGACTTCCACGGGCATGGTCTCATTTGGCCGGGTGATCGACATAATCAAAGAAGACCGCGAGCCGTTGGACGAGGGCGATCATCGCCCCACCGCCCCGCTGCTCGGCCAGGTGATCTTCGACCGGGTGAGCTTTGAGTATGAGGATGCCCGCACACAGTCGCATAACAAGCAGCCCTCTGCCCTCTCCACGGCCTCTGCGGTTCCGGCTCTTTCCACCGCTGAGAATGTAGAGAACAGCCCAACCGTCGAGGCGGCCCCGGTGCTGAAGGATGTGTCCTTTGCCTGCCAGCCGGGCCAGGCCATCGCCCTGCTCGGCTCTACCGGATCGGGCAAGACCAGCCTGGTAAACCTGCTGCCCCGCTTCCACGATTATACCGGCGGGCAGATCCTGCTCGACGGGGTGGACTTGAAGCGCTACACCCGCCGCTATCTGCGCCAACAGATCGGCATCGTGGAACAGGAGCCGTTCTTGTTCTCGCGCTCGATCCGCGAGAACATCACCTACGGCGTGGGCCGGGAAGTGCCGCAGGAAGAAGTGGAGGCCGCCGCCAGGGCTGCCGCCGTGCATGAGGTGATTATGACCTTCCCCGACGGCTATAACACCCTGGTCGGAGAGAAGGGCGTTACCCTCTCCGGCGGGCAGAAACAGCGCGTGGCAATCGCCCGCACCCTGCTCAAGAACCCGCGCATCCTGATCCTGGATGACTCGACCTCCTCGGTGGATACCGAGACGGAAGCCGAAATCCGGGCCGCGTTGGAAGGGCTGATGCAGAACCGCACCACCTTCATTATCGCTCACCGCATCCAGAGCGTGATGAACGCCGACCTGATCCTGGTGCTGGACAAGGGCCAGGTGATGCAGATGGGAACCCACGCCGAACTGGTGAGCCAGCCCGGCAGCATCTACCGCCAGATCTTTGACATCCAGACCCGCATCGAAGACGAGCTAGAGCAAGAGATCAGCGGCTGCGCAGAATGCGAAGAACCAGCCGTGCCGCTGTTCGACGAAGTTTTACAACCTGGAGATTGACCCTCACCCCCCGGCCCCCTCTCCCCTTCGGGGAGAGGGGGGCATCTCGCTCTCCTCAGGGCGGAAAGGACTCCCCTCTCCCTTCGGGAGAGGGGCCGGGGGTAAGGGCGGAGGTTTCTG
>CAYQDU010000273.1:0-5338 GCA_964416275.1 uncultured Anaerolinea sp. | reverse complement strand
GTCAAGGCCGGCAACGAAGTGGTGCTGTTCCGCCACGAAAAGACCTTCTACAACAAGCCGGGCGTATTCGTGCAGGTCAAAGATAGCCTGCCGCTGGAAGCCATCCAGGCCGCCGTGGCCCGGGCCGACGCCTACACGGTCAACTATGTGGGCATCAACCTGACGGTAGACGGCTTCGCGGTGCAGGCCACCGGCGCCGCCAGCTCTACCGGCGCCGCCAGCCAGTTCGCCGCGGCGGTCAAGGCCGTGCGGGCCGCCAGCCAGCGCCCGCTGATTTTGATCGCCAAAGACCCGGCCGTGATGGGCGCCGCCCTGGAAGCCCTGAAAGGCGAAACCCCGCTGCTCTACGCCGCCGACGCCCAGAACTGGGAAGCCATGGCCGGCCTGGCCAAGCAGTACGGCGCGGCCCTGGCCGTCGAAGCCGCCGACCTGGACACCCTGGCCGACCTGACCGAGAAGATCAAGGCCAAAGGCGTGGAAGATATGGCCCTGAGCGTGACCGGCGACAGCCTGGGCAAGCAGCTCACCGCCAACATCCAGATCCGCCGCCTGGCCCTGAAGAAGAACTTCCGCGCCCTGGGCTACCCCAGCCTGGCCTTCCCCCACAGCCCGGCCGCCGCGGCCCAGGCCGTGGCCCGCTACGCCGGCTTCATCGTGCTGGACGAGTTCACCCCCGAACTGGTCTACCCGCTGCTGACCCTGCGCCAGAACATCTACACCGACCCGCAGAAGCCGATCCAGGTGCAGCCGGGCGTGTACGAGATCAACAGCCCCAAGCCCGAAAGCCCGGTGCTGATTACCACCAACTTCAGCATCACCTACTTCTCGGTGGCGAACGAAGTCGAAGGCTCTGGCCTGCCGGCCTGGCTGCTGGTGTGCGACGCCGAAGGTATGTCGGTGCTGACCGCCTGGGCGGCCGGCAAGTTCGACGCCGAGCGGATCGCCAAGGCCATCAAGGGCTTCAACCTGGCCGACAAAGTCGCTCGCAAGCGGGTGGTCATGCCGGGGCATGTGGCCGTCCTATCTGGCGAGCTGGAAGAAGAGCTGCCGGGTTGGGAAATTCGGGTTGGCCCGCGCGAAGCCGTGGACCTGCCCAAGTTCATGAAAGAAGCGCTCTAGTTCTTCTGAGCCGTGCGATTGGCGCTGCGCCGCCAAACCTGAAGTACGATGGGGGGTTGTTGCCTGGCGCAGCCAGGCAACACCCCCCATCTGGAAAAGTTTCCGCCTTCGGCGGAAGAGCCGAAAGATAACAGGCTATGGCTGAACACTGGGTAACATTTGACTCTGCCGCCGAGCCGGTGCGGGCGCCAACCGGCATGCTGCTGACCGAAGCCGCCCGCCTGGCCGGGGTAGATGTGGGCCAGCCGTGCGGCGGGCAGGGCCGCTGCGGGCGCTGCGCGGTGAAAGTGCTGGAGGGCAGCGTGCGCCGGCGCAGCACCCTGCGCCTTTCGCCGGCCGACGTGGCCGACGGCTACGCCCTGGCCTGCCAGAGCGTGGTCGAAGCCGACGTGACCATCCACGTGCCGCCGCAGGAGGCCATCGAGCGCCGCCTGACCACCGACCTGACCGCCGCCGAAGTGAGCGCCCCGCCCGGCTATAACTACGAGCTGGACCAGACCGTCCACCGCGTTTGCCTGAGCCTGGCCCCGCCCACGATGGACGACCAGACCGACGACCTGAGCCGCCTGCTGACCGCCCTGCGCCAGCAGGCCGGGCTGGCGAACGTATCGGTTGGGCTGCCCCTGCTGCGCCGCCTGGGGGCCGCCCTGCGCCAGAGCGAAACCGACGGCGAGTGGCGCCTGACGGTCATTGCCGACCGCCGCCCACGCCTGGACGGCGACGGGATCGACCAGCGCCTGATCGACCTGCTGCCCGGCCATCACAACGGCCAGGCCCCCCTGTGGGGGGCGGCCATCGACATCGGCACCACCACCGTCACCGTCTGGCTGGTCGATCTGGTTTCGGGCAAGGTGGCGGCCCAGGCTTCGGAATACAACGGCCAGATCGCGCGCGGCGAAGACGTGATCTCGCGGATTGTGTATGCCAGCAAGAACGGCGGCGAAGGCGAGCTGCGCCGCCTGGTATTGGAGACGATCAACAGCCTGCTGGCCGAGGTCTGCCGGCGGGCGCAGCGCAGCCTGGGCGAAGCCGCCGCCGGGCTGGAGCCGGGCCAGATCGTCAAGGCCACCGTGGCGGGCAACAGCGTGATGACCCACCTGCTGCTGGGCATCCCGGCCAACTCGATCCGCCTGGCCCCGTTCGTCACCGCGGCCAACCACATTCCGCTGCTCGACGCCCAGGAGGTGGGCCTGGCGATCAGCCCGCTCGGCACGGTGGACTGCCTGCCGGGGGTGGCTTCCTATGTCGGCTCGGACATCACCGCCGGGGTGCTGTCTTCGGGCGTGGACGACGCCGAGCGCCTGACCCTGTTTATGGACGTTGGCACCAACGGCGAGATCGTGCTGGGGTCTGCGGAATGGCTGGTGACCTGCGCCTGCTCGGCCGGGCCGGCCTTCGAGGGGGCCGGGGTCTACAGCGGGATGCGCGCCACCCGCGGCGCCATCGAAGAAGTGTGGATCAACGCCGAGAACTACGAACCAGACTACCGGGTGATCGGCGGCGTTCAACCCAAAGGCATCTGCGGGTCGGGGCTGATTTCGCTGCTGGCCGAGATGTTCATGACCGGCGTGGTGGATAAGGCCGGGCATCTCAACACCCAACGGAACACCCCCCGCATCCGGGAGGGCGAGCATGGGCTGGAATACGTGGTCGCCTGGGGCAGCGAAACCCAGACCGGCCAGGACCTGTGCATCACGCACGTCGACATCGACAACCTGATCCGCACCAAAGGGGCGATCTACGCCGGTTACAGCGTGCTGTGCGACAGCGTGGGCGTGCCGTTCGAGGCCATCGAGCAGATGCTGATCGGCGGCTCGTTCGGCAAGTATATCAACGTCGAGAAGGCGATTCAGATTGGGCTGCTGCCGGATATGCCCTGGGAACGCTTCCAGTTCCTGGGCAACACCTCGGTGCGCGGGGCGTATTACGCCCTGCTCGACCGGCGGACGCGCCAGCGGATTTCCGACATCGCCGCCCGCATGACTTACATCGAGCTTTCGGCCGACAATTCGTTCTACGAGGCGTTTATGTCGGCCCTGTTCCTGCCCCACACCGATCTGGCGCGCTTCCCCTCGGTGGAGAAGGAAAGAACTTCGTGATGCGTAGGGGCGGGTTTGAAACCCATCCTTACATCCGGTTATTGACGGATTGATCCAGTTCAAAATTAGCTCCCCACTCAACCGCGGTGGGATGACTGGCGAGCTTCGCTCGCCTGAAAAAAGAGTTAACCGGAGATTGCGCCGCACGGAGCGCGCCCCAATCTCCTGAACATCTCCTTTCGAGGGCGCTCGAAGAGCGCCATACCTGCTCCACCATTTCGTGGAGTGGTACCAGTTCAAGAAAAGGACGGAAAAAATGTACATCATTGGCGAGAATATCCACATTATTTCGGAAAAAGTCAAAGAAGCCCTCACCAACCGCGATGCGAAGTTCTTCCAGGAACTGGCCGTGAAGCAGGAAGAAGCCGGGGCCCAGGCCCTGGATATGAACCTGGGGCCGCGCAAGAAGGACGGCGAAGAGGTCTTCCCCTGGATCGTCAACACCCTGCAGGCCGTCTCCAGCCTGCCGCTGGTGTTCGACACCACCAACCTGGCCGGGATCGAGGCCGGGATGAAGCACATCACCAAGGCCCAGCCGATCATCAACTCGACCTCGGCCGAGCCGGAGCGGTTGGAGAAGGTGCCGCTGGTGGCCAAGAAGTATAACGCCCGCCTGATCGCCCTGACGATGGGCGCTTCGGGCATTCCGGTGGCGGCCGACGAGCGGGTCAACATCGCGGTCGAAAAGCTGATCCCGCGCATGATGGAGATCGACTACCCGATGGAGAACCTGATTATCGACCCGCTGGTGCTGACGGTTTCGGGCTGCCAGGAATACTGCCCACAGCTCATCGAGGCCGTGCGCACCCTGCAGTACGCCTGGGACCCGGCCCCGGCCATCTCGGTGGGGCTGTCGAACGTATCGAATGCGGTGCCGAACGCCAACCGCCCGCTGATCAACCGGGTCTACCTGGCGATGCTGATGGGCGTGGGCCTGAAGATGATGATCGGCAACCCGCTGGATCAGAAGCAGAACGAGGTCATCCGGGTGATCGAAACCCGCGACGAGTCGACCCCGCTGGGCCGGCTGTATCTCAAGATCGCCGACCGCACCGCCGCCATGGAAGAGCCGCAGATGGAAGACGTGGACTTCTCGGACCCCGAGCAGGTGGAGATCTGGAAGACCACCCAGGTGCTGCT
Source organism: uncultured Anaerolinea sp. (assembly GCA_964416275.1). GTDB lineage: Bacteria > Chloroflexota > Anaerolineae > Anaerolineales > UBA4823 > RBG-16-57-11. The sequence continues at coordinate 980 of CAYQDU010000273.1, read as the reverse complement.
GAACAAGGTGATTTACGCCGAGTCGTATCTGGAGCAGTAGGAATTGTGGTTTATGCGGCGCAGCTAAGCTGCGCGGCGCAGCCCGGCTGCGCCGCATAAACCAAAGCGGTAAAATTGTCATCCCAGATTCATGACATTTACTACTACCAAAGTCTGATTAGGCTGTGCGATAATTATTTGTATAAGGAGAGCTATTATGCCAATTCTGACCCCCGGACGGCGCTGGCAGCCGCCCTTCCTACCTTTCAAGAACGAACCGTTTGGGCGCAAGGCCCTGGCGGCGGTCGAGCGGATGACCAAAGGCCCGGTGTGGGGCTGCCGGATGTGCGGCAACTGCCTGCTGCAAGAGACGGCCTTCATCTGCCCGATGGAATGCCCTAAGGGCGTGCGCAACGGCCCGTGTGGCGGCTCGACCGAAGAGCACTGCTATGTCGATGAAACCCGCCCGTGCATCTGGTATCGGATCTATGAGCGTTCGTTCAAGATGGGCCGGGAAGAGAAGCTGCTCGAGGTGCTGCCCCCGCTGGACTGGAACAAGACTGGCACCGAAACCTGGGGGGATGTGTTCTCGCAGGTGGGCAAGGTGGGCGTGGGCAAGTTCATCAGCGGGGTGGCCAGGAGCGAAACCCGCCATGAGGTGTGGGAATCGGTCTTCCAGCCGGTGCGCCAGCCCGATTGGTGGCAGGGCGACGCCGAATATCACGCCCCGGCTTACAGCGAACCGGCCTCCGAGCTGGAGCGCCGCCTCAAAGCCGGCGAATTCGTGGTCACCTCTGAGGTGGCCCCGCCGCTGACCACCGCCACCAAGAAGCTGATCGAGAACATTAAGCTGATCAAGCCCTACGCGGCGGCGATCAACTTTACCGACTGCCCCTCGGCCACGCCGCGCATGTCGTCGTGGGCGTGCAGCGCGATCGCGGTGCAGAACGGGGCCGAGCCGGTGATGCAGATTGCCGCCCGTGACCGCACCCGGGTGGGCC
>CAYQDU010000272.1:0-5339 GCA_964416275.1 uncultured Anaerolinea sp. | reverse complement strand
GCGGGAAAGCCTAAAACTGGCGTACGGCCTGCAATGGCAGCGGCGGGTAGATTTGTTGCATGCAGGGCGGCATGGGGTTGTAGACCCACTGCACCGTCAGACTGCCCACCCGCACCCCTGCCCGGCGGGTGAAGCCGTTGAAGCGCGCCCGCAGCGTGACCGCCTCGAGCGCCATCGTCATGCCCAACAGCGCCACATCGGCGCCGGTCGGGATGCGCACCAGTTCGTCGCCGTAGGCGCGCGGGGAGAACAGCAATTCGTCGCTGCCGGCCGGCTGGGCCTGGATGAGCGGGATGATTTCGGGGAACCCCGCCGCGCCCACATAACTCAGGAATTTGAGCCCATCCAGCCGGGCCCACAGCGTGCGCGTCCAGGTGTTCAGCGCCGGCTGACCGCCGTGCTGCGGCGAGAGCCGGCAGGCCAGGGCGGTTTGCAGGGCGGCGCCCACCACCGCCCGCATCGGCAGCGGCCGGCGGCCGGTGTGCGTCACCACATCCATGTAATGCACGGTGTGCACCCCAAAATAGGCGTTGTAGCGGAACATGGGCACGTTGTTGAAAAAGTTGTACTCGCGCCCACTCTTGCTGCAATGTGTCCAGCGCGCCTGGCCGCGCCAGAGCATCTTATCCAGGCTCATGATCAGCCAGCCCACCTGCGGGCGTTCCCGGATGTAGGTTTTGCTGCTGCCATCCAGAAACTGGCCCCAGGCCAGTTGGCCGGGGGCGCTGGCCAGCAGCGAGGTGATGAGCGTCAAGTGGGGCTGCCCGGCCGGGTTAGTCGTGGCCAGCAGACCGATCTTGAGCGAAGGCTCGAAGGCCTGCATATCTGCGGGGGTAAAGCTGGTTTGCATGCTTTCCATCGTTTAGTTCTCCACTTTGGCCGCCCCGGTGACCGAGACGAATTCGGGTTGCAGACCGGCTGCCAGCGCCCAGCGGCGCGCCTGTTCCAATTCGGCGGCCGACATCAGCGGTGTGGCGGCGTATTCCCAATTGCGCTCCAGGCGGCGATACTTGTCGCGGCACAGGTTGTTGAAAGCGCACAGCTCCCAGCGTTGGGCCGCGCCGTCCAGGTTGGCGGCGATCCAGGCGCTCAGGGCGGTCAGGTTGTCTTGCGTGGCGCTGGCGCCGGGGATGAGCGGGGTGCGCAGCCACAGGGCGCGCCCGTCCAGGTGCTGGCGCAGCCATAACAGGTTGGCGAGGATGCGCTCGTTGCCGGCCCCGGTGTAACGGCGGTGCTGCTGCGGGTCGGCCAGCTTGAGATCGTAGAGGATGAGATCCACGTCGGGCAGCAGCGCTTCGAGCACCGCCGGGGCGACCAACCCGCAGGTATCCAGGGCGGTGGCGACGCCCGCCTGTTTGAGCAGGCGCAGCACTTCGCCGGTGAACGCCGGTTGGGCGGTCGGCTCGCCGCCGGAAAGCGTCACCCCGCCGCCCGATTTGTCGAAGTAGACGCGATCTTTGAGCAGTTCTTCGACCAGCGCGACGGCCTCACGTTGGACGCCGAGCATTTCCAGGGCGTTGGCCGGGCAGTCTTCGACGCATACGCCGCAGGCGGTGCAGCGCTGGCGGTCGATGCGCCGGCCGTCAGCCGCAGCGTGAATGCCGTGCTGCGGGCAGACCTGCAAACAGATGTTGCAGCCGATGCAGCGCGTCTCCAGCCACTGCACTTCGGGGCCGGCGGCGATGCTTTCCGGGTTGTGGCACCACTGGCAGTTCAATGGACAACCCTTGAAGAACACCGTGGTGCGGATGCCCGGCCCATCTTCGGTGGAGAGGCGTTGCAGGTGCAGGATGGTGCCGTGGCTCATGGCGGCCTACATCCGGTGGCTCTCGCGAGCGATGATCTCGTCCTGCAACTCGCGGCCGATGGCGGTGAAATAGGCGTTGTAGCCGGTGACGCGTACCAGCAGGTGGCGGTAGTTTTCGGGGTGGCGTTGGGCGTCGCGCAGCATTTCGGCGTCCAGCATGTTGATTTGCAGGGCGGTGCCGCCGTTCTCGGTGTAACTACGCAGGAACGCCTTGAAGCGCTGGCGGTGCTCGGGGTCGCGCAGGATGGCCGGGCTGAAGGTGATGGTGTGACTGCCGCCATTGGGCAGCAGGTTGATGTATTCGCCCCAATCGCCGGCGCCGTCTGGCGCCTTGCCGCCCAACGCCTTGCCGACCGAATTGACGTTGGCGGTGGGGCCGTTGCTGTCGGCGCCGTTGCTGGGGCACAGGGCGTTGGACAGGAACTTGCCTTTGGCACGCCCGTCCGGGCTGGCCGGCAGGATATCGGAGTAGGCGATCCAGTAATTCCAGCTCAACATGCCGGGGCGCATCTGCCGCCCGGTGCTGCGGGTGGTGCGCAGCCAGGTTTGTTCGCACCACAGTTCCATCACCTGGCGCGCCATCTGGTCGGCGCGGTCGTCGTCCCGGCCGTATTTGGGCGCCTTATTTTGCGCCAGGGCCTGCAACACCTCGTGCCCCTGCCAGTTATCGCGCAGCGCCTGCACCAGTTCGGGCAGGCTGCACGCGCCGCGTTCGTATACCAGGTAGCGGATGGCGAGCAGCGAGTCGACCGTGGTGGCGTAGGTGACCGCTTCGACGGTGACGAAGGACAGCTCGGCGCCGCCCTGGGTGACGTCCAGCCCTTTTTCGGCGCAACCGCCCACCAGGCACGACAGGTACGGTGTGGGATGAAAACGGGCGCGGATGGCCTCGCTCTGCTCGTAGACCGCCGCCATCTTATCCAGCAGATAGCGGGTCTGAGCGGCGTAGGCAGCCCAGAAATCGTCAAAGCTGGCAAAGCGGGCCGGGTCGCCGGTGTCGGGGCCGCAGCGGCGCGGCGGCTCGCTCTTGCCGGTCATCGGGTCGCTGTAGGGCAGCAGGTCGTAGCCGCCGGTGAGCGCCAGTTCGACCGCCTTGAGCAGGTTGACGTTGATATCCACCGTGCCCGAGCGGTCGTTGCCGCACATCGTGTTCTCCAGGCAGCCGACCGGGGCGTAATCGTGCACGTTGCCGGGATGGATCAGGCGTTCCACGCCGGCCTTGCGGGCCTGTAACAGCATGCCGGCCATCGAACGCTCGTCGAAGTTGAGCAGGAAGGGCGCGCCCTGGCTGTCGGCGATCATGTCGACCACCTTATCCAGCAGCGGCTCGGGACTGTTGCGGTGCAGGCGCACATTGGGTTTGGGCTCGAGGATGGGCGACATCTCGTCGATGACTTCCAGCAGGGCGTAGGTCAGGGCGTTGCTCATGTCCTGCCCGTCGGGGCCCAGGCCCGAGAGGGTCAGCAGCTGACCGTAGCCGGCGGTGATGCCCTGATCGCCGGTGCGGATCATGGCGTCGTAGGCGGTGTTGGCGTGTACCCAGAAGCACTTGAGCAGTTCTTTGCCATATTCACGATCCATGCCGGCGTCCAGCGACCGCTGCCAGGCCGGGTAGAGATACTGGTCGATGCGCCCGAACGTGGTGCCGGGGCCGGGGTAGCCTTCGTCGCTCATCACCAGCATGTGGGTCAACCACAGGGATTGCAGCGCTTCCCAGAAAGTCTCGGCCGGCTCCCAGGGAACACGCGCCAGATTGGCGGCCATCTGTTCCAGTTCCTGGCGGCGCTGCGGGTCTTCTTCCTGGCCGGCCAGTTCCAGGCAGGTCTGGCGGTAGGCGGCGGCCACCTGGCGGGCGGTGACGGCGGCGGTGCGCATGGCGCGCAACTGGGCGCCGCGCCGGCCCTTTTGTTCGGCCGGGCTGAGGGCGGCGTAGCGCTGCTCGATCTCGGCGTGGATGTCTTTCCAGCCCTTGAGCACCACCCGGGCGTAATCGGGGATGAGGTGCCCGCTGGTGGCGCCGGCGTTGCCGTAGCCGTGGTTGTGGATCCACAGGGCCGCCTGGCGGGCGCCGTCCTTGCCGTAGACCAGCCGGTCGCGCTCCTTTGCCTCGCCGGCGTTGAGACACTGCGAGAGCACCACGTTAAAGCGCGCCCCGGCGATCAGGTCTCCTGGCAACACCTCGCGCGGGCAGTAGTTTGTCATCACTTCCTGCAGGAACCAGGCGCGCCGTTCCACCAGGCTCCAGCGCCAGAAATCGGGCGTCAGGCTGACCGGCCTGGCCGTCTGGCGCAGCGAAGCAGTGAAAGTTTGCAGGAAGGCGAACGTTTCGGGCACGATGTAAAAGTTTTGCTCGACGAATTGCGTGTCCCAGGCGGTGCCGGTGGTAAAGGCCAGGAATTCGTTGTTCCAGCGGCGCCGGGTGCCCTGGAAGTAGTAGTCGCGCAGCCATTGGATGCGCGGCGAGAGATTCCTGGGCGTTTTGATGGCGAAGCGGGGCTTCTCAGCCAGTGGGGTACACATCGCTTAACCTCCTTGCAGGTAGCGTTCTCCGTGTTGGAGCATGGCAGCCATTTGCTGGTGAGCGGTGGGGCCGTCTCCGGCAGCGATGGCCTGAACGATGCGGGTATGGAATGCGTGCACATCGGCGATGACCGGCGACCCCGCCCAGCGTTGAAAGAACTGGCCGGTCAGGTTGGTATACAGTTCCTTAAACGAGTTGATGATTAACGGGTAGATCAGGTTACCGGTGGACAATGCCAGATGCAGGTGAAAGCCGAAATCTAGTTCGGTCAGGGTGGCGATGTCGTCGGGCGGGGTGAGCGCCTCACGTTCTAACAGGGCCTGCAACCCGGCCAGGTCGGCGGCGCTGTGCCGGGCAGCGGCCTGTTCGGCGCAGGCGCATTCCATTAACAGGCGCATCTCCAGCAGGCTGCGGGTGAAGTCCGGTGAGAGCTGGCCTTCATGGTAGGCGAGCAGCGAAGAGAGCAGGCTGAGCGATCCGTTGGTGCGGTAGTCGTTGACGTGGATCCCGCGGCGGGGCGTGATCGTCACCAGCCCTTTGTTGGCCAGGTCGACCAGCGCCTCGTGCAGCACCGGGCGGCTGACCTGTAGCGTCTGCGCCAGGTCGCGCTCGGAGGGCAGGCGCATGCCGATTTGCCACTCGCCCGAGAGGATCAAACCTTCCAGACGCTGGACGCAGGCGAATTTCAAGCTGGGGACGTGCAGGGGAGCGAGGGGGGACATGGCGATACTCCGGAAGGAAAATCTGTGGTAAAACCACCAGCCACTAAGATCAGTGTAACAAAAACGCCCCCTGTTTTCAAGAGGGTGTTTTGAGGAAACTTTTGTACTTGTTTTACGACAGCCAGCTCTGCACCCGCTGCCGGGCGATCTTCAGCCGTTCGATCATGGCCGCCTGATCCAGCGTGTGCGGGTCCTCGTTCCAGCGCCCGGCTGAACACTCCAGGGTGATGATTTTGAGCGGCGCACCTGCCAGCGCCCGGAAAAAGCCGGCAAAGTCCAGCTCACCGTC
>CAYQDU010000271.1:0-5349 GCA_964416275.1 uncultured Anaerolinea sp. | reverse complement strand
GGCCGGTGGGGCTGCCCCGGCTCGCACCATTTCCGGGGTCGCTGATAGTCCCAAGATCGCAGCCAGGCTGCGAACGGCGTACTCGTTTCCATCATCGCCGTTAGGGGTGATTCAGTTGAGCAAATATTATGCCATAAAAGGCGGGTTTTGAGAGGGCGGGTTTTGGCCTGGCTCAGGCCTTTCTTGAAATCGTCCCAATGGTGCGGCGCACGTTGTCCGTTGGGCGAAAGATGGGCGTTAAGCGCTTTACCCTGGCGGGCCACGCGCGCCGCGCCTGGCTTCAACAAAGGCGTGTGGCCTGGCATTCGGTCAGCGGAAGCCTGGCTGAGCGGAATGGTTTCGCAAAACGATAAAAAGATTCCCGCCTTCGATGGAAGAGCCAGGCGAAGGCCGGGCGCGCCGGGGGGATTACTCTGTTATAATCTTATCCATGATGATGGCGAACGATGTTCCGACTCTGCATCCATATCGGTCTGCTGCCCGCTCTGTTGTCTGGCCGCCCGGTTGAGATAACCTTTCCGATGCAACGCTGTATTTTAGAGCTTCCGTGAAGGTTATCTGCACGGAAGTTTTTGTTTTCATACCTGACATCCCCAGGAGGAGAATTGCCAATGACGGACCAAACCATTTACATCACCCAGGCCGACGCCGAAAAGATTCGGGTCTTGCTGTGGGAGGCCGGAGCCTCAGATTATCGCGGCAGCCCTTATCTGAAGCAGCTTCGACAGGAGTTGGACCGGGCGGTGATCGTCGAGCCGCAGAACATCCCATCCGACGTGATTACGATGAACTCCACCGCCGTGCTGGCAGACGCAGAAACCGGCGAGGAGATGATCTACACCCTGGTCTTCCCCGATCAGGCCGACCTGGCCCAGGGCAAAATTTCGATTTTGGCCCCGATTGGCACCGCTATGTTGGGCTATCGGGTGGGCAGCAGCTTTGAATGGGATACGCCCGGTGGGAAGCGCAGCCTGCGCGTCGCGCGGGTGACGTTCCAGCCCGAAGCCTCGGGAAATTTTTCTTGAGCCGGGTTTTTCTGCCGAGAGGCGCGCCTCTTGACGCGCTGGAATGGCGGTGATATTCTAGCCTGTGCTGGATATTAGATATAATATCCAGCACGAGAGATATTAGCTTTTCCAGCAACGATGGATGCCATCGCCTCCCTGTAACCGGAGTGGGGTTGAACGGCGGGCGTAGAGGGCTGTCCGCGCCTGCGATTCCGGGGAGCGCTGCTGGTGAAGCCGCAATGCCTTGAATGTTTTTGGCTCTTTCGCCGAAGACGGGGTTTGACCTATACTTTGGGGGTGCGGGTGGCTACGCCACCCGCACCCCCAAAGTATAGGAATTTTCCCGGCCAAGCCGGAAGAACCATATTTTTACCCGGGTAGATGGCTTCTTTTTGCCGTATCGTTCAGGAACATGTATGGACCTTAATGAACACAAACAACTTCGCCGGGTGGTCGCCGAACAGTTGCGCCTGGCGATTCTCGAAGGCCGCTATCGCCCTGGCGAATGGCTGCGCCAGGAGCGCCTGGCCCAAGAACTGGGCGTCAGCCAGATGCCGGTCCGTGAAGCCCTCAAAGAACTGACCGCCGAAGGGCTGGTGGAACACGTCCCCTACCGGGGGGCGCGGGTAGTCGAGTTTTCGCCTGAAGATGTGATCGACCTGTATAACCACCGCATGTTCCTGGAAGGCGCGGCGGCCCATTCGGCCGCCCTGCGCATCACCCCCTCAGAACTGGCTGAACTGCACAGCCTGTTAGAGCGCATGAGGCAGCGCATGGCCCCCGAATTTCTGCTGGAGCACCGCGATCTGAACCGCCGCTTCCATCAGGTGATCTTTGCCGCCAGCCGGCGCAGCTACCTCATCCGCACCCTGAACCAGTTGTGGGACGCCTTCCCCAGCATGTTGTGGAGCAACTACTTCCGCTCCGCGCTGACCACCCTGCCCGAGCGCGACGTCAACGACGCCAACGAGCATGCATGCATCCTGGCTGCTCTGGATGCCCACGACGCCCTCCTGGCCGAGCAGTTAGTACGGAACCACATCCAGTCGGCTCTGGCCGACCTGCTGCGCGCCTTTGACGCCCTCGCTCCATGATTCTGGCGGCCCCCAACGTGCCTGGGGCGCAGGACTTTTCGCTTGATATTCGCCGGTCTGGTTTAGCGGATGAGCGATTAGCTGTTCATCTGCTAAACCGGGTATAATTTTCGCCATGCAACCTTCCCCTTCTGGGCGGCAAATCCGCCTGACCAGTCTATCGAACTGCGCCGGTTGAGCGTCGAAGCTAAACGCGGAAACGCTGGCGCAGGTACTGCGCCCTCTGCAAAATATCTTTCAGCCGGCCGATTATCCGGATCTGCTGGTGGGCCTGGGCGACCCCGACGACGCGGCCATCTGGCGGTTGGATGACGAACGCGCTCTACTGGCGACCACCGATTTCTTCACCCCGGTCGTAGATGATCCCTACGACTATGGGGCCATTGCTGCCGCTAACGCCCTCTCGGATGTATACGCCATGGGCGGGCAGCCTTTCCTGGCCCTGAACATCGCTGCTCTGCCGCCCGATCTGCCGGTCGAGATCAGCGCGGCCATCCTGCGCGGCGGGGCCGAGAAGGTGCGCCAGGCGGGCGTGGTTTTAGCCGGCGGCCACACGGTGCAAGATAAAGAGCCAAAGTATGGTCTGGTGGTATTGGGCTTCGTCCATCCGCAGCGCATCGTCTCCAAAGGCGGGGCGCAGCCGGGCGACGTTCTGCTGCTGACCAAGCCGCTCGGCTTTGGGACGGTGACCACCGCCCTCAAGCGCCAGCAGGCCGATCCTGAGGACGTGGACGCCGCGGTGGGCTGGATGACTCGCCTCAACCGGGAAGCCGGGCAGTTGGCGGCCGAGTTTGGGCTGCGTTCTGGCACCGACATCACCGGGTTTGGGCTGCTGGGCCATGCTTCCGAGATCGCCAACGCCTCTGGGGTGGGGCTGCGCTTTTTCTTTGACCGTATGCCCTTCACCCAGGGCGCGCTGAATTACGCCCGAAAGGGCATCTTCCCCGGCGGCTCGGCCGATAACAAGCTGTTTTTCGAGACCCAGGCGCGTTTTGCGCCCGACCTGGATGAGATCGAGCAGTTGCTGTTGTTCGACGCCCAGACCAGCGGCGGGCTGCTGCTGTGCGTCCCGCCCGACCGGCTGGAAGCTTTCCAGCGCCGGGCGGTCGAGTTAGAGCAGCCGCTGTGGCAGGTGGGCGAAGTCGTTGCCGGGCAGGGGTTGGACGTGCGGCGCTCGCCGTAACCCCTGAGCGCGGCGCTGAACCGTCATTAGAAGGTATTGTTGGGGGCGGGCCGGGCATGGCCCGCCCCGCCCCCAACAATAGAAAATATCCCTGCCTGCGGTGGAAGAGCCAGAACTGCTCAATGATCCTATGAACCATCCCCTTGAATTCACCTCACGCCGCTCGCCGGTGTACGCCCGGCGGGGAATTGTAGCGGCCTCACAGCCGTTGGCCGCCGCCGCCGGGCTGGAAATCTTGGCCCAGGGCGGCAACGCCGCCGACGCTGCCATCGCCACGGCCGCCGCCCTCAATGTGACCGAGCCCACCTCCACCGGCCTGGGTGGAGACTGCTTCGCCCTGGTTTATGACGCCGCCACGCGCCGGGTGAGCGCCTTGAACGGTTCGGGCCGGGCGCCGGCCGGGCTGACCCTGGAACGCCTGGCGCGAGAAGGGCTGGCTGATAAACTGCCGCCCTATCACGCCCATTGTGTTACCGTGCCGGGGGCCTGCGCCGGGTGGTGTGACCTGATCGAGCGGCACGGCTCGCTGCCGCTAAGCCGTATCCTGGCCCCGGCCATCCGCCTGGCTGAAGAGGGCTTCCCGGTGGCTCCGCTCACCGCCCGCGCCTGGGAGAGCGGCGTCAACCGCCAGCTTTGCACGGCCCTGGGCGGGCAAGAACTGACCATTGACGGTCACGCTCCTCGCGCCGGAGAGATATTCCGCAACCCCGGCCTGGCCCGCACCCTGCAGCGCATTGCCGAGGGCGGTAAGGTTGCTTTCTACCAGGGCGAGATCGCTGAGGCGGCGGCCCAGGTGGTGCAGGCCGCCGGCGGCTGCCTGACGCCCGCCGACCTGGCTGCCCATCAAAGCGCCTGGGAAACGCCCATCAGCACCCTGTACCGGGGGGTGCGCATTTGGGAATGCCCGCCCAACGGGCAGGGGTTGACTGCTCTGCTGGCCCTCAACCTGCTGGAAGGGTTCGACCTGGCCGTCCTGCCACCGCTTTCCGCTGAGCGGCTGCACCTGGAGATCGAAGCCCTGCGCCTGGCCTTTGCCGATACGCGCTGGTATGTAGCCGATCCGGCTTTCAACCCGGCCCCGCTGGATGCCCTGCTGTCGACCGCCTACGCCGCCGAGCGGCGGGCCTTGATTGACCCACGCCGGGCCAGCCTCGACCGGGCGCATGGCTCGCCCGTGGCCGGGTCGGATACGGTCTATTTCAGCGTGGTGGATGGATGGGGCAACGCCTGTTCGTTCATCAACAGCAATTACATGGGTTTTGGCACCGGGTTGGTGCCGGCCGGGTGGGGCTTCACGCTGCAAAACCGGGGTCATAATTTCAGCCTTGACCCGCAGCACCCCAATGCCCTGGCTCCTGGCAAGCGGCCCTATCACACCATCATTCCGGCTCTGGCGACGTGCGCCCCTCACCCCCGGCCCCTCCCCCCACCGGGGGGAGGGGAGAGCACCCCTCTCCCCTGGATCCTCCCCTCTCCAGAGGGAGAGGTTGGAGGCGAGGGGGAGGCGTTGTGGGCCTGCTTTGGGGTGATGGGCGGGTTTATGCAGCCGCAGGGCCATGTGCAGGTTTTGACCGGGTTGGTGGACGATGGGCTGGACCCCCAGGCGGCCCTGGATCGGCCGCGCTTTTGCATCGAAGCCGGCGCGCCAGATAGCGCCGTGGCCCTGGAAGAGGGCATCCCGGTGGGAGTGATGGCCGAGCTGGCCGCCCTGGGCCATCCGGTGACGCCTACCAGCGGCTACAATCGCTCTATCTTCGGCCGCGGCCAGGTGATTTTGCGCGACCCAACCAGCGGCGTGCTGTGCGCCGGCAGCGACCCGCGCGCTGATGGCTGCGCCATGAGCTATTGATTTAAATGGGCTCTTCCGGCTTTGCCGGGAAAGAAATACTATTGGGGGGTTGTTGCGTGGCGAGTAGCTCTCCACTCAACCGTGGTGGAGGTGACTGGCGAGCGAAGCTCGCCAGGAAAGAGGATTAATCGTGGATTTTGTCGCACGAAGTACGACAAAATCCACGAAACATCTCTTTTTGAAGGCGCTCGAAGAGCGCCATACCTGTTCCACGGT
>CAYQDU010000270.1:0-5404 GCA_964416275.1 uncultured Anaerolinea sp. | reverse complement strand
ACTGAACTGCGGGCCGGTCACCAGCTCCGCACGTTCCGGGCGGGAGGCCGGTAAGACCTTGATTCCCGATGTATGACTCGCCATCACTTCTTCGACCAGCTCCGGGTCCAGTTCAGCCACATGGGGGGCCAGGTCGATGATGTCGTTTTTAGCCTGCAGGTTGAAATACACCGCTACATCGCCATATTGAAGCTGTCCATCCACCACGCCCACCCGGTTTTCGGGGGTATACAGGGCCGCCGCCAGGTTGCAGGCCAGGGTGGTGCAGCCGCATCCGCCGCGCGGGCTGTAGACACTGATGATCCGGCCGCGCCCGGCCAGCGAGGCGGTGGTGGTGGCAGCCAGGCCGGTGGTCACGCCGCTCTTCGTCACCGGCGGGGCGGCGTTCTCGCGTTCCCGGCGGGCGAACTCGGCCGCCCGTTGGACGGCGGTCATCAGGTCTTCGATCATGGGCGGCTTCGCCAGAAAGTCGCGCGCCCCGGCGTTCATCGCCTGGCGGATGTAGTCCACATCGTCCTGGACGGTCAGGATGATAATCTGGGTAGACGGAACCTGCTGCTTGATATAGCGGGTGGCGGTAATGCCATCCATATCCGGCATGTTCACGTCCATGATGACCACGTCTGGGCGCACTTCTTTGACCAGTTCGATGGCCTGCAGGCCGTTGGTGGCCGTGCCATCTACCTCGATGTTCTCTTGAAAGCGCAGGGTGCGGATGAGGGTCTCGCGGGTCTGGGGAATATCGTCCACCACCACCACGTGGATTTTCTTATCCGAGACCGGTTTCGGAGCGGCGTTCGACAGGTTGGACGAAAGCACACTGGGTGGGACGGGCGAGGGCTGCAGCGGCGGGCGCGAGGCCAGCAGCGAGGGCGCTGGCATCCCGGCCGGGGGCGGCGCAGGTGTGGCCGCCGGCGGGGCAGCCGGCGGCCCCGCCGGAATAACCGACGAAATCGGGCGGGAAGGCGCGGGGGCCGCGCCAGGCATGGTGCGCCGCCGCACGGCGCTGGGCGTTTCTGCGCTCTTGGGCGGGACCATCGGCGCGGCCGCATGCTTTTTGTCTTTGCCTCGCCCAAACAGGCGGCTCAGGAACGAACGTTTTTCGGGCTGTTCTGGCTCGGCCGGCGTAAATCCTGTAGCAGCCGAAGAGAGCGGGGCTACCGCCGGCGCGCTCACCGGCAGGACAATCTCCCCAGGTCGCAGCTCGGCCAGGCGGTCTGGATAATATTGCAGCGCGAAGGCCCGCTGAAATTCGGTAAAATCGCGCCCGTTGCCAAACAGTTGATACAAAAGCGCCCACGCGCCAGGATGATTGATGTCTTTCCGCAGAACTTCATCCAGGATTTGGGCCCCCTTGCGCTTATCCTTCTTCTGATAAGCTTTTGTAGCCTCTTCGACTCGCTTATCCAGCTTTTTATCCGCCATACCGCTTCTCAATGACCTCAAGGGTTTGGGGCGTCGTTTCAACCGCGGCAAGCCCGCCGGCGGTGGAAACGACGCTATAGGCAGCTCAGATATGAATGGCGTGACCCGAGGCGGCGTGGGCCGCTTCCATCAACGCCTCGCTCAGGGTGGGGTGAGCGTGGACGTTGCGGGCGATCTCGGCCGTGGTCAGCTCCATCATTTGCGCCAGGGTCAGTTCGGGCAACAGCTCGGTCACTTCTGGGCCGATCATGTGCGCCCCCAGGATTTCGCCATATTTGGCGTCGGTTATGATCTTGATAAAACCCACGTTCTCGCCCAGCCCCAGGGCTTTGCCGTTGGGCTGGAAGGGGAACCGCCCCACTTTGACCTCATAGCCGCGCTCTTTGGCCTGCGCTTCGGTGATCCCAAAGGAGGCCACCTGCGGCTGGCAGTAGGTAGCGCGGGGCATCATCTCGTAGTTCAGGGTCACGGTTTCGACCCCGGCGATGTTCTCGGCGCACACAATGCCCTGGGCCGAGCCAACATGGGCCAGCATCAGCCTGGCGGTCACGTCGCCAATGGCCCAAATGCCCGGCACGTTGGTTGCCATGCGCTCGTCGACCTCCACCGCGCCGCGCTCGCTGAGTCTGACGCCCACGTCCTCTAAGCCTAAACCGCGCCCATTGGGCCGGAAGCCAATGGCAACCAGGGCCTGCTCAGCTTCGAGGGTCTTTTCGCCGGCTTCGCCGGTCACAACCAGGCGCACCCCGCCTTCGGTCGCTTCGAGCGACTGGACTTTATGCCCGGTCAGGAAATTAATCTTGCGGCGCTTGAAAGCCTTCGCCAGTTCGTCGCTGACTTCTTCGTCTTCCAGGGGCAGCAGGCGCGGCAGCATTTCGACAATCGTCACATCGACGCCGTAGGAGTTCCACACGGTGGCAAATTCAACCCCGATAGCCCCAGCCCCGATGATGACCGCCGATTTGGGCAGCTTCTCTTGTAAGATGGCTTCCAGGTAGGTGACGATCTTCTGCCCATCGACCTTCCAGGCCGGCGGGACGGCCACGCTGGCCCCGGTGGCGATGACGATGTTTTTGGTCTTCAGCTCGCTGGCTTTACCATCTTTATCGGTCACAGTCACAACGTCGCGGGCGGTCACTTTGGCCGTTCCCATGTGGACGTCGATGTTATTCTTCTTCATCAAGTAGCCTACCCCCTTGGTCAGCCGGTCGGATACCTGGCGGCTGCGCTTGACGGCTACCGAATAATCCAGGGTCAGGTTCTCGAAAGAAAAGCCCAGTTCTTTGCCGCGCTCGCGCAGGGTGTGAGCGACATCCGCGTTCTTGAGCAACGACTTAGACGGAATGCAGCCCACGTTCAGACACACCCCGCCCATCCATTGTTTTTCTACGATTGCCGTTTTCAGCCCTAACTGCGCGGCCCGGATAGCACACACATAGCCCCCCGGTCCGGCGCCAATTACGATGACATCATATTCGCTCATAGATTCTCCTGACACTGACGCGCTTGGGTTAACGCCGCGCCGGGCGCGGCGAACGATTCTGGATTGCCTCATTATACCAAAGTGTACCCGTTCCTCCCTGGCCCACAAGTACCAACGGAGAAGGTATTTGGAGACGTGGGAACGGCGCAACCGTTCCCACGTCTCCAAATAGGGGGTCTTCCGGCTTTGCCGGGAAATTTTTTGTCTATGGGGCAGCCAATGGCTGCGCCCCCGGCTGCCCCATCCATCAACTCCAGGTTTGCAGAGTCTCGACCACTTTGCCCAGGAAGTAGTCGGCGGTAGCGCCGTCGAGGATGCGATGGTCGAAGGTCAGGCCCAGGTAGGCCATCGGGCGGATGGCGAGGCTGTCGTTGCCGTCCGCATCGGTCACCACCACCACCCGTTTTTGCAGCATCCCCACGCCTAAAATGCCGCACTGGGGCTGGTTGATGATAGGGGTAGCAAACAGCGAGCCGCTGATGCCGTGGTTGGTGATGGTGAAAGTACCGCCCTGCACTTCGTCGGGCTTGAGCTGGCGGGCGCGGGCCCTGTTTGCCAGGTCGTTGATAGCGCGGGCCAGGCCCAGCAGCGAAAGCTCGGCCGCGTTTTTGATCACCGGCACAATCAGCCCGGCCTCGCCCAGCGAGGTCGCCATGCCAATGTTGAGCGCCCGGTGCAGGCGCAGCCCATCGTCCGACCAGGAGGAATTGACGACCGGGTAAGCTTTCAGCCCGGCCACGATGGCGGCCACGAAATAGGCGGTGAAGGTGAGGTTGACTCCGTCTTGGGCGAAGGCGGCCTTGTGAGCCTGGCGGTGGGCCACGATGCGGCTCAGGTCGGCCTCCATGATGGTGGTCACGTGGGGCGAGGTATGCTTGCTGTAGACCATATGCTCGGCAATCGAGCGGCGCAGGCTGGTGAGGGGCAGGATCTCGGCCTCGCCGGGCAGGCCAGCCGGGGCAGGCGGCGGCGCGGCCGGCGCAGGGATCGGCGCAACCGGCGCAGCCGCCGGGCTGGACACCGCAGGCGGCGCAGCCGGCTGCTGCTCGCGCCGTTCCAGGTAATTCTCGATGTCTTTCTTGGTGATCCGCCCGCCCTGGCCGGTTCCCGGAACCTGGAACAAGTCGATGCCATGCTCGCCGGCCATCTTTGCCACCACCGGCGAGATAAAGCCCAGGTCGCGGCTGCGCCCGACGGCGGGCGCAATTGCGCCGCCAGCCGGTTCTGGCCGGACCTCGCCAGGCTTTGGAGTCTTGTCGGGCGGCGCAGCGGGCGGCGCAGCGGGCGCTTCGCCCGGCTGGCCAATCCAGGCCAGCAGCGCCCCGGCCTGCACCACCGTCCCGGCCGGAACCAGGGTTTCCAGCAGCACCCCGCTCACCGGGCTGGGTACTTCGGTGTCCACTTTATCGGTGTTGACCTCCACCAGAGGTTCGTACTGTTCCACCTGCTCGCCCGGCTGCTTCAGCCATTTGGTGAGCGTCCCCTCCACCACCGATTCGCCCAACTGGGGCATAAGCACTTGCGTCGGCATAGCCTCTCCTTGACTTGGTGTGTTTGGGTGTTGGGGATATGGGGGCCGGCTGCGCCAGATCCCATATCCCCACGAGATATGTTCGGCTTTCCCAACGAAGCCAGAAAAGCCATATTTTTATAACGCCGGGTAGCGGGCCGGATCGACTTCGCGCAGCATGTCGTAGGCCAGGTCGAAGACCTGCTCGGCGGTGGGCTTCGACCAGTAATCGCCGTCCGAACCGTAGGCCGGGCGATGGGCCGGACCCGACAGGGTGCGGGGAGGCGAATCGAGCCAGAAATAGCCGCCCTGCTTTTCGATCACTTCTTGCAGCATATAAGCGCTGGTTCCGCCCGGCACATCCTCGTCGATGAAGGCGATCCGCCCGGTCTTTTGCAGCGATTGGACGATCTTACCCGGCCGGTCGAAAGGCAGCAGGCTCTGCACATCGATCACCTCGGCCTCGATCCCCACCCGGCTGAGACGTTCGGCCGCCTCCATCACCACCCGGCAGCAGGCCCCATAGGTCACCAGCGTGATGTCGCCGCCTTCCCGCAGCACTTCCGGCACGCCCGGCGGCACGGTTATCTGGGCGATGTTATCCGGCAGGCGCTCGCGGATGCGGTAGCCGTTCAGCACTTCCACCACCAGGGCTGGTTCTTCGGCCTGCAGCAGGGTGTTGTAGAACCCGGCCGCGCGGGTCATATCGCGCGGCACGAACACGTACATGCCGCGCAGCAGGTGGATCAGCCCGGCCATCGGCGAGCCTGAATGCCAGATGCCCTCCAGGCGGTGGCCGCGGGTGCGCACAATCACCGGGGCTTTCTGCCCACCTTTGGTGCGCCATTGCAGAGTCGCCAGGTCGTCGGACATCAATTGAAGGGCGTACAGCACGTAATCCAGGTATTGGATTTCGGCCAGCGGGCGCAGACCGCGCAGCGCCATGCCGATGGCCTGGCCCAGGATGGTGGCCTCGCGGATGCCGG
>CAYQDU010000269.1:0-5405 GCA_964416275.1 uncultured Anaerolinea sp. | reverse complement strand
AAAAGAGAGGTTGCGTGGATTTTGTCGCACTTCGTGCGACAAAATCCACGATTAACTCTCTTTCCAGGCGAGCGAAGCTCGCCAGTCGTCCCACCCCGGCCTCATGGAGCGCTACCTCACCCGCCCCCCAAACATAGAAATTTTTCCGGCGAAGCCGGAAGAAGCATATTTTTTAAACCGGAAGAAAATAGAGTATATGCGCATCCAGATCATCCAGAACTTTGACGAAAGCCAATCGTTGGCCGGCGAATGGAACGACCTGCTGGCCTGTTGCAGTGCAAGTCACGTGCCATTCTTGCGCTATGAATACCAGCGCGCCTGGTGGCGGCATCTCGGCGGCGGCGAATGGCCGCTCGATCCCGGCGCGCCGTGCGACCTGTACCTGGCTGTAGGCCGGGACGATGATGGCCGGCTGGCGGGGGTGGCCCCGCTGTTCTTCAGCCGCAGCCGGGAGGGGCTGCCGGCCCTGCTGCTGGTGGGCAGCATCGAAATCTCGGATTACCTCGACCTGATCGCCCCACTGGACGGGCTGCCCGCCTTCGTCGAGGCGCTGTGCGGCTGGCTGGAGGGGCCGCAGGCCCCGGCCTGGCAGGCCCTAGACCTGTACAACCTGCCCGAAGGCTCGCCCACCCTGGCGGCCCTGGAGCAGGCCGCCGGGCGGCGCGGTTGGCGTTTCGAGCAAGAGCGCCTGCAGCCCTGCCCGGTAATCCAACTGCCCGGCGATTGGGAAACCTACCTGGCTGGGATCGACAAAAAGCAGCGCCATGAAATCCGGCGCAAGATGCGCCGGGCGGAAGAAGCCGAAACCCCGGTGAGCTGGTATATCGCCAGCGATCCGGCCAGCCTGGACGCCGAAATCGAAGCCTTCTTCCGCCTGATGGCCTACGACCCGGAGAAGGCCGCCTTTCTGACCGACGCCATGCGCGCCCAGATGCGGGCCCTGATACGCTCCGCCTTCGAAGCCGGTTGGCTGCAGCTGGCTTTTTTGGAGGTAGGCGGGCAAAAGGCCGCCGCCTATCTGAACTTCGATTACGCCGGTCATATCTGGGTGTATAACTCCGGTCTGAACTTCGACCTGCGCGAGCTTTCGCCGGGTTGGGTGCTGCTGGGCAACCTGCTGCAATGGGCCAACGAGAATGGCCGCCGCTCGTTCGATTTCATGCGCGGCGATGAAGACTATAAATACCGCTTCGGCGGCGTCAACCGCTATGTGGTACGCGCCCTGATGCAGCGCGGTTAAGGGATGCAAAAAAATTGAGCCACAAAACGGCCCAATTTTTTCGCATCCCTTAACTTTATAGGGCGCGCGGGATGCCCCAGCCGCCCCGGTTCACCGTTTCAGGGCGACCCGTCCACACGCCGGGGATGGGGGCGTGGCACTTAGGGCAGGTCCCTTCCGGCGTCAGATGATAGGCCCGGATGGTGTAGCTGTAACGTTCGATCAGCCGGGTGTGGCAGTTGGGGCAGAAAGTATGCTCATATTCCTCGGCCTGGCCGGGCAAGTTGCCGGCATAGACGTAATGCAGCCCGGCCTCCTGGCCGATCTCGGCCGCCCGGATCAAGGTTTTGGCCGTGGTGGCGGCGAGATCGGTCATTTTGTAATCGGGGTGAAAGGCGGTCACGTGCCAGGGGATGTCGGGCGAGACGGAGTTGATGAAACGGGCGGCGTCCATCAATTCTTCGCTGCTGTCGTTGAAGCCCGGCGCCACCAGGGTCACCACCTCCACCCACAGGCCCAGGTCGTGCGCCCGGCGGATGCTGTCCAACACCCGCTCCAGCGTGCCGCCCAGGCGGCGGTACTGCCGATCCTGCATCGTTTTCAGGTCAATCTTATAAGCCGTTAGATACGGCCGTAGGTAGTCTAACACCTCCGGGGTGGCGTTGCCGTTCGAGACGTAGGCGCAGCGCAGCCCGGCTTCTTTGGCCTGGCGGAAGATGCCTACCGCCCATTCGGAGGTAATCAGCGGTTCGTTGTACGATGAGGCGATCAGCTGCGCCCCACTGCGCTGCGCCAGGGCCACCAGTTGTTCGGGCGAAACCCGCCGCGCCAGCGAAACAGCCATATCCGAGGCCGGATCGCGCAGCGCCTGCGAGGTGAGGTGGTTCTGGCAGTAATCGCAGTGGAAATCGCAGCCCAACATGCCGAAGGTCAGCACCTCAGCGCCGGGCAGCAGGTGCGAGAAGGGCTTCTTCTCGATAGGATCGACCTGCAGCGCCGCCACGTAGCCCCACGGCGCGTACAGCTCGCCGCCCCGGTTGAAGCGCACCTGGCAAATCCCGCGCCGCCCCTGGCGGATCAAACAGCGATGCCCGCAGGCATAGCAGCGCACCGCCTGGTCGTCCAGTTTTTCGTATAGTTCGCCCTGGATGGTCAGCGCATCCAGGAGGTCAGCGACAGAATTCATGGGTGGTTCCTTTCTTACCCATAAAAGGCGTTCCTGCCGCTAAAAGCGGCGTTTTTACATCTTTATCATACCGCAAGTGTGCTAGATTTTTAGGGTCTTCCGGCTTCACCGGGAAAATTTCTATATTTTGGGGGTTGCGGGTGGCGTAGCCACCCGCAACCCCCAAAATATAGGTCAAACCCCGGCAATCAATCTTTTAAAGCGTTTTCACGCCATCCGAGCCACAATGCGAAAAACCCCGGTATAATCCCCCTCATGCTCACCATTGCCATCCAGGCCGGCGGCGAATCGCGCCGCATGGGAACCGACAAGGGGCTGGCGCTCTTCCTGGGCCAGCCGTTGGCCCAGCGGGTATTGGCGCGCCTGGCCCCTATCGCCCAGGAGATGCTGCTGACCACCAACCGACCAGAAGCCTACGCCTTCCTGGGCGTGGCCTGCTATCCCGATCTCATCCCCGGCCGGGGGGCGCTGGGCGGGCTGTATACCGCCCTGAGCGCCGCCAGCCAGCCGTTGGTGGGCGTGGTGGCCTGCGATATGCCCTTCGTCAGCCCCACCCTGCTGGCCGCCGCCAGCCAGGCCCTGCTGGAAAGCGGGGCCGACGCGGCCGTGCCGCGCCGCCCTGGCGGGTTGGAACCGTTCCACGCCGTCTACCGCCGCCAGACCTGTCTGCCGCTGATCGAAGCCGCCCTGCGCGGCGACCGGTGGCGGGTGGACGCCTGGTTCAGCCAGGCAAAGCTGCGCTACATCGACGAAGCCGAGTGCTGCCGCTACGACCCCGCCCTGCGCTGTTTCGAAAACGTCAACACTCCGGAAGAACTGGCCGCCGCCGAGGCGACAGCCGCCAGCTCATCCTGATTGAGAAAGATGGCTCTTCCATCTTCGCCGGGAAAGAGGTGCTATTTTGGGAAAAGTGTGCGGCTACGCGATACATTTTCCCCAAAATATAGAAAAATTCCCGCCTTGGACGGAAGGGTAACTCCCCACTTAACTGGGGTGGAGGTGACAGGCGAGCTTCGCTTGGCGAGCGAAGCTCGCCTGGAAAGAGGCTTAATCGCGGATTTTGTCACACTTTGTGCGACAAAATCCGCAGAACAACTCTTTTTTAAGGCACCCAAAGAGCGCCATGCCTGTTCCACGGTTTAATGGGGTGGTACCGCCGGAAGAGCCTAAAGAAACTCTCCCGGCGAGGCCAGGAAAGCCAGAGAGATCAAAACGGGCGCTCGCGGCGCCCGTTTTGATCTCTCTAAACGACCAATCGTTCCCATTCGCTCATCAAATCTTCCAGGCGGGCCTGGGCCTGGGCCATCTGCTGGCTGATCTGGCGGATGCGTTCATGGGCGGCCCGCTCCTGGGCCGCCCGCTCGCCGACTTTTTGCAGCTCGCTCGACAGGCGCTGCACCGAGGCTTCCTGATCGCGAATGCGGGCTTCCAGTTGAGCCAGGGCCTCTTCGCGCTTGCGAGTCTCTTTGCTGTTATCGCGCACCATCGGGCGCGCGGTCAGCAGGGTGCGGCGGGCGCTGACCGGCTGGCTGCTGCCGGAGGGCGCCCGGCGCAGCAGGAACTCGCGGTAGTCGCCCCGAAAGACGTGCAGTTTGCCGCCGTGCAGGTCCCAGATTTGGGTCGCCAGGCGGTTGATCAGATAGCGGTCGTGCGAGACGAGCAGGGTGGCGCCGGTGTAGTTCTCCAGCACTTCCTGCAGCGCCTCGCGGGCCGGGATGTCGAGGTGATTGGTCGGCTCGTCCAGCACCAGGAAGTTGGCCCCCTCCAGCGCCAGGATCGCCAGCGCCAGGCGGGCCCGCTCGCCGCCGCTGAGAGCCGCCACCAGCTTGAATACATCTTCGCCCTGGAACAGATAGGCCGCCAGCATGTGACGCGCCCCGGCCTCGTCCAGCTTCTTTGCGCCGTCGGTGTGGCGCAGCAGCTCGTCCAACACGGTATTGTCATCGTCCAGGGCGTCCTGGGCCTGGGCAAAATAGCCGATCTTCAAGCCCGCCCCCAGGCGCACTTCGCCCGCCAGGGGCGCAAGCTGACCCAAGAGGGTCTTGATGAAGCTGGTCTTACCGGCCCCGTTCGGCCCAATCAGTGCGGCGCACTCGCCCCGGCGCAGCTCCAGATCATGAACGGTAAACAGCAGGTTGCCCGGGTAGCCCACCGCCGCCCGCTCGGCCCGCAGCACGATGTTGCCGCTCAGGTGGCTGGAAGCCAGGCGCGGCCGGATGCGCGGCGGGCGGTTGCTGCCCAGTTGGATGGCGTTGACTTTGCGGATGGCGTCGATCACGTCCAGCGGGCGCACGCTCAGGTCGAACTCGGCCCACTTCTTGCCGCTGCGCAGGGCCATCAGGCCGTAGGTATCGATCACGGCCAGGTCGCGGCTCAGGCGGCGCAGGCGGCCCAGGGCCATGGCGTGGGTGCTGGCCCGCACCCAGTTGCGCTGCACGTAATCCACTTCATTTAGCAGGCGGGCTTTCTCTTCTTTGAACACCCGCTCATAGTATTCCCAGCGCTCCTGGCGCTGCAGCAGGTAGGCGCTGTAATTGCCGCTGTAGCTCTCGATACCCTCCCGACCCATCTCCCAGATGGTGTTGACAGTGTTATCCAGGAAGTAGCGGTCGTGGCTGACAATCAGCACCGCCCCCGGCCAGCTTTCGAGGGTATGCTCCAACCATTCGACCGCCTGGATGTCGAGGTGGTTAGTCGGCTCGTCCAGCATCAGCAGGTCGGGCTTTTCGAGCAGCAGGCGGGCCAGCAGGGCGCGGGTTTTCTGCCCGCCGCTGAGGTGGCTGAGGGGCATGTCCCAATACTTCTTGCCCAGGCCCAGGCCGTCGAGGGTTTGCTGGATGTGCAGCTCATACTCGTAACCGCCGGCCTGCTCGAAAGCCAACTGGCAGGCCCCATAGTCTTCCAACAGGGCTTCGTCGTAATCGCCGTCGGCCATGCAGGCTTCCATTTCGTTCAGGCGGGCCTGCTGTTCCTGCAGGTCGGCGAACACGGTCAGCATCT
>CAYQDU010000268.1:0-5408 GCA_964416275.1 uncultured Anaerolinea sp. | reverse complement strand
AAGAGCTGGCCCTGGCCGAAGCCCGCACGCCCAAGGCGGTGGATGTGCCGGTGGCCGGCTGGCAGCTGGCCCGCGCCGCGGCCGGGGCCGAGAGCGCCTACCGCCGCCAGCTTGCCGCCGCCCTGCACGCCGAGACGCCTTCGGCCGCCGCCGGCGGCTGGCGCATGGATAAGTGGGACGGGGCGTAGGCCCCCTCACCCCCTGGCCCCCGCTCCCCTTCTGGGGGAGCGGGGGAATATGAAGCCGGGGATTTGGATCGGCGCAGCCGATCCAAATCCCCGGCTTGTGGTTCGCTTCCCCCGCTGGGAGCAGGGGCGCTGAAGGCCGGCGAGTACGATTCTCCCCTCCCTCGCTGGGGAGGCCCGGCTGAAGGCCGGCGAGTACGATTCTCCCCCTCCCCCGCTGGGGGAGGCCCGGCTGAAGGCCGGCGAGTACGATTCTCCCCTCCCCCGCTGGGGGAGGGGCCGGGGGAGAGGGGGGTCAGGCTTTGCGGCGCGAATTACGACGCAGGCCCTCGACCCGTTCTTGCAGCTTCTTGAAGTACTCCGTTTCGGTGATCTCGGCTACCTGGCGGTCGCGGCGAACTTCGTCCAGCTCGATGGTAAGCTGCTGCACCTGCTGGACGGTGCGGGTGTAGATGCGGGCGTTGTCGATGGCAAAGGCGGCCTGGGTGGCAAAGGCTTCCATCATCTCCAGGTCTTCCTGGCTGAAGATGCCCACCTGGATGCGGCTGTCGACATACAGGGCGCCGATGATCCGGCCGCGGGCCATCAGCGGGGCGCACATGATCGAGCGCAGCACGTTGAAGAACACCGATTGGGAGGTGGAGAAGCGTGAGTCGGATTGGGCGTCGGAGGTGACCACCCCGACCCGGCCCTGGATGACCATGTTGATGATGGTGCGGCTGACTTCTTGCTCCCAATTGTCCAGTTTATCCAGGTTGAGGTTGCGCGCCAGGCGCAGGTTCCACTCGCCCGACTCGTTCTCGATCATCACCAGCAGGCCGCGCTCGGCCCCGGTCAGGTCGATGACTGCGTCCAGGGCCTGGGCCAGCACTTCGTCCAGGTTGAGCGAGGTGCCCAGGCTGCGCGAGACCCGGTACAGGGCGGCCAGGCGAGCCTGATCGTCGCTGGCGCAGGGTTCGGGGTTGGAGGCGGGCGGGGGCGGGGCGCCTGGCGGGGGCGGCTCGTCCGCCGGGGTTGGCCGGCGGATCGAGAATGTGTTTCGCAGCGCGTTCCAGCGCGATGCCTGCAGCCCAGTGGTCATTCTCACCTCCTGACAAAATTCGCAAGCCTCTTCCGGCTTTGCCGGGGAAGAAGTTCTAGACAGAAATTCCCGCCTTCGGCGGTAAGCCTCTATTATAACAAATTGGATGGTTTCTGGCGGATTATTCCGGGGATGTTGGGGGAATTTCGCCTGGCGTGGCGCCCCCATTAAACCGGGGAGCAGGCCTGGCGCGCTGCAAGCGCCCTCAAAGCATGCTGATCCAAACCAGGAGGAAACAATGAACCAGAAGGTCAATCCCATCCCAAGCGAATATAACAACGTGACGCCCAGTTTGACGGTGAAGAACGCCGCCAAGGCGATTGAATTCTACACCCAGGCCCTCGGTGGGGTCGCGGTGATGCGCATGCTTGATGTGGCGGCCAAAGCCCTGGCCGCCGGGGCAAAAGAACTTATGCCCATGCGCGACGAATTCTACGGCGACCGCACCGGCGCCTACCAGGACCCGTTCGGCCGCGTCTGGTTTATTTCCACCCATATCGAAGACGTTTCGGATGAGGAGATGCAGCGCCGCATGGATGCTTTAATGAAGGACGCGTAGTTTAGAATCAAGGAGGCCGCCCCAGCCTGCGCCGGGGCGGCCTCCATACTCAGGAGAGGAGGCCAGGTTTAGCTCTTTTTCTTCAACGATACGTCGCCATACACGGCCAGCACCAGCACGATGCCTTTCAGCACGTACTGCCAGGCCGGGGCCACGTTGAGCATTTGCAGGCCGGTGCTCAGGCTGGTCATAATCAGCGAGCCGATCAGCGCCCCGAACACCGTGCCGACCCCGCCCAGGGTAGACGTGCCGCCCAAAATGGCGCTGGCGATGGCGTCCAATTCGTAGCCTTCGCCGGCGGCAATCGTGCCGTAGCCCACGTAAGAAGCCAACACCACCCCGGCCACCCCGGCCAGGAACCCCATCAGCGCCATTACCATGAAGATCGTGCGCTTGATATTGATCCCCGACAGCCGGGCGGCTTCCCGGTTGCCGCCCAGGGCGTAGGCGTAGCGCCCGAAGCGGGTATTGTTCGAGACGTAGGACATGATGATGGCGGCAATCGCCAGCAGGAACACCGGGGTCTGGACGCCGTTGTACCGGTTGACGATGAACACGTACAGGATGACCAGGATCGAGAAGAAGGCGGTGGTCAGGATGTCGAGCGAAATGGGGGCCAGTTCGAAGCCGTATTGCAGCTTGCGCCGCCGGCTGGAGACCATGTTGAAGAACAGGAACGCCACCACGATGGCCGCCAGCACCCAGCCAAAGATCGCCGGCATATAGCCCTGGGCGATGTAGGAGAAGCCGGGCTGGTTGGCCGGGATGGTCTTGCCCTGGGTGATGACCAGGATGCCGCCGCGCAGGGTGAACATGCCTCCCAGGGTGACGATAAACGCCGGCACGTTCAGGTAGGCCGTGATGTAGCCCTGGATCACGCCGATCACCGCGCCCACCGCCAGCCCGATAAACACCGACAGCGTGGCGGCGGCAATCGGCATGTCGGGCAGCAGGTGGTTCCAGATATTGGCCTGCAAATAGGCTACCACCACCGAGACGAACCCGGCCGCCTTACCCACCGACAGGTCGATGTTGCCGATCACGATCACCAGGACCATCCCAATCGCCAGGAACGAGGTGACCGTCATCTGGCGGAACAGGTTGGAGAAGTTTTGCGGGCTGAGATACGCGCCTTCGGTCATAAAGGCAAAGAAGATCCAGATGGCTGCCAGGGCCAGCAGGATGGCATAGGTCTGGATGTTCTGCCGGAAGCGTTTCATCAGGCTGGCGCCCAGGCCGGCCGATGGCAGGGGAACTTTGGTGTTGGTTGTAACCGCCATAATCTTGCTCCTCGAGGCTGAAATTTCAGCGTTCTGCCGGTCTAGGCAATCCCGGTAGCCAGCTGCATAATCCGTTCTTGGGTGGCTTCGCTGGTTGGCAGGACGCCCCGCGAACAGCCTTCGCACATCACCATCACCCGGTCGCTCATGCCCAGCACTTCTTCCAATTCGCTGGAGATCATGATAATCGAAACGCCCTGTTCGGCCAGGTTGTTCATCAGTTTATAAATCTCATACTTGGCCCCAACGTCAATGCCCCGGGTAGGGTCATCCATAATCAGAATTTGGGGGTTGGAGAGCAGCCACTTGGCGATCACCACCTTCTGCTGGTTGCCGCCCGAAAGCGTCTCGCAGGCGACCTGCAGGGTGGGGGCCTTGATCGCCAATTCTTTAGCCTGTTTTTGGGCCGCGGCCAGTTCGGCGTCAGAGTTGATGCGGAAGAAGGACGCGAACTGGTCCAGGTTGGCCAGAGAAATATTCTTCAAAATGGTCTGCATCAGCACCAGCCCCTGGGCCTTGCGGTCTTCCGGCACCAGGCTGATGCCGGTCTGCATGGCCTGGCGGGCGCTGCCCGGCCGGATCTCGCGCCCGTTGAGGCGCATTTTGCCGCCGGTAATTTTGGCGTACTCGCCAAAGATGGTCGTCACCAGTTCGGTGCGGCCTGAGCCCATCAGCCCGGCAATGCCCAGGATTTCGCCCTTGCGCAGGTCGAAGCTGACCCCGTTGATGATCTTGCGCTCGGCGTCGGACGGGTCTTGCGCAACCAGGTCTTCGACTTCGAAGATCACTTCGCCGGGGACGCGGTTGCCGCGCGGGAAGCGTTCTTTCATCTCGCGGCCCACCATGTAGTTGACCAGCTTCTCGCGGGTCAGCGCCTGGGTGGGTTGGGTGGTGACGGCTTTGCCGTCGCGCAGTACGGTGACGGTATCGGTAATGCGGAAGAATTCTTCCAGCTTATGGGTGATGTAAATGCAGGTCACGCCGTGGGCCTTGAGGGTCTGCAAGATCTCCATCAGCTTGTCGATCTCGGCTTCCGTCAGGGCGCTGGTCGGCTCGTCGAGAATCAGGACGCGGGCGTTTTCCGAGAGGGCCTTGGCGATCTCGACCATCTGCATCTTACCCACCCCCAGGTGCTTTACCATCGCCTGGGGCTGGATGTCGAGCTTGTACTGGGTCAGGATGTCGCGCGTGTCGGCGTACAGCTTATTCCAGTTGATGACGTTGTTTTCGACCGGCTCCTTGCCCAGGAAGACGTTCTCGCCGACCGTCATACTGGGGACCAGGGTGAGCTCCTGGTAGACGATGGCGATGCCTTCTTCGATGGCCTGGCGGATCGAGCGGTCTTTCAGGGCCAGCTCTTTGCCATCGTACAGGATCGTCCCCTCGTACGAGCCATGCGGATAGACCCCCGACAGGATTTTCATCAGGGTCGACTTGCCGGCCCCGTTCTCGCCGCACAGGCCGTGAATCTCGCCGCGCCGGATCTGGATCGAAACGTCGCTCAGGGCCGTCACGCCGGGGAATTGTTTGGTGACATGTTGAAAATCGAGAATAATATCATCGCTCACAGGAATTGCTCCTCCAGTTGCATGAGTAGCCAGGTCGAGCAGCGCTGGGCGGCGCATGGGGTGGGCGGCCGGCGGGCAGAAACTGCCGCCGGCCGCCCGGCAATCTTCAGGCTTCTCCGTTCAGCTTACGGCTTGGCTGGCCGCTGGCCTTCGGGGATGTCGCGGTACACATCGTCGTACGACTGGAAGCCGCTCTTGACCACCAGGTCGAAGACGTTGTCTTTGTTGACCTGCTGCACTTCCAGGAACAGGCAGGGCACTTCGCCGGTCTTGGCCGGGTCGTTGGTCAGCTCGGCCATCGAGTAGTTCTTCAGGCCTTCCACGGTCTGGCCCTTGAGCAGCTTGTCGATCACATCGACTGCCAGAGGCGACAGGTTGCGGATGTCCTTCAGGATCGAAACGGTCAGCTCGCCCTTGACGATGCTGTTGCAGCCGTCGGCGGTGGCGTCCTGGCCCGAGATCGGCACTTTGCCGGCCAGGCCCTGGGCCTTCATGGCCTGCAGGGCGCCCAGGGCGGTGCCGTCATTCGAAGCCACAACGGCGTCGATCTTGTTGCTGGCGGCGGTCAGGATGTTCTCCATCAGCTTGAGGGCGTTGGCGGCATCCCAGTTGTCAACCCACTGGTCGGCTACGACTTCGATCTTGTCCTTGTACTGGTCAAGGATTTCGTCCTGGCCCTTGCGGAACAGGATGGCGTTGTTGTCGGTGGGGGAGCCGCCCAGCTTGACCAGGCGC
>CAYQDU010000267.1:3624-5412 GCA_964416275.1 uncultured Anaerolinea sp. | reverse complement strand
ACTGGCGCGTGACGGCGTCGCGCTGGAAGGATGCATTTTGGACGTCGATCACGAGCAGGGCGGGGTTCATCGGTGGGTCTCCTGGCGGTTATTGTATCCCCTTTTTGGGAGCAGGCGCGAAGGAATGCACCCATGCATGTAGGGGAGAGGGGGCGATGCGAAGCATCGGGGGGTGAGGGGAATTGGCTGCTTTCTCGGGAGACAGCTCCCCCCTCTCCCCAGCGGGAAGAGGGGGGGTGAGGGGAGAAATCCCGCTGTTCTACCGCGCCATCACCGGCAGGTACAGGGTCTGGGGTGGGATGGAGAGGCCGCCCAGCAGGCTGATCTGGACGTTGTCCAGGCCCCAGCTTTCGTCGGTGATCTCTTGCAGGCCGGCGGCGGTGAAGTCCAGGGTCAGGGTGGGGGCGGCGTGGTCGAAGGTGTAGGTCAGGTGGTAGATGCTGTCCATGCCGGGCAGGCCGAGGTAGGAATAGCACAGCCCGCCGGTGGTGACGGCGCCGGTCTGGGAGGGGTAGTCGCCGCCGGGGAAGGCGCCGGGGAAGGCCTGGCGGGCCCAGGGGAAGCGCACGGGGTCCCAGTTGGAGAAGGTGGTGTGCAGCAGGGTCTGGCCGGCGGCTTTGAAGCTCCATTCATCGGGGCCGACGATGGTATCTGGGCTGCTGCCCTGGCTGGCGGCGCTAAAGGCCGCCTCCAGGCCGGCCAGGCGGGCCAGCTCGCTGGCGGTGGAGGTGCGGTTGCCGTCCCAGGAGCGGATGATGTACAGGTCGAAGGCCACCTGCACCCGGCCGTGGGCGGGCAGGGGGGTGTCCTGGCCCAGGTCGAGGCTGACGGTTTCGCTGCCAAACTCGCCCAGGAAGGTGGTGCTGCATGGGGAGGTGGTGGTGATGGGGTTGGTCCAATCGCCGCCGCCATCCCCGATGTCGATGCTGGCCTCGACGTGCATGGATACCACGGCGCTGGCGGAGGCGCCATCGTCGTCGGTGACGGTCAGGCGGGCGGTGTAGTCGCCGGGGAGCGTGTAGGCGTGCTGGGGGGTGAGCGTGCCGAGGGCGGTCTGGCCGTCGCCGAACTCCCAGGCGAGGGTGTGGGTGTCGGCGGCGCCGGGGTCGGTGAAGGCGCCGTGGAAGGTGAAGGGCGTGCCAGTCAGCACCGTCCCGCCGGGGCCGGCATCGACGGTGGGGGCAAGGTTGTCGACGCTGACCAGCAGGCTGTCGCTGGCGGCCAGGCCGCTGCTGCCGGTGATGGTCAGCGTGACGGTGAAGAGGCCGTTATCGGCGTAGGTGTGGGTGGCGGTGAGCACGCCGCTCAGGCCGCTGAGGGGGGCGGAGGCGGTGGCGCCATCGCCGAAGGACCAGGTAACCTCTCCCCCCGCGCGGTTCTGCAGCGCGGTAGAACGCAGGACTTCCTGATAGTGGGCGGAGAAGGTTACGGCGGCGCCTTCCCGGGCACCGGTGAGGTCGGCGCCGGCGTCGATGAGGGGGACGTCGGGGGTGGCGGTGACGGTGAGGGTGACGGGGGCGGTGGTGGTGAGCACGCCGTCGGAGAGCAGGTAGGTGAAGCTGTCCTGGCCGTGCGAGTCGGGGGCAGGGGTGTAGGTGAAGGAGCCGTCGGGGTGCAGGTCGAGGGCGCCGTGGGCGGGGGCGAGCTGCGCCTGGACGGTGAGCGGGTTGGCGGGCAGGTCGGGGTCGTGGTCGTTGGCCAGCAGGCCGGGGGCCGGGACGCTCAGGGGGGTGTCTTCGGGGGTGGTGTAGGCGTCGGGGGCGGCCTGCGGGGGCAGGTTGGCTTCGG
>CAYQDU010000267.1:0-3524 GCA_964416275.1 uncultured Anaerolinea sp. | reverse complement strand
TCTTCGGGGGTGGTGTAGGCGTCGGGGGCGGCCTGCGGGGGCAGGTTGGCTTCGGCGACGGTGATGGTGAAGGCCTGGCTGTCGCTGGCGGGCGGGGCGGCGTCGTCGCTGACGGTGATGGTGATGGGGTAGCTGGCGGGGCCGTGGGCTTCGGTGGGCGTCCAGGTGAAGACGCCGGTGGCCGGGTCGATGGCGGCGCCGGCGGGCGCTCCGCTCAGGGCGTAGGTGAGGGTGTTGGCGGGCAGATCGCTATCGGTGGCGCTGGCGGTGAAGCTGAGCAGGCTGCCCTCGACCACGTTCTTATTGAGGATGGCGGCCAGCACGGGGGCCTGGTTGGCCTCGGTGACCGAGACGGTGAAGGTCTCGCTGTCGCTGCCGCCGGCGCCGTCGCTGACGGTGATGGTGATATCGTAGTTGGCCGGTCCCTGGGCCTCGCTGGGCGTCCAGGCGAAGAGGCCGCTGGCGGTGTTGAAGCTAACGTTGGTTGGGGCGCCGCTGATGGCGTAGGTGAGGGTGTTGGTAGGTTGACCACCAACTAGCAGGTCGCCATCCGTGGCGGAGACGGTGAAGCTCAGCGGGCTGTCTTCGGCGATGGTCTTGTTCCCAATCGGGTTCAGCACGGGGGCTTGGTTGGCCTCGGAGACGGTGACGGTGATGGTCTCGCTGTCGCTGCCGCCTGCACCGTCGCTGACGGTGATGGTGATATCGTAGCTGGCCGGTCCCTGGGCCTCGCTGGGCGTCCAGGCGAAGAGGCCGCTGGCGGTGTTGAAGCTAACGTTGGTTGGGGCGCCGCTGATGGCGTAGGTGAGGGTGTTGGCGGGTTGGCCACTAACCAGCAGGTCGCCATCCGTGGCGGAGACGGTGAAGCTCAGCGGGCTGCCTTCGGCGATGGTCTTGTTCCCAATCGGGTTCAGCACGGGGGCCTGGTTGGCCTCGGAGACGGTGACGGTGATGGTCTCGGTGTCGATGCCGGCCGGGGAGGCGTCATCGTGGACGGTGACGGAGAAGGTGTAGCTGGCGGGGCCCTGGGCCTCGGTGGGGGTCCAGGCGAAGAGGCCGCTGGCCGGGTCGATGGCGGCGCCGGCCGGGGCTTCGTCTAAGCCAAAGGTGAGGCTCTGGCCGGGGTCGGGGTCGTTGGCGCTGGCGCTGAAGCTGAGCAGCACGCCTTCGCTGGCGGCTTTACTGCCGATGGCAGCCAGGGTGGGGGGCGTGTTGACCACGACCAGGGTGTAGCTCTGCTGGTGGGAGAGGCGCAGCCCGGGGCGGGAATCGACGGCGTAGATGGCGAAGGTATAGCTGCCGAGGGCGGTGGGCGTGCCGCTGAGCGTGCCATCGCTGGCCAGGCTGAGGCCGGGGGGCAGGCTGCCGGTGAGGCTGTAGGTGTAGGGGGCCGTGCCGCCACTGGCGGCGGCGCTCTGGCTGTAGATCACGCCCAGCGCACCGTTGGGCAGGCTGGCGGGCATGCTCAGGCGTGGCGCCTGGCCCTGGTCGTTAAACCCCCAGCACTCCAGGCTGTTGTCGGCTTTCAGCCCGCAGGTGTAGTCATAGCCGGCACTGATCTGGGTGAAGGGACCGGCCAGGCTGGTGGGAGCCTGGCCTTCGTAGTCGCGCCCCCAGCACTGCACACTGCCGTCGGGTTTCAGCCCGCAGGTGTGATACCCGCCGGCGCTGACCTGGGTGAAGGGACCGGCCAGACTGGTGGGAGCCTGGTCTTCGTAGTTGCGTCCCCAGCACTGCGCGCTGCCATCCGCCTTGAGGGCGCAGGTGTGGTACCCGCCAGCGCTGAGCTGGGTGAAGGGACCGGCCGGCGGGGTGGGGGGCGCCTGGCCGTCGTCGTTGTTCCCCCAGCACGCCAGGCTGCCGTCGGCTTTCAGCCCGCAGGTGTGGAACCTGCCGGTGGTGACCTGGGTGAAGGGGCCGGCCTGGTCGGCGGCCTGGCCGTAGTCGACGACGCCGGTTGCCCCCCAGCAGTCCACGCTGCCGCCGGCTTTCAGCCCGCAGGTGTGATACCCGCCGGCGCTGAGCTGGGTGAAGGGACCGGCCGGCAGGGGGGTGGGAATCTGGCCGAAGCTGTTGCTCCCCCAGCACTGGGCGCTGCCGTCGGCTTTCAGCCCGCAGGTATGGTAATCGCCGGCGCTGACCTGGGTGAAGGGACCGGCCACCGGGGTGGGGGGCGCCTGGCCGGAACCGTTGCCCCCCCAGCACTGCACGCTGCCGCCGGCTCTCAGCTCGCAGGTGTGGACGTAGCCGGCGCTGAGGCCGGCCTGGGCGTAGAAGGCGCCCTGGCTGGCGGACTGGCCGTAGCCGTTGTCCCCCCAGCACTGCACGCTGCCGTCGGTCTTCACGGCGCAGGCGTGGCCCCCCGTGCCGGTGTGGACCCGGGTAAAGGGGCCGGCACGGGTACCGGCGTAGACTCCCCAGCACTGCGCGCTGCCGTCAGGTTTCAGCCCGCAGGTCATGTAACTGCCGGCGCTGACCAGGGTGAAGGGGCCGGGCTGGTCGGCGGCCTGGCCGTAGTTGTTGGTCCCCCAGCAGTCCACGCTGCCGTCGGGTCTCAGCCCGCAAGTGTCGTAATAGCCGGCGCTGATCTGGATGAAGGGGCCGGGCTGGTCGCCCCCCTGGCCGTAGCTGTTGTTGCCCCAGCAGTGCGCGCTGCCGTCGGGTCTCAGGGCGCAGGTGTGGAAATAGCCGGCGCTGACCTGGGTATAGGGGCCGGGCTGGTCGGCCGCCCGGCCGTCATTGTTGTACCCCCAGCAGTCCACGCTGCCGTCGGGTTTCAGCCCGCAGTTGTGGGCCTCGCCGGTGCTGAGCTGGGTGAAAGGGCCGGTCTGGTCGTTCGCCCGGCCGCTGGTGTTGTCCCCCCAGCAGTCCACGCTGCCGTCAGGTTTCAGCCCGCAGGTGTGCCAGTTGCCGGTGCTGACCTGGGTGAAGGGGCCTACCTGGGCGGCGCTCATGCCGCCGGTGGCATCCCCCCAGCAGTAGATGCTGCCGTCGCTCTTCACGGCGCAGGTGTGCGTCTGTCCGGCGCTGATCGTCTGCGGCGCGAAGGGCGAGGTGAGCGGGCTGTCTTCGGGGAACTCGGCCGCCCGGGCCGGGTAGGCCCGGCCCAGCGGTATTGCCAGCAGGGCCAGCATCAGGCTGGTGAGCAGCAGGACACGCAGCAGTTTTGGCGACATGAGAGCACTCCTGTTCTGGGTCTTCCCCAGGTGGGCCGCGCCGGCAGCGCAAGGCAGTTGTGAATTTTGGAGCTGATTAATGTATTATAAGTTAGTCGTGCGCCGCCCGGCGGGTGGGTCGGGGCGGGTGGTGATTAATTAAATCTAAAAAATGCCTAAACGTCTTTCTGCTTGGGTGTGACCGGTGAAACCTTTGCCTGGCCGTCCCTACTCCAGCGCCCTTTCCAGGGCGCCAAACGAGATGATCTCGCTGATGCGCTCCACAAAGGGGATATTTTCCGGGCTCATACTGGCCAGCGCCCCGCGCAGCACCACCGCGGTCAGGTCGTGGTCGCGCGCCCCGCGGTA
>CAYQDU010000266.1:0-5428 GCA_964416275.1 uncultured Anaerolinea sp. | reverse complement strand
ACGGTCTATGTCCAGATGGATCCCCGTAACGAAGAGGATTCGAACGGACATACTGGTAACGATCAAAATCAAGTGGGTTATAATAATCAGGAATTACGGTATCTGGGCTGGTCCACCGGTTAAGATAAGGGTCGTACCAGCGTGCGCCGTAATAATACAGCCCGCTGGCGCTCTGCCACTGGCCGGTGTACTGGTACTGCGTCAGCCGGCTGCCGCGGGCGTGGTGCGTCTCGCCCCAGGGACGGTAGAGCTGCATCCCGCCGGGCGCGCCGGCGGGGTTGTAGGTTGTTAAAGAACAGTCCTGTCGCCGGCTGGCCCGCGGCCTGTGAGACCGGCAGCGGAACGTCAGCGAAGCGGCAGCGCGTGGCGGGCCGCGTGGGTGACGAACGGAAAGATAACCCGGAATACACCGGCCGTGCGCGGATCATTTTTGGGGAAGAGGAAAGAGCGCAGACGAACTACGCCTCGGCCCGCTCGGCCGCTTTCGGCTGGCGCAGCGGGATCGCCAGGTAGAACGTGCTGCCTTTGCCAAGCTGGCTTTCGGCCCAGGCCCGCCCACCGTGGCGTTCGGCAATCGACTTGACGATTGCCAGCCCCAGCCCGGTGCCGCGCGTGTCGCCCATGCCCTGCTGGGCGCCGCGATAGAACTTTTCGAACAGGCGCGGCATGTCCATCGGCGAGATGCCCACCCCGTTGTCGCTTACCTGGAACACCATCCCAATCGCCTGGGCCTGCACCCGCACCACAATCTTGCCCTCTGGGCGGGTGAACTTGATCGCGTTCTCCACCAGGTTTTGCAGGGCCTGCTGCAGCAGGGCCTGGTCGGCCTCGATCAGCGGGATGGTCTGCTTGGGGATTTCGACGCTGAGCTGGATGTGCTTCTGGGCGGCCGAAAGCTGCAACCCGCTCACCACCCGCTCGACCACGTCCTGCACTGGAATCATCTCGAGCAGCAGGCCCACCCCGGCCTCGATCCGGCCCAGGTTGAGCAGGTTGTTCACCAACCGCGACATGCTCTCGACCCCGCCCACGATCTTGCGCACGTAGTTGGTCTGCTGTTCGTTGAGCTGGCCCACCATTTCGAGCATCGTGGCGTAGCCGCGCATCAGGGTCAGCGGCGAGCGCAGGTCGTGGCTGACGGTGGAAACGAACTCCGACTTGAGGGCATCCAGCTCTTTGAAGTGGGTCACGTCGCGCATCACGCACACCCGGCCCACCCGCTGGCCCTCGGCCAGCACCGGGGTGGCAGTGGCCAGGAAAATGCGCCCGTCGGGCAGGGTGATTTCGGTGGAGTGCTTTTCTGCGCCGCTGGCCCGCAGCAGGTCGAGCAGGGCCGGCTCGGACACTACCTGGTCAATCGGCTGGCCGTCGCCGGTATCTACCCCCAGGCCCAAGACCTGCCAGGCGGCCGGGTTTGCCAGCAGCAGGCAGTCGCGCTGGTCTGTAACCAGCATGGGGTCGGGGCTGGAGGCCAGGATCGAATCGAGCCGCCGGCGGCCAATCTCGGCGGTCATGAACAGGCGGGCGTTGGCGGCGGCCAGGGCGGCCTGCCCGCCCAGGGTGACCAAGAAGCGCACTTCTTCTTCCGAGAAGTTGTGCGGCTGGTCGTAAGCCACCCACAGCGCCCCGTAATAGTGGTTTTCGTGGCGCAGGGCTACCGCCATCAGCGATTCGGGGTGCGGCGCGCCGGGGGCCAGGGTCAGCAGGCGCGGCCGGTACAGGTTCGACAGCACCAGCCGGTCTTGCTGGCGGGTGAGGGCCAGGATTTGCTCGTCCAGGTCGCGGTATAAATTGCCGGCCGGCCCCTGGCCGAAGCTGATCGGAGCCGAGGCCTTGCCGTCCAGTTCGGGCAGCACGGCCGGGGTCAGCACCACCCGCACGGCGCTGCCGCCCGCCAGGGCCGATTCCAGCACCGGTTGGATGGCCTCGCCAATTTCCAGGCTGGAGGCCACCCCCTGGCTGACCAGCAGCAGGCGATTCAGCTCGTCCAGGCGGGCCTTGAGGCTGATCCGCATCTGCTCGAAAGCCCGCCCTAACTGGCCCACTTCGTCGGCGCTCTCGGCCGTCACCGGGCGGTCCAGGCGGCCTTCGGCCAGCCGCCCGGCCTCGCCGGTCAGCTTTTCCAGCGAATGGGTCACGACGCTCAGGCTCAGGCGCACCAACAGGATGGCCGCCAGGGTCAGCAAGACGATCATCCCCAACAGCGGGGCGGCAATCGAGAGGGCGATCTGCTGCGCCCGGTAGGCCGGCACGGTCAGCACAATCGCCCACGGGCGGCCCTTGGCCGGTTGATAGAAGAACAACTGGCGGGTTCCATCCCAGGCTACGCCGTCGTAGAACAGCGGTTCGTCGGCGGTCTGGCCGTCATAGGTGGTCATCACCCGCTGCGGGTCGGGGTGTACCAGGATGCGCCCGCTCTCGTCGAGCAGCATGCCCTGGCCGTCGATGCCAGCCAGGTTGTTCAGGCTGGTCAGGATGGGTTGGGTGTAGGGGTTAGAGGCCAGGTCGCTGCGGCCCACCAGAGCGCGGGCGAGCTTACCATCGGCGCCGGGGATGGCAGCCACAAAAGACACCTGGGCGGTGGTCTGGTCGGCGGCGGGTGGGATGGTGAAGGATTGGAACGGCACGCCGTTCAGCACCATCTGGATGCCCATCTGCTCTTCTACCGGGGCCTGCTTGCCCACGTAGTTGCTGGTGGGATAGCTGGCGACCGAATCGCCCGCCAGGTCGATCACGCTCAGTTGGTTGAAGAACGGCACGCTCTTGATTTGCCGGGCCAGGCTTTGCGCCACGGCGTCGGCGTCATCGGCCGCCAGGTTGGGGTCGGCGGCAAGCTGTAAGATCAGGTTCTGCCCGGTTTCCAGGAAATACGGCACCGTCTCGGAGGCCATCTCGGCCGCGCTCGACATCTGGGCGTGCAGCATGCTGCGCGCTGCCTGCCCGGCCACGATCCAATCGCCCAACACCAGGGTGACCACCAGGGCCAGGGCCAGGGGCGAGAGGCTGACCAGGAAGCGGGTTTGCAGGCTTTGCTCGGCCGGCGAAGGCTCGAAGTCGCCCCGGCCGCCCCAGCTCTGCCGGCGCCAGGCGGCGATCAACTCGCAGATCAACCCGGCGACCAGCAGTTCGATAACCAGGGCCAGGCTCTCGCTGCGCAGGTTGGTGATGGCATAGTCCAGGCGGGCCACCAGCAGCCCCTGGGCATTAAACGGGGTGGTCAGAACGTGCAGGAAGGGGTAGAACACGCCCAACAGCAGGGCGCACAGGAATGGGTGGCGCAGGAAGCGGTACAGCGGGGTGCGGAAGCGCTGGCGCATGGCTGCACCGAACATCACACCCAACAGGGCCGTCTCGAGCAGGGTGAAGGCGCTGTGGGTCTGCCACAGGGCGGCCAGGCTGCCCGAAACCAGGCCCACCAGCCCGGCCGAGGCCGGGCCGAGCAAGCCGCCGGCCAGCATCCAGGGCAGGGCGGCAAAGAGCATTACCAGGGGGGCGGTTGGCTCGACCGGGACGCCCGGCGGGGGCGTGGTTTGCAGCCCGGCCAGGCGCACTCCGACCAGCAGGCTGGCGGCCAGGGCCAGCAACATGAAAGCGGTTAGCAGCAGCCGCTGACGCGAGCCAAAGGCGACGTTAAATCGACGCCATTTCCATGTCAGCCACAGGATCAGGCCGAATAGAAAAACAAATCCGACCCAGCCAATCCAGCCCTGGGGTGGGTCCAGATATGCTGACTGTGACTGTGCAATCAGCCCGAAGAATGGGGTCATACGCCAACAGGTTGCATGATTGATACCAGGCGCGCCTGCAGGTGGGGCGGCTCTGCGGCGGGTGCAATTGGATTATAGCATCCTTTGGGCCGCTTTTAGAGAAACTCGATAGTATTTTGTGTGGCTTGCTCCAGGTCGGCGTATACGCCCCGGCGTTCGGGCGGCAGCATGGCCGCCAGGACGTACATGGCCTCGTCGGTCATCTGGCGCAGCGTGTCTTTGCTGGCGTGCTGGTATTCGGGGTGGAAGCGGAAGGGCTGCCCGAAATGCACCCGCACCCCCGGCCGCCGCCAGGCGGCCGTGCCGCGCAACGCCGGAAAGCCCACGGTGCCTTCGATTGCCACCGGCGTCACCGGCGCATTGCTCCGGCTGGCGACGTAGGCCACGCCCACCTTGCCCTGCTTCAGGGCCGGGCCGCGCGTCCCCTCCGGGGCTACCAGCACTACCTCCCCGGCCTTCAACACATCCAGGGTCTGTTGGATGGCCCGCCGGTCTACTTCCTCCCGCCGCACCGGGATCACCCCCCAGATTTTGGGGACGATCCCGATTACGGGGTAGTCATAGACTTCGATCTTCGCCATCGGCACGATGTTGCGCGGGGCGTAATGGATGACCACGATTGAATCGATAAACGCCATGTGGTTCATCATCAAGATCGCTGGACCTTCGGCTGGCACGTTCTCGATCCCCTCGGCCCGATCCAGCTTTGCCAGCAGGGGAAAGCCGATGGTTTTGAGCAGGAAGCGCAGCGCTCGCCGCCGGCTTTCATAGCGGGCGTGATCGTAGGGTTGGCTGGTCGCCAGCCGCCGGTTTTCCACACGTTCTACCGTCATAGACTACCTCTTTCGTAATAAGAATGGCCCTTCCGCCGGCAGTTAGGTCTCTAGGGGTGATAGACCAGTTCTTTGACCCGCTCCAGCACCTGTTGGGCGTCCAGGCAGTCAGAGCCGATAATCACCGCGTCGTCGGCCGGGCGCAGGGGGGCTACGGCGCGGGTCGAGTCGATCTGATCGCGGCGGCGCATGGCGTTCAGGATGGCCTCGTAGTTGGCCGCCTGGCCGCGCTGCAGCGTCTCCTGATAGCGGCGGCGGGCGCGTTCCTCGGCCGAAGCGTCCAGATAGACCTTCAACTGGGCGTCGGGCATCACCACCGTGCCGATGTCGCGGCCCACCATCACCACCTGGCCGCGCAGCCCGATGCGGCGCTGCTGGGCGGTGAGCGCCCGGCGCACCCCCACGTAGGCCGAGACCGGCGAGACGGCTGCGTCCACCTCTGGGCTGCGGATCTTCCAGGTGATGTCCTGGCCGTCTACCAGGATGTCGCAGTTGCGCCCGTCGCTTTTAGACGGCGGGCGGATGTCGATCAGAATTTGCTCGGCCAGGATGGTCACGCCCGGCTCATCTTCGATAGCAATATGACGATCCAGGGCCGCCCAGGTCACGGCCCGGTACATCACCCCGGTGTCGAAGAACAGATAGCCCAGCGCGTCGGCCAGGCATTTCCCCAGGGTCGATTTGCCCGAAGCGGCCGGGCCGTCGATGGCGATGGTGGAAGGCAAGGGCATAACACCGCTCGGAATTGATAATTGCAGAGGGATGGTTGCAGATTGAAAATTCATCCATCATCCCTCTGCAATCATCCATCAAGGAATGAGATCATTT
>CAYQDU010000265.1:0-5532 GCA_964416275.1 uncultured Anaerolinea sp. | reverse complement strand
TCTTCAGCATCGGCCCCTTCAGCAACCGGGCCATGCTGGGCGCGGTCGGCCTGACTTACCTGCTGCAGTTCGTCGTGGTATACGTGCCCTTCTTCAATCGTTTGCTCGACACCAAACCCCTGCCCCTGGCCGACCTGGCGGTGACGTTGATCCTCAGCACTTCGCTGTTCTTCGTGGTCGAGTTCGAGAAGTGGCTGGCGCGGCGGTTCGAGAAGTAGGCATCGGCTTATGTACAGGAGATCAGCGCGTCGATCTCGCTGCGCTGTTCCAGGACCGAGGCGAGCTTGCCGTCCTGGATCTGGATGATCTTATCCACGTACTTGCACATGCGCAGGTCGTGGGTCACCATGATGCCGGCCTTGCGGTTTTCGTGGATCAGGTCGGCGTACTGCTGCGTCACCTGGAAGGCCCGCTCGGTGTCCAGGCTGGCGGTCGGCTCGTCGGCCAGAATCACGCTGGGTTCGTGGATCATCGAGCGGGCAATCGCCACCCGCTGGCGCTGCCCGCCGGAAAGCTGGTTGGGCAGGTTGTTCAGCCGGTCGCTCATGCCCAGCCGGTCGAGCATCTCTTTGGCTTTTTCTCGCCCCTGGCGGTTATATTTGCCGTTCAGGCGCAGCATCAGCTCCACGTTTTCCAACACCGTCAGGTACGGCACCAGGTTGTTCGACTGGAAGGTGAAGCCGATCCGCTGGCGGCGGAAGCGCACCCGCTCTTTTTCTTTCATCTTGCCGATGTCTTCGCCGTCGATGCACAGGCTGCCTTCGGTCGGCTCCAGCAGGGCGGCCAGCATCGCCAGCATGGTGGTCTTGCCCGACCCGCTCGGCCCTACCAGCCCCACGAATTCGCCCTCGCCGATGACGAACGAGGCGTGATCCACCGCCCGCACGGTGGTGTTGTTCGACTGGTATAACTTGACGACGTTGTTGGTTTCGATCACATTTGCCATAAGTGTCTCAATTCAGTTCGTTCTCACGCAGAGCGCCAGGGAAGGAGACGCGCCCGGCGATCTTCACAAAGCGCTTTGCCGCCTGGCCCTGTTTGCAAGCAATCTTCAATTCGACAGCCCCAACGCGATCAGCGGTTCGACCGACACGGCCAGGCGCACCGAAACCAGCCCGCCGATTGGCCCAATCGCCAGCAGGGTCACGATTGCCACCGCCACCGACGCGCCGTTGAACATAATCGGCACGCTGCTGGGGATGCCCAACGCCAGCCCCAGCGATACCAGCGTTCCCACCAGCACGCCGAAGGTGGTCACCAGGATAATTTGCGAGACCACCGCCACCGCCACGGTGAAGTTCGATGCGCCGATGGCTTTCAGCACCCCGATCTGCGGCACTTTTTGCAGCATCTGGATCTGGAAGAAGCCGCCGATCACCAGCAGGCCGATCAGCAGGGTAAAGCCGCGCTGGGTGTCGAGCGTGCTTTGCTGGGCCGAGTAGCCCGGCAGGTTCTCGTAAGTGGTGCGGATGTCGGCCACGTCTACGTTCTGCACCTCGCCCATGATGCGGCTCTTGACCGCTTCCAGGTCGGCGCCGGGCTGGACGCGCACCGCGATCACGTTGGAGGTCGAGTTCATCAGGCTTGGCCCGGCCCCTGGGCCGGGGCGCACCTGCTCCCAGGTGCGGTAGGGCAGGAAAATGGACGGCTGGAACTGGTACTGGCGTCCATCGGTCAGCCCTACCACGTGCAGGTCGTAGAATTCCTCTTTAGCCCCCTGGATGGTCTTGACCCGGATCGTATCGCCCAGGCGCACTTTGCCGCGCGACACCGCGTTGCTGTCAACCACCACGTCGAAGCCGCGGTTGATGACGATGTCTTTGCCTTCCAACACGGGCGGCGCGCCAGGCTTGCCGGCCTCCACCCCGATCAGGGCCACGTTCAGGTCTTCGCGCCCATCGCTGAACACCAGTGTGCCGTTGCTGAAGCCAATCGGCCCGGCGTCTTCCACGCCTTCGATGCGGGCTACGCTCAGGCGCTTGCCCAGTTCGAGCTGGCTGGTGATGGGCGAGAGCTGCACGTTTTTCTGAAACACCAGCAGTTGGGCGTCCAGCTTTTCCAGATATTCCTTGTTCGCCAGGGCCAGCCCCTCGGCCAGGGCGGCAATGAACAGCACCAGCGTCGTGATGAGAGCAATGACCAGAGAAAACAGAAAGAAGCGGCCTTTGTTGCGCCACACTTCTTTGAACGACAGGTATAAGGGCATATGTAAGCCTCCCGGGTTTATCAGCACTAGGATGATTATACCTGCTTGTACAATATTCGTCAATATATTGTACAGATCGAGTTCCGTCTTTCTTGAAGCCGGTGCGGCGCACCTTTGGGATGCCTTCCAGAAAGGCGTGCAAGGCGCCGCTCCGCGACTTGCCAAGCGGCCCAATATCGTTTATAGTAGGCTTTTGTGAACGGCTTTGCGTCCAGCGGCTTCCCACTCAACCGGGGTGGAGGTGACTGGCGAGCTTCGCCTGGCGAGCTACGCTTGCCTGAAAAGATGCGCCATAGGCGGCCGGTGGGCCGCACAAGCCGGGCCGCGCTTCGCCCGGCCTGGAAGAGCAAATCAATCGGACCGGCCTCGATCAGCCACCCTGGATGGCTGCCAGGCTGGCCCTTCCGTAACAGAACTGAGGCTGAAACTTGAAACTCAAATCAAAATCCTTACCGGGCGCGCGGCGCGCGCTGGCCCTGGTTTTATTGTTAGCCCTGGCGGCCTGCAGCCTGCGCACGCCCAGCGCCACCCAAACCCCCACCGCTGTCCTGCCCACCCCGCAGGCGTTCACCACCCGCACCCCCGACGTGCAGTCCGCCGCCCAGGCCTTTCTGGAAGCCTGGAAGGCTGAAGATTACGCCGCCATGTACGGCCTGCTCAGCGCCGCCAGCCAGGCCGCCATCCCCCAGGAGCAGTTCATCCAGCGCTACGCCGATGTGGCGAACGAAGCCGGCATGGTGGCGCTCACGTACCAGATCGGCAATCTCAGCAACCGCGCCCCCGAAGGCGAAGTTGATTACACCATCACCCTTCAGTCGGCCATTGTGGGCGATATCACCCGCTCGATGAAGATGCCCCTGACCCTGGAAGGCGGCAGTTGGAAGGTGGCCTGGAACGATGGCCTGATTCTGCCAGAGCTGGCCGGGGGCAATTACCTCAAGATGGACAGCGGCCAGTCGAAACGCTCGACCATCTTCGACCGCGGCGGCAACCCCATTGCGCAGCAGGCCGACGCCGTCTCGCTCGGCCTGTGGCCCGATTACGTCAACCTGAAAGAAGACGCCGGGCTGGTGATTATGATGGGCCAGCTTATCAACCGGCGCTACGACACCATCGCCAACTGGATCGAGAACGCCCTGCCCGGCGCGTACATCCCGATGGGCGAAGTGCCGGCCGAACAGGCCCCCAAGCAGGTCGAGCGCCTGTCGCAGTGGGGGGCGGCGGTGGTCAGCCAGTACAGCCGCCGCCTGTATTACGGCAACGGCGTGGCCCCTCACCTGACCGGCTACGTCAGCCCCATTCAGGAAGAAGAAGTGCCCCTCTACCGGCGCAAGGGCTACCCGGTGGATCAGCGCGTGGGCCGCAAGGGCCTGGAACTGTGGGGCGAAGAAACCCTGGCCGGCAAGCCCGGCGGCACGCTGTACGTCTTCAGCCCCGATGGCCGCGCCCTGACCCAGGTGGGCGAAGTGGCGGCCGAACCCGGCCAGGACATCTACACCACCATCGACCGCGATTTCCAGGGCCAGGTGCAGTTGGCCCTATCGGGCTTCCGCGGCGCAGCGGTGGTGATCGAGATGAACACCGGGCGGGTGCTGGCGATTGCCTCCTCCCCCGGCTTTGACCCCAACGCCTACGAAATCGAAAATTTCAACTGGCAGACCGAGCTGAGCGAGATCGTCAACAACCCCGATTCGCCCCAGTTCAACCGGGCCAGCCAGGGCCAGTATCCCCTGGGGTCGGTCTTCAAACTGATTACCATCTCGGCCGCCCTGGAGAGCCAGCGCTACACCGCCGAAAGCCAGTACGATTGCCAGTACGCCTTTGAAGAACTGCCCGGCTTCACCCGCTATGACTGGACCTGGGAGCATTTCCAGAACGACGAAGTCACCCAGCCCAGCGGCGTGCTGACCCTGCCCCAGGGCCTGATCCGCTCGTGCAACCCCTGGTTCTGGCACATCGGCCTCGATCTGTACCGGGTGGGCCTGCCGAACGCTATCTCCGACATGGCCCGCGGCTTTGGCCTGGGCAGCAAAACCGGCGTCGCCGGCATCGACGAGGAACCCGGCAATATCCCCGACCCGGCCAGCGATGTGGACGCGATCAACAACGCCATCGGCCAGGGCGATACCCTGGTGACGCCGCTCCAGGTGGCCCGCTTTGTGGCCGCCCTGGGCAACGGCGGCACCCTCTACCGCCCGCAGATCATCGAAAAGATCGCCCCGCCCAACGGCAGCCCCACCTTCAGCTTCCAGCCGGAGGCCCAGGGCAAGCTGCCCCTCAAGCCGGAAAACCTGGCCCTGATCCAGGAGGCCATGAAGGGCGTGGTGAGCAGCAAGAAGCCGCTCGGCACGGCCTGGCTGCCGATGAGCGGGCTGGACATCCCGGTAGCCGGCAAGACCGGCACCGCCGAGGCCCCGGCCGGCGATTCGCACGCCTGGTTTGCCGGCTTTACCTACGCCAACCGTGAAGACAAACCCGATATCGCCATCGCTGTGCTGACCGAAAACGCCGGCGAAGGCTCGGTGATCTCGGCCCCCATCTTCCGCCGGATTGTGGAGATCTATTTCTTCGGCAAGCCGATTAAGCTGTATCGCTGGGAAGCGATCATGGACGTGACCAAGACCCCCACCGAGCCAATCACCGACACGCCCGAAGGCCAGCAGCCCGGCAACAACCGCCCCACCCGCCCGCCGAATATTAACCCGTGATGTTCCGCTTGTTTTTTGG
Source organism: uncultured Anaerolinea sp. (assembly GCA_964416275.1). Lineage (GTDB taxonomy): Bacteria > Chloroflexota > Anaerolineae > Anaerolineales > UBA4823 > RBG-16-57-11. The sequence goes on along the minus strand of CAYQDU010000265.1, from coordinate 599 downwards.
GGCGGCAGCCCCCACTCAACGGTATGTGGATTTTGTCGCACTTCGTGCGACAAAATCCACGGATAAACTTCTTCCGGCGAAGGGGCTGCACCCTCCCGAAAAACCACCGGGATATCAAACGATCAACCGCCGCCGGGCGGGGTAGGAGAGGATATCCACCAGCTCCCCGGCCTGGCAGCGTTTTTGAATCGCCTTCCACCAGCGGAAGTCAAACAGCTCGCCGTGGGCCTCCACGAACAGCGCTCGCTGCCAGCCCTGCAGGCCTAGGAAGGTCTCGAATTCTTCGGGGAAAATGTCCAGCGGGCCGACGTAGAACCACGGGTCGGCGGCGTAGGCTTCGTCGTCGTCGCGCGGTTGGGGCATGCGCCGGAACTTACACTCGCTCACCGCGCACAGTTCGTCGTAATCGTAGAATACCACTCGCCCGTGGCGGGTGACGCCGAAATTTTTGAGCAGCACGTCGCCGGGAAAGATGTCGGTGGCGGCCAGGTCTTTGATTGCCTGGCCGTAGTCTAGCACGGCCTGGCGGGCCTGGGCGGGCGGGGCGCTTTGCAGGTACAGGTTGAGCGGGGTCAGGCGGCGTTCGGTATACAGGTGGC
>CAYQDU010000264.1:0-5549 GCA_964416275.1 uncultured Anaerolinea sp. | reverse complement strand
CTGACCTCTGCCACGCTGAACGGCGCGCTCCAGTTGGGCGGCGACCCGCAGTTTGCCTGAGCGGATAGGCCAGGGGCGGGTGGAATTTCGCCGCGCCTGGGGCGGCAAAATTCCACCCGCCCCGTCTTAAACGGCTCGCCTGGGTAGAACGAGCAACTGCGGCTATCGCCGCACCACGGGTAGATATATTTTCACTCCGGTCGCCGGCTGGCCGAGCAGCGCAAAAACGCTCAGGTGATCGATGGACGTGCTCACCAGGCTGTGCTCCAGGTTCACCGTGCTGCCGCCGGCTGGAATCCAGCAGCTTGCCTGGTCATCCCAGCGGTACAGGCGCAGCGTCTCCGGACGCACGCCGGCTACCTGATCAGGAGAAAAATACAGGTTGACGGTGGCCGTATCGTTCAGCTCGTCCTGCCCGCTGGAGACAAACACCTGATAGGGCCTACCAACCATGTGCAGGTTGTTCAGACCCGCAGCGGCGATTTCGGCCGGCTGAATCGTCACCAGCGCGTCCTCCTTCAACCTGCCGGGCGGCAGCATCAATTCGAACTTTCCATCCGCCGAGCGCAGGTAGGGGGTGAACTGATTGGCGGTAGCCGTCTGGATGTTAAAGGGTTCCAGAGTCGTCACGCTGCGGTTATCGCTGTCTGTGGCCCGCACATCGACATAGCCCGACCGACCCAGGGCCAGGTTCAACCCGGCCTGACCCAGGTAGCGCTGGCTGCCAGGATCGTAGATCAAATTCACCGCAATCGGCAGGGCGGCGCCATCCTGCCAGAGCGCGGCAGTTGGAGGTACAGGCAGCGGCCGGGAGGCCGCTGCCTGCACCTGCACCGTATTGTCTGTCAGCGGCATCACCCTCACCGCCAGGCTGAATGGGTTGGGCTGCAGCACAATCATATCCTGAGCCAGGCGGGCCGCCGGGCCTGGAACCGCAGCGGCGGTGGCCGGGACGGCGTCGCAATCTGTCACCTGACTGAATGCGGCGCTGTCTTTAGCAAAAATCAGGGCGCCGCTTGTACTGGCCAGTAGTACTTCGCCGTTGTGCGCCCCCAGGATTTGGATTTCCCCCTTTTCATTGGTCGCGCCCTCGTACATCGGCCAGTTCGGATAGTTGTTTGGCCGGATCAGCCACACATGCACACCCTCAGCCGGGTTAAGGTTTTCAGGCCAGGCGTATTTAACGATGAAGGGGGCGCAGGCTCCTGTGCTGCCGTCATAGGCATCCACGATTACCCAGTTCGGGATCGGGATGGCATCGGGGCCGGGCATAATGCTGCCGCGCGTGTCGGGAGATTGCAAGGTAAGCTGGCCGCCCGAATAGCGGCTCAGTATCGTCTCCCAGGTGGTCTGCCCATCATTGTAAGCATCCTGGAAATTGTACTTGTTGTGCTGATTCATTGGATCGACCCGCGAACACAGTTCGCTGGTGACCGCCTCGTTATCCATCATGCTGCCCAGGATTTCTTGAGGAGGGGCCGGGGTGACTTTTCTGCCCCAGGTGCAGAATCCCAGAGAAGATTTGCCGCCCCACTTATCCAGGTATTCGTCCGCCAACCACAGACCATAATGCCCAAACTCATGGATGAAGACCCGGTAAGCGTACGCGTCGGAATAGGGCCGGCCTGCGAAAGCTGGCGGCATGTGGATCTGCATATCGGTGCCGGCGGTGACGCCGCCGATGCCGTGTAAGGCGCCGATAGCCCAGTTGGTGTGCGGCCAGAGCTGCTTATCGGCATAGATGCGCACGTCGGCATTCTCCCAGTTGACGCCGTTATCGAACACCTCTACGCGCCCCCACACGAACTGTCCGTCGGTCACGTCATACAGATAGGTGGAGGCATCTCGCAGCCCGGCGCGCAAGTCGTTCATATAGCTGGTTTCGGCATCCCATTCCACCGAGACCAGGATGTGCATCATGATCAGCGCCTGGTTCTTGCGCACCACCAGTATCTGAACCAGGCTGGGGTCGGTCACTGTGGATAGTATGGTGGAGCCAGAGTTCTCTATCCGCACGCTGGTCCAGTAATCCTGCCAGGCCCAATTGCTATTGCCGTAACCGCCATGCCCTGGCTTGTTGGAATAGCGTTCGTTGACCTCATAATCAGCCGCCAGGGTATCGCCCACCAGCACATCTGGCACCGTGCGAACGCCGAGAGGGTCGGTCTTCCCCTGGTAAGCGGTGTTCAGGTAAACGCTGGCGTTCTTCAGCGGGGCGCCGTTCTCGTCTCGCACCTGTACCGTGGACGCTATGCCCACATGCACACTGCCCGAATAGGACCAGCCGCTCAGGTTGTTGGCGTAATCGCGCGCCCGCACCCGGAAGAAATAGGATTGCCCTCGCTCTCCGGTGAACGGGGCGCTGGTATCGGGCGTATTTGTGCGCCAGGCGTTCCACGTCAGGTTATCCTGGCTGATTTCCACATCGAAGCGGTCGATGCCAGAGCGATCATCGGCGCCGCTCCACAACACGCTAAAGCCCGGCATATTCAGGCTGCCCTTCGGCGCTAAATAGGTCGCCGTGGGCGAGACGGTGTCGATGCGGAAAGGTCCGATGTGAGCGGCCCCTACGGCAGCGTTGCCAGCTACATCCAGGGCGCACAGGTGAAACCAATAGCCGCTGGAATCGGCCAGCGGCGCACTGGCGGCGTCAGTGGCCTGGGTATCGCGGGTGTCATTTGGCAGCGTATCGGCCGCCTGATCCCAACTGTACGAGTAGCCGTACAACCCGCTGCGACTGTCAAAACCGGCCGGCCACCCCACTTTCACCGTCGTTAAGTTCGACCATGCGCCCGGCGTGTGAGTAGAACTGGCAATATAGCCGGGGTTAGTAGGCGGAGTGGAGTCGACCATCACAGGATAGGCCGGGCTGGCGCCAGGGTTGCCAGCCCGGTCGCGGATGCTGAACTTCACCAGATTGGCGCTGAGCGGGCCGGAATCCTGCAGGAAAGGCACATCTGCGTACACGGTTTCAGGCGCGGTGGAGCCGTTTGGGCCGGCATAGCCGGCTTCTTGCCAACTGCTCCAACTGCCGCCGCCGTCGGTAGAAAAGGAGAACTGCGCTGAAGTTGCATCCAGCCCAGACTGGGTGTCTTCTACCTGCACGCTGGCGTGCGGAACCTGGGAGATCGTCCAACTCGTGGGAGAGAAACCCATCCAGCCCGCGGGTGGGGTCGTATCAACCGGGGTGGAGGGGTTATCCCAGAACTTGTTCCCCTCCAGGTTTTTGCCCTGCAAGCTGGGAGTGAACTGGATCCAGTTGGAGCTTTTCTTAACCCCACCCGGCGAAACCGCGTCTACCGAGAAGGTATCCGGCGGGTCGGTCTCCAGAATATTGTAGAACTCGCAGGTGGCATAACAACCCAGGGAGAAATCGCCCGAGCTGCCGGTCTGTACAACGCTGACCAGCGCGCCCGGGTCGTCTGCTGTGTTCGAGCAGTACAGTCCCACGGTTACGCCGGGCTGGGGCGTGCGCTCATCGCCGCTGTCGCCCAGGTAGACGTTGCCGGTGAAGGTGGGCAAGCTCACGCCGGCGCGCAGGCCATAAATGTCGAAGCCGGTCGTGGCGCTGTCGCGGTTATCCTGCCAGGCCAGTTCTGCGCCGTCGCTGCTGTCTGCTGCCAGGGCCGGGCGGCCTTCGAAAGTATTCCGGTTAGAAACGGCGGCGCTGGTTTCCAATATACCGCCCGTCCCAGAATACAGCACCTGATAGACATCGTGATTATCAAAAGAAGCAGCATATTCCCAGACGATCCTATAGCCGCGCCCCTCCGGCTGGTAGGCGACATCGGGGTGCAGGTTGCCGGCCGGCGATTGGTTTGGCGGAATGATAGCGTCGCCAGCCAACTCGCCGTTGGAAGCCTGGATGCGCTGGGCGTAAATCTGGCTGTTGATCAGGTCCCAATGGTAATCCGTCCAGGTCGCCAGGAACTCGTCGCGCTCCGGGTTGTACGCCAGGCGCGGGTCAAGCTGGTCGTTGGCCCAATCGGCGATCAGGATCGTCCCGCCCACCTGCACGCCGTTGTAAAGCAAGCGCTGACCCACCAGGTCCATATCCCCGCCGGCGTCTTCGCCGTTCCAGACCAGCAGGTACTGCTCGCTGGCCGGGCTATAGGCCAGGTCGGGCGCCCCGGCGTCCCCCGCGCTGGCGCCCAGCACGGCGCGCCCACCGATGGCCGTTCCGCCCGCACTCAGGCGCTGCCCGACGATGCGATCCTGGTATGCGCCGCCGCCCAGAGACTGGCGGAAAACCCAGGCTATCATATACTCATTCAAAGTCGAATTATAGGCCGCCACTGGGGCGCTTTCATAGGCGCCGTCGCTCGAAATGACGATCTCGCTACCGGTCGGGGCGCCCTCGGCATCGATCAGCCGAGCGTAAATATCGTGATCGGTAGCCGAATACTCCAGCTCCCATACCACCAGGAACTGCCCATTGGTGGCGTTATAGGCAATGTCGGGCGCAGAGGCAGATTTGGCGGCCTGGGAGATAGAGAACGGCTCCAGGACCGGCGCGCCATCGTGAAAGACCAGCCTGCCATTGATCGCCGTCCAGGTGTTGGCCGCCCACTGGTGCTGCCAGATCACCAGGTAGCTGGTCGATGCAAATGAATAGCCAAGCGCGGGGTCGAGTTGATCCAGCCCCCAGTTGACGATCGGAACAGCATCATCGGGGGCAAGAGGGGCGAGGCGCTGCCACGCCAGGATGTGGGTGGCCGGCGCCAGGTCCTTCCCGAGGGCCAGGCCAGACAGCAGCGCCAGGGCAAGGACAACCAACGGATAGGTAATTGAAATCTTTTTGGGGTTCATCGGCGCACCTTACATTCAATACAGGCGAAAATCGAGCCGGTAATGCGTAATGTGCAAGCAGATTGTCCCCGGCAGGTCAACCGTGCGACCTGGACGACGGTCAAAACGCCGTTAACGCACCCCCTGTATCCCCGCCTACTGCGCCGCCTTCCCCGATGAATCGAGCAAGTCTTCTATTATTATAGAACCGCATTTCGGCCTGTCAAGCAGGAAGCGCGGTTGGGAGCGTGGGCGCAGCCCAGCAGACGAACACTACCCGGCCCCACGCTATCGAAACAGCTTCCGCCTCCGCAGGGGTTTACTGCGGGCGGATGCGCCGGGCCAGGTCGCGCAGCAGGGCCAGGCTGATGGGTTTCAGCAGCACGATGGAGGCTTTGGCGCGCACCTCGTCGGCCAGGCGGTCGTCGGCCGAGGCCACGATGACGCGCACGTCTTGCAGGCGGCCGTCGGCCCGGATGTGATCCAGAATCTTATCGCCGGTGATGCCCGGCAGGTGCAGGTCCAGGATCACCAGGGCCGGGGTGACTTGCGCCAGGCGGGCCAGGGCGGCTTCGCCGGTCTGGAAGCTCTCCGCCTGGTAGCAGGCGGCGCGCACGGCCTCGGTGAATACGATCACCATATCTTCGTCGTCTTCGATCACCAGGGCCAGGGGGGTGTCAGCCATGGGCTGGGCGCTCCTCGGGCGTCTCTTCCGGAGCGGCGAACGGTTCGATCAGCGGCAGGCTGACGGTGAAGATGCT
>CAYQDU010000263.1:0-5576 GCA_964416275.1 uncultured Anaerolinea sp. | reverse complement strand
GATGGTCAACCTGTTGGTCTTGCTAGCCTGGTTCTTCCTGGCTCATATAACCTTATATGAAGCCAGCTCGGCCATATCCTGGGGCGAAGAGGGGATGCTGGCGGCCAACTTTGCCCCCCCGGCCCTGGCCCGCCTGCGCCAGGGGCAGACCGCCACGGTGCGCCTGAACCCGGGGCCGGATCAGCCAGTGTTGACCTATTCGGCCTACCTGTACCGGATTCCAGACCAAGGCGGCCCGGTGCTGTTTTATATCGAAGGCGCCGAGGTCCCGGAAAGCTTGCGCCAGGCTGAAAAACTCAGCGGCCAGGTAGAAGTGGCCGTCGAACAGATCACCCCGGCCGAGCTGGTCTTGCGCAATTCGGGCAAATATTTTTCCCGCGGCTCGCAGACCGGCGAATCGCCATCTACTCCCTGAACACGATGATGTGGCCTGAAACGCCGACCCGGGGACAGCGCTTTTTTGCGCCTGAAGTGGTGCAGACCTCGGCCATGGACTGCGGCCCGGCGGCTTTGAAGTCGATCCTGGAAGGCTTCAATATCCCGGTCAGCTATGGCCGTTTGCGAGAAGCCTGCCAGACCGATGTCGATGGCACGTCGATCAACACCATGGAAGACCTCGCCATCCAGCTTGGTCTGCAGGCCGAGCAGGTGATGCTGCCGGTCGATCACCTGGCCCTGCCAGAAGCCCAAACCCTGCCGGCGATTGTCGTGGTGCAGCGTCCCAACGGGCTAACTCACTTCCTGGTGGTGTGGAGCCGGGTGGGCGGTCTGCTGCAGGTAATGGACCCGGCTACCGGGCGGCGCTGGCCCAGCCTCAAGCGTTTCCTGAATGAAGTTTACATTCACACCTTCCCCGTTCCGGCCGAGGCGTGGCGCGAATGGGCCGGGAGCGCGGGCATGCTGGCCCCGTTACGCCGCCGGATGAGCGATTTGAAGCTGCCCGCCGCGCTTCAGGCCCGCCTGATTGAGGCCGCCCTGGCCGATCCCACCTGGCGTTCGCTGGCAACCCTCGACGCCGCCACCCGCATGACCGCCGCCCTGACGCAGGCCGGCGGCCTGCTGGCCGGAGAAGCCGCTGGGCGGGTGTTGGAGCGTTTCTACCGCCTGAACCTGACCGGCCCGCTGCCCCAGGTGGACAAGGTTGGCGCAGCCGCTCGTCCGGCCCAGCCCGGCCAGGCGCCAGAAAGCCTGATGATCCCGGCGGTTTATTGGTCGGCCCTGCCGCTGGTGGAGAACGAAGCCCAGGCCGAGGGGCGCGAGCCGCCCCAGCGGGTGCTGCTGCGCGGGGCGGTTCTGGTGCGCATCCTGGGGCGGCAAGAAGCCGGCCAGGCGGCCGCTGGCCCGCTGGACCAGGCCGGGACCGAGCCGGCCCAGGAGCCGGACGCGCTGCCGCTGCGCTCTGCGCTGCCGCCCGACCTGCAGGCCGCCCTGCAGGAACCCGCCCAGCGCCCCGAACAGGAAATCTTCAAGGCGCTGCGCCAGGATGGCCTGCTGGCCCCAGCCATGCTCACCCTGGCTCTGTTCCTGGCGACCCTGGGCGTGCTGATCGAAGCCCTGTTGTTCCAGGGCATCATTCGCATTGGGCAGAACCTGAGTCTGCTGCCGCAGCGCGTCCTGGCGGCCCTGGCAGTGCTGGCCTTTGTGCTGGCCCTGATGCTGCTGGAATTCCCCATCAGCGCATCCATCCAGCGCCTGGGCCGCCATCTGGAAACCCGTCTGCGAGTGGCTTTTCTTGAAAAAATTCCCCGCCTGGGCGACCGCTACTTCCGCAGCCGCCTGACCTCCGACATGACCCAGCGGGCCTACGATCTGCGCTCGCTGCGCTTCCTGCCCAGCCTGGGGGTGAGCATGCTGCGCACCGCTTTCCAGCTTTTGCTCACCCTGGTGGGTGTAATCTGGCTGGACCCGATCAGCGCACCGTTGGCCATCCTAGGCACGGCCTTTTTTGTTGGGCTGTCGTTCGTCAGCCGCCCGCTGCTGGAGGAGCGTGATCTGCGCCTGCGCACTCACACCGGCGCGCTGAGCCATTTCTACCTTGACGCCCTGCTGGGGCTGGTTCCGCTGCGCACCCATGGGGCCGAGCGGGCTATGCGCCGCCAGCACGAAGCCCAGCTTTACGAGTGGGTGCGCACCGGGCGCGAATCGTACAGCCTGTCGATCATTTTGCAGGCGGTGGGGGCGCTGCTGTATTCGTTGTTTGCCATTCTGATTATTCTGAACTTCCTATCCAGCGGCGGGCAGATCGGCCAGATTTTGCTCCTGTTCTACTGGACCCTCAGCCTACCCACCCTGGGCCAGGCCCTGGCTGAGGGCATTCAGCAGTACCCGATGCAGCGCAACCTGGTGCTGCGCCTGCTGGAGCCATTGAGCGCCCCGGATGAAGAAGAAGCCTGGGTAGCCGGGATGCCCGGCGCGGCGTCTGAAGACGCGCCGCCGGACCGCGCCCTGGCCCCCACCCCAACCAGCCAGCCGGTGAGCATCGCTATCGACGATGTAGTCTTGCAGGCTGGAGGGCATGTGATCCTCGACCGGATTTCGCTGCACATTGCGCCTGGCGAGCATGTGGCGATTGTGGGGCCATCCGGGGCGGGCAAATCCAGCCTGGTGGGGCTGCTGTTGGGCTGGCACCGCCCCTCGAGCGGTCAGATCGCCATCGACGGGCGCTTGCTGGACGGGCGCGGCCTGGCTGATCTGCGCCGCCAGACTGCCTGGGTCGATCCGGCGGTGCAGCTTTGGAACCGCTCGCTGTACGACAACCTGCGCTACGGCGTCGAAGGGACGGAGACGCGCCCGTTGGGCGAGGCCATCCAATCGGCCGACCTGTACGACGTGCTGGAGCGCCTGCCCGAGGGCCTCAAGACCGACCTGGGCGAAGGCGGCGGGCTGGTTTCGGGCGGCGAGGGCCAGCGGGTGCGCCTGGGACGGGCCATGCTGCGCCCCAACGTGCGCCTGGTGATCCTGGATGAGCCTTTCCGCGGCCTGGATCGCGAAAAGCGCCGTAAGCTGCTGGCCGAAGCCCGCCAACACTGGCAGGCCCAGACCCTGCTGTGCATCACCCACGATGTGGGTGAGACGGTGGCCTTTCCACGCGTCCTGGTGATCGAAAATGGCGCTATCGTCGAAGACGGCCCCCCCCAAGCATTGGCCGCCGACCCCGCCTCGCGCTACCGCTCCCTGCTGGAAGCCGAAGAAACCGTGCGCAGCCGCCTGTGGGCCAGCGCTGAATGGCGGCGGTTGGTGATCGAAGACGGCCGCCTGCACGAGACGCCCCAGGCATGAGACCCGGAACGATCCTCATCCTGAACGGCGCTTCCAGTTCTGGCAAAACCAGCCTGCTGAAGGCCCTGCAGGCGCGCCTGCCCGAACCCTACCTGAACGCCGGGATCGATACGTTTATCTGGATGCTGCCCGAACGGTATCTGGAGCGCCCGCTGTGGAATGACGTGCTGGGCCTGGCGGTTGCGCCGGGGGCTGCCGGGCGGGTCTTATTCTCGGGCATGCACCGGGCCATCGCCGGGCTGGCGCGCGCGGGCAACAATGTGGTCGCCGATCATGTGCTGGTTGAACCGGGGTGGGTAGTCGAATGCGCCCGGCTGTTTCACGGCCTGCCGGCTTATTTGATCGGCGTGTATTGCCCGCTGGAGGCGCTAGAGGCCCGCGAGCAGGCCCGCCGCGACCGCACCCTGGGCCAGGCAAAGGCCCAGTTCCCCCTGGTGCATGCTCACGGCGTGTACGATTTGACCGTGAACACCGCTCTGCATACCCCACACGAATGCGCCGATCTGACGCTGGCGCGCCTGGCCGAAGGCCCGCCGTGCGCCTTCGAGCAAATTCGTCAAATAACGAGTTGAAAACTCGTGTATAATCCTCTTCGGCGATTACGCCTGAAGAATTTCCCCGGCTTAGCCGGTAGACTCAAAATAACCCGATAGTCACAAGGAGGCTTATCATGTTGGAACTGTTGGTTCTGATGCTTTTGGCCCTGGTAATTGGGTATTATTTTGGAAAGCGCCGCAAGGCCTGATCGGAGGCCCGAATGTATTTATTCACCCTGGCGCTTTTGTCTGCGGCGATGGGCTATCTGCTGGCGACTGGCCGGTTCGGCCGCCGGGTGGATGAAACCACCGGGCGAGCCCGCTCTCAGGCTCGCGTGCGCCTGAATCGGGTCGAAGACCGCTTCAATGCCCTCTTCCGCCGCTCGGCCAGGCCCGACGCCTTCCGGGCCTGGGCTTTAGGGCCGGGCGCCGGGTTGTTCCCGCCCGATTTCAAGGGCTGGCTGGCGGGCCTGAGCGAGCCCGAAGCGCACGATTTCAGCCGGGCGCTGGACGAATACGCCGCCAGCCTGGGCTTCGACCTGGGGCGGCTGGTGGAGGGTGGGCTGGATCATGACCCCATCATGCGCCAGGTGTTCGTCGAAGCCATTGTGGTTTACAGCCCGGCCTATCGTAAGGTGCGCAAGGCTCAGCAGCAGGTCGCCGACGAGGCCGAGAAAAACGCCCCGCCCCCGCAGGCCGAGGTCAAAGCGGCCGAAAAGACCCCCAGCCGCCGCCAGAATCATAACGAAGCCAAAGAAGCCAGCGAGACCGCGGCCGCCGATTAGCGCGGCTTTCAACGCCCATTGGAAAAATCTACCGGTTGGGGTTGGCACAGGCCAACCCCAACCGGTAGATCACCCATGAACGACTCCCCCTACGCTCAGATCATTCTGCAAGACCGGCGCGTGGCGCAGGCCAACCTGGCCGCCGCCCGCCTGCTGGGCGCGGCCCTCCCAGCCCTGGAGCAGTATTCGGCCGCCGACCTGTTGGGCTGCCTGGCCCCGGCCGACCGCCCGCGCCTGGAACAGGCCCTGCAGCGCGCCGCCAATGGGAGCGGCGAGAGCCAGGCCCTGCCGGTCTGCCTGCTGCAGCCGGCCGAAGCGCCGCTGTGCCTGGACGTGCTGGTTGCGCCCGCCCTGCACGTGGGCCGCCCGGCCACCCAGTTGATCTGGATCGACCGCACTCCCGACCAGGCCGCCGAAACCCGCCTGCGCCAGAACGTGCGCCGTTTGCAGCTCTTGCACGAGATCGACCGCGGCATCCTTGCCAGCCGGGATGAGCAGGAGATCATGAGCGCCGCCCTGCTGCACCTGAGCGATCTGGCCCCGGCCTACCTTGCCAGCCGTGTACTGGTGATCGACCCGACGAGCGGCGAAGCGCACACGCTGGCGGCTGATCCGCCGCCGCCAGACGAGCCGCCCAGCCTGCCCCTGGCAGACCTGGGGGTAGACCTGGCCGCCCTGCAAGATGGCCTGCCGTTTGTCATCCACGATTTGAGCCTGGTCGAGCGGCCGGGAGCCCTGCTGCGCCAGGCCCTGGGGCGCGGCGCGCGCTCGTACCTGTGCGCGCCGCTGCGCTGGCGCGGCCAGTTGATCGGTCTGTTCAGCCTGGCTTCGGCCCAGGTCGAAGCCTTCAAGGCTGAACATGTCCAGATCGCCCAGGAGGTGGCCGACTCGCTGGCGGTGGCGATTCAAGAGGCCCAACTGCGTCGGGCCAACCGCCAGCGCCAGCGCGAAACCGAAGGGATGCGCGATGTTATGG
>CAYQDU010000262.1:0-5579 GCA_964416275.1 uncultured Anaerolinea sp. | reverse complement strand
GTGGAGGTGGTGGTGCCGTCGCCGGCGATGTCATTGGTCTTGGTGGCGGCTTCCTTGAGAAGCTGGGCGCCCATGTTCTCGAACGGGTCCTGCAGCTCGATTTCCTTGGCCACAGTCACGCCGTCGTGAGTGATGGTGGGGGAGCCGAATTTTTTGTCCAGGGCGACGTTGCGGCCCTTGGGGCCTAAGGTAGTAGCGACGGCGTTCGCCAGGATTTCCATGCCTTTCGACAGGTTGTGGCGGGCGTCCTCGGAGAAGATCAGTTGCTTTGCCATAGTGGTTTTAACTCCTTCGATAATGGGTATTACTCTTCAACGATTGCCAGCAGGTCGCTCTCGCGCAGGATGAGCAGCTTTTTGCCTTCGACCTTGATTTCGGTGCCAGCATACTTGGCGAACAGCACGGTATCGCCCGCTTTGACGTCCATGGCGATGTAATCGCCGTCGTCGTCGCGCTCACCGGGGCCAGCCGAAAGGACTTTGCCCTTCTGGGGTTTTTCTTTGGCGGTTTCGGGCAGCACGATGCCGCCGGCGGTGATCTCTTCCATTTCGATCGGTTCGACCACTACGCGATTGCCAAGGGGTTTCAGCTTCATCATCGGGTACCTCCAGACGTAAGGTTGGTATAGATTGCATTCGGTTATCAATAATTTAGCACTCAATCTGATCGAGTGCTAAATTACGGCCAAATCATACTCACTTTTCAGGCCTGCGTCAAGAGGGGAAAGGGGGTTTGGATGGAGATTCTTACAGAACGCTTACATTGCGATTCGGGCCGCCTCTCACCGCCGGGGTCAAGGGCGGCAACCGACAGGGAGGCGAGCGCAGTGTTCTTGGGCCTGGATGACCCCCGCCGCGCCGCCTCCCGTCTCTGCTACGGCGCGGCGGTCGGGCGCGGGGTGGGGGTGGGGGCGGGGGTCGCACCGCTTTCCAGCCGGCGGCAGATGCCCAGACTGTCTTCGACGATGCTCATCAGGGTTGGGTCGTTAGGGTAGGCCGCGGTAACCTGGGCCAGCACGTCCCGCGCCTTGAGGCAGTAATTCTCATTCGGCCGGCTGAGGAAGGCCAGGTTGGTGCCGTATTCGACGTAATAATAGGCCACCGTGATGGTCGACAGGGTTAACCCCTGCACGTTGGCTTCGCCCATCTCATTCTCGCTGGCGGTGCAGCCCTCCACCGCACATTTGAGCAGCGACATAGCCCCCTCATAGTTGCGCGCCCGGCGGAAGATGATCCCCAGTTGGCCGTAGGTATTGGCGTTGGTGGGGTCCATCTTCAGGCCCTTCTCGGCGTTGACCGAGGCGGCGAAGAACTGGCCGATCTGGGTGTAGGTGCGGGCGATCTCGATGTAGGGGTTCGGATTCGGCACGCCCAGGGCTTCGTTGATCTTGGCGGCCTGGTCGAAGTAGTCCAGGGCCAGGTCGGGGTTGCGGATGCCTTCGCGGTAGTTCTGGCCGATGCGCACGTACAGGAAGGTCATGTTGGGATTGATCCGCACGGCTTCCTGGTACTGCTGGATGGCGCTGTTGTACTTGCCCAACGTTTCCAGCACGTAGCCGTACACCCGGTGGGTGTCCATCGATTCGGGGGCCTGGGCCACGGCCTGAGCGGCGTAGCGCTCGGCCTGGGTCCACTTGGATTGGTCGGCCAGGATTTCGGCATAGTAGGCCAGGGCCAGCGAATTTTCTGGGTCGAGCTGATAGGCGCGCGAGGCTTCGCGCTCGGCCTCTACCAGCAGCGCATCGCGCTCGTCGGCCTTGACCAGCGAGTTATAGGCGTACCAGTCCAGCACAAACGCCCGGATGGCGCGCATGGTGCTGTCTTCGGGGGCCAGTTCCACGGCCTTATCGGCAGCGGCTTTGGCGTCTTGCAGGCGGGCCAGGCGCTCGGTATCGTTGCGCAGCATGTTCGACGAATAAGCCTGGATGCGGGCCAGTTCGCCCCAGGCCTGGGCGTTGGTGGGATCGCCCACCAGGGCGGCTTTGTAGGCGTCGATGGCGTCGTTGATCTGCGGGCCGGGCGGCAGGGTGGGGGCCGGGGTGAGCGTGCCGGGGGCGGGCGTGGGGGGCGTGGGCGTATTCGGCACGTCCAGCTTGCCGGCCTCGAAATAAGCCTGGGCCTCCAGAAAGTACGAGGCCGAGATGCGGGTGGGGGTGGGGGTCGACTCAAAGGGTGAGCGCACCTCGCCCCGCCGGATGCGCAGCCAGAAGCCCGTAGCCGCCACAATGGCCCCCAACAAGAGCATAATCCGAAAAAAGTTGGTGGTGGGCGGGTTGGTGCGGAAGGTGGGCTTCTGACCGGTGAGTTTGCGTTCGGCGGCCATAAAACCCCTCGCTACGGATTGATATTCGACCGGGTGGGCTTAGGTTCTTTGGTGGGTTCGGGGGTCTCGCCCGGTTCAGGGGTAGGCTGGCCCTCGCTCTCGCCGGCCGGGGTGGGGGTCAGTTCGGGTGGGTTCTCCAGGTTTTGCTGGCACAGGGCCAGGCCCTCGGTGGCGTTATAGACGGCGGTCTCGTCGTTGGGGACGCCGGTGAGCAGGGCCTGGAAGACCGGCACGGCCTCGCCGCAGCGGTTGCTGCGCGCCAGGGCAAAGCCGTAGTACCAGTAATATTCCTCGATCTTGCCGTAGTCGAGCGGCATGCCCTCGATGGCTGCGCCGTCGGCCGAAGCGCCGCCCCGCACCGGTAGAACCAGCGCCTCGGTGGCTTTAGCATAGTCGCCCATTTTATAGTAGATAATTCCCAGGTTGCCGTACAGGCGTGGGTTGGTCGGCTCGACCTTGATGGCTTCCTCGGCGTACTGGGCCGCCTGGGGATAGCGCCCATCGGCAAAGAAAGCTCGCGATAGCTCGGTCAGGGCCACGGTGTCGGTGGGGTTGAGGGCGTAAGCCGCCAGCAGGGCCTCCTGAGCCAGGTCGTACTCGTTCAGCGCCCGGTAGGTGATGCCCATATACAGGTTCAGGTCGGGGATGTTTTTGTTGATCGCCAGGGCGGCCTGGAATTCCTGGGCGGCCTCTTCCAGGTTTTGGGTGTTGAGCAGCACGATGCCGCGCGCTCGGTGGGTTTCGAGGGCGCTGGGGTCGAGCTGCACCGCTTTTTTGGAGGCCTCGGCGGCTTTGTCGTAGATGGTGAAATCGCCCTGGTTCATCAAGATTTCGGCGTAATAGGCGTAGGCCAGGGCGTTGTTAGGGTCGATAGACAGGGCCTTTTTGATCTCGACTTCGGCCTCGCCGTATTTTTCTTTGAATCCCAGCGCCCAGCCCAGCACGGCGTGGGCCAGGGCGTTGTTCTGGTTTTTCAGCAGCGCGTTTTGGGCGTTTTCGATGGCTTTATCGTACTGTCCGGCAAATACCTGCAGGCGGGCGATGGCGACGTAACTGGCCGGGTTGGCCGGGTCGGCGTAGATGGCGTCCTGATAGGACTGGATCGCCTGGGTCAGTTTGCCGGCTTTATAGAATTCCTCGCCCTGGCTGATAAACGATTCGGGGCTGCGGGTGGGGGTGGCGCTGGGCATTAACAGCGGTGGGGTTACGGGAACCACCACGGTGTTGATGTAAAACATAAACGCAATGGCCGCCACCAGAAATACAATAAACCCCATCCGCGGGCGGCGCGTGCGGCGGGTCATCGTCCATTGATTACCGCGAAGATACATAGTTTCATCTTACCACTACGCTGCAAGCAGCGTCAAGAACGACAGGTTAACCGAGGGTTACAATCCTGTTAGCGGGCGGGCGCAGTTCTCTATCGCCCCAGGGCGGAAAATCTTGGCTCTTCCGATAAAGGCGGGGATTTTCTATCTTGGGGTGGCAGCGCCACGCAGCCACCCGGCAACTCCCTTCATGTAATTCTTTCCCGGTGAGGCCGGAAGCGCTAAAATCTTTCATCTGGAGAAAATCTATGCGGCTACGCCCCACAATTTTTCCCCAGATGACTTTGGAAATATGGCAGAAGGGCTATAATTCCCGCATGGAGGGCGTATGGATATTCGCCAGGGTGACATCTATTGGGCGCAGGTGAACTCGCCGCAGGGAGCGGAGGGCGGCCCGGCCCATCCCCAGGTCGTCGTGCAGGCCGATGTTTTGAACCGCAGCCGCATCCCCAGCGTGGTGGTGTGTGGGCTGACTACCAACCTGACCCGCGCCGGCTGGCCGGGCAACGTCTTGCTGGAAGCCGGGGAGGCCAACCTGCCCCGCCAGAGCATCGTAGTGGTCTCGCAGGTATCGGTGATAGAGAAAGCCCGCCTGGGGGCCTATATTGGCGCGCTATCGCCGGAGCGCGTCCGGCAAATTCTGGCCGGGATGCAGTTTGTGCAATCGATAAGCGAGCGCCCCGATCCATGAGCCATACCCAACGGCGCGGGCCGGGTCAAGCCCGGCCTTGCCAAGCCCGGCGAGCGCGTATAGAATGAACCTATGTCTGAGCCAGCATTAATCTTTGAAATCTTCAGCCTCTTTCCAGAAGTCTTCGAACCCTATCTGGCCGCCAGCATCTTGCAGCGCGCCCGCCAGAATGGGCTGGTGCAGGTGAACCTGTATAACATCCGCGATTGGACCACCGATAAGCATCATGTTACCGACGATGTACCTTATGGCGGCGGGGGCGGCATGGTGATGAAGCCAGAGCCGATCTTTGCCGCCCTCGAGGATGTGTTGGGGGCGCCGGCGCGCTGCCCGGTGATCCTGCTCACCCCCCAGGGCCGGGTGTTCAACCAGACTGTGGCGCACGACCTGGCCTTCGGCTCTTTCCCCCGCCCCGACCAGAGCCGCCGCCTGGCCCTGCTGTGCGGACGCTATGAGGGCGTGGATGAGCGCGTGCGCCAACATGTGGTGACCGACGAAATCTCGATTGGCGATTACGTTATCACGGGCGGCGAGCTGGCCGCCCTGGTGGTGATCGACGCAGTAGCGCGCTGGATCCCCGGCGTCTTGGGCGACCCCACCGGCGTGCAGGACGACTCGCACGCCTCCGGCCTGCTGGAATACCCGCATTACACCCGCCCGCCCGAATTCCGCGGCTGGCGCGTGCCGGAAGCGCTGCTTTCGGGCGATCATGCCCGCATCGCCCGCTGGCGGCGCGAGCAGTCGCTCTACCGCACCTGGAAGCGCCGCCCCGACCTGCTGGCGAAATGCGACCTCAGCGACCTCGACCGCAAAGCCCTGGCCCGCTTCGAAGGCGGGGAAACCCCATGACTTTTCTGGTTCTTCCGGCTTCGTCGGAAAAAACCTATTGGATAGTTTGCCGATGGCGCAGCCATCGGCAAACTATCCAAAAAAGTTCTCCGGCTCCGGCTAAGGTACCACCTCACCTAACCCGTGGAGCAGCCTATGGCGCTCTGCGAGCGCCTGAAAAAGAGATATTCCGGGGATTTTGTCGCACGAAGTGCGACAAAATCCCCGGTTAAACCTCCTGGCAGGCGAGCGAAGCTCGCCAGTCACTCCTACCACGGTTGAATGGAGAGCTACCCCGGCGGAGCCGGAAGAGCGAAAAAATGAAAAGGCAAAATATCTTGGAGGCTTCAATGCAGCTAAAGTATGGCAAGATTTTCGTGCTGGGGCTGGGGTTCTTCTCGGTCTCGATT
>CAYQDU010000261.1:0-5640 GCA_964416275.1 uncultured Anaerolinea sp. | reverse complement strand
ACAGGCGGAGTTTATTTTCATTGCCGCCGGACAAAAACCGCTCCCCGAAGGCGCGGAACCGTTCGATATCCCCGGGGTGCGCTACTCGCACCACCGCGGCCACTGCACCTTCCACACCCTGCTTCGGGCGTTCAAACTGAAGGACCCGGTCCTGGACCACATCGCCCAGATCGTGGATGAAGCCGACGTGGTCCAGGAAGCGGCGGTGGAACCGGCCGCCCCGGGGTTGGACCTGATCTGCCGGGGCATCCGCCGGGCCAGCCAGGATGACTGGGTAGCCCTGGAGCGTGGCGCGCTGATCTATGATGCGCTGTATGCCGAGCTGGCGGCAGCCGGGAAATGAAACATTACCTTTGGGAGTTGCGCCCGTATTTCCGCCACACGGCCGGGGAGCTCCTGCTGGGGTCGCTGTGCGGGATTATGATGAACACCATGATCGTCCTGCCGGCCGTCATGCTGGGCCGGGCAATCGATACGACCCTGGCCTACGAACGGGGCCAGGCTGGTCTGAATGAGGTAACCTGGGCTGCACTGGCGTTCCTGCTGGGCACACTGGCCACCCAGATCCCGCGCCTGGGCAAGCGTTGGTGGCTGATGACCGCCAACGCGCGCATGCGGGCCAACATTCGCTCGGATGCGCTGCGCGGGGTGCTGGCCTGGCCCATGCAGCGCCTGCACACCACCCCGGTCGGCGACCTGATGGCCCGCATTGTCGCGGATGTTGAAGTCCTGGGGGTGGGCATCCGCGAGTTCAGCATCGAGATCTGGGATACGGTGCTGTTCTCGCTTTCTTTCGTCGTCACCCTGTTCCTGTACGATCGCAGCCTGACGGTTTTGGCGCTGCTGCCCACCCCTTTCGCCATGCTGCTGGCGCAGTCCGTTGGACGCTGGGTGCGCAGCCGCACCACCACGGCCCGGGAAGCCAACGCCGCCCTGACCTCCAGCCTGCAGGAAGGGCTGGCCGGCATCCGGGTGTTGAAGCTGTTTGGCCGCACGGAGGCCTCAGCCGGGCAGGTAGAAATGCAGTCGCAGCAGCTGGCCGGCGCCAACCTGTCTGTGGTCCGCCTGCGTGAAGGGCTGAAGCCGATCTATTCCACCTTAATGGTGGCCGGGGTGGTATTCGTCGTGGCCGTGGGCGGGCAGCGGGTGATTGCCGGAGCGATGACCGTGGGCGCTTTCGTCGCTTATATCCAGCTCTTCCTGCAGTTCACCAACCGGGCTTACCGCATCCCACAGTTGTTTAATTCGATCCAGGCCGGCGGCGCGGCCTATGTGCGCCTGAAGCCCCTGATGGCTCCGGCGCCCGGCGTGGCGGAGGAACCGCCCCTGGCGTCCTTTGCCCCCGGTCGGGTGCTCGGGCTGGACGCGCCGCTGCCGGTGCCGCCCGAACTGGAGGAACGTCCGGTGTCCGTGCGGGTGCAGTCGGTCACCTTCCGCTATCCGGGCGCGGCTCAGCCCGCCTTGCGGGAAGTTTCGCTGGACATCCCGGCCGGTTCGTTCGTGGCCATCACCGGGCCGGTGGGGTGCGGCAAGAGCGGCTTGCTGCGGGCGATCTTGGGCGTCTACCCGCTGGAAGCCGGCGCCATTTACCTGGACGAGCGGCTGCTGGAGCACATCCCGGTCGCAGAACGGGCCAGCCGCCTGGGCTACCTGCCCCAGGATCCGTACCTGTTCTCGGGCAGCATCGCCGAGAATATCCGTTTTGGGGCGGTGGACCTGGACTCCCCTCGCCTGGCCGCCGCCGCCCGGACCGCCATCCTGGAGCCTGATCTCCTGACCTTCCCGGCCGGGTTGGAGACGCAAATTGGCGAACTGGGGGTGCGCGTCTCGGGAGGCCAGCGCCAGCGCATCGCCCTGGCCCGCAGCCTGGCCGCCGCGCAGATCACGCCCGGGCTGCTGCTGCTGGATGATCCTTTCTCCGCCGTGGACCTGGACACCGAGGCGCAGCTCATCGCCTCCCTGCGCCAGGCCTTTGGCCCGGCTGCGCCGCCCAACCGGCAAGCGACGCTGCTGCTCAGCTCGCACCGCCTGGCGGCTTTCCCGCTGGCCGACCGGATCATTGTCCTCGACCAGGGCAAGATCATCGAAAGCGGGACGCATGCATCGTTAATGGCCGCGGGTGGGCTGTATGCGCGCATCTACCAGGCTCAGGCCCGCGCCCAGGTGCGCACGCAACCGCAGGCGAACGGAGTCGAACGATGAGCACGGCCGGCCCACGCTCCACCACATCGAACGCTTCCACTCGCCGCCAGCTGGGGGAGATTTTAGCGCCGCACTGCCTGGCGATCCTGGCCATCATCGTCACCATTTTGCTGGGGGCTGCGTTAGAGTTGGTCCCGCCGCTGGTCATAAAGCAAATTGTGGATAACCATCTGGTGCCGGGCAACCCGGACGGGTTATGGGCCTTGGCGTTGGTCTACCTGGCTTCCGTGATGGGCGTCCAGGCGCTGGGCTTTCTGTCCAGCTACCTGACCGCCCGGGCTGCCCAGGGGGCGCTGAAAGACCTACGGGTGCGCCTGTACCGCCACCTGCAGCGCCTGCCGCTCAGCTACTTCGACCAGAACCCGCTGGGCGATACGATCAGCCGCTGCACGGCCGATGTGGATACGGTGGATACGCTGTTTTCATCCGGCGTAGCGGGCCTGGTGACCGACCTGGTGCGCCTGGTGACCGTCTCGCTGGCCATGATCGCCCTCAGCCCGCGGCTATCGTTGGTGGCGGCCCTGTCTGCACCGCCTTTGCTGTGGGTGACCAACGTCTTCCGCAAGCGCATCCGGAAGGCCGAGCGGGCCAACCGCCGGGCGGTGGGTCTGATGAACACCCACTTGCAGGAAACCCTGGGGGGTGTGGAGGTGATCCGCTCGTTTGGCCGGGAGCCGGCCTTTGCGGCGCGCTTCCGTCGCATCCTGAAGCAGACCCTGCAGGCCTACAACCAGGCGGCCAAATATTCGGCCCTGTACTCGCCGATCATGCAAATGCTGATGGCCGCAGTGATTGCCCTGCTGCTGTGGAGCGGGGCGCAGCCGGCCTTTGCCGCCTGGCACATCAGCCTGGGCGCCCTGACGGCCTTCGTGCTGCTCTTCAAACGCTTCTTCGACCCGATCACCGCCCTGGGCGAAGAGTGGCAGACGGTGCAGAGCGCCTTCTCGGGAGCTGAGCGCATCTTCCAGGTTCTGGACCTGCCTGTCGACCAGGCCGCCGGACCGGCACCGGCCGCCCCGGCCGGCGCACAGGGGATCAGCGTCAGCGGGCTGACCTTTGGCTATTTCCCCGACCAGCCGGTGCTGCGCGGTGTTTCCTTCACTGTGCGGCCCGGCGAGCACGTGGCCCTGGTGGGGCGGACGGGGGCCGGCAAGAGCAGCCTGATCCACCTGTTGGGCGGCCTGTATGCGCCCTGGCAGGGTGAGGTGCAGGTAGCCGGTCTGGACCCCCGCCGGCGGCCGGAAAACGAGCGCCGCCGGGCGATTGGGGTCGTCCCACAGGCAGTCCAGTTGTTCAGCGGCACGCTGCTCGACAACCTGACCCTGGGCGATGAACAGGTGCCGTTCGAGGCGGTGGAACGCGCCGCCGGCACGGTCGGGGCCGATTCGTTCATCCGGTCGCTCCCCCAGGGCTATGAAACCCCCCTCAGCAGCGGCTCGGGCGGCGGAGTGCAGCTTTCGTCCGGGCAGCGCCAGCTGCTCTCCCTGGCCCGCGCCCTGGTGTGGGACCCGCCCGTGCTGCTTTTCGATGAAGCCACCTCGGCCATCGACAGCGCCAGCGAGGCGGCCCTCCGCCAGGCCCTGGAACAGGCCTCCTCCCGGCGCCGGCCGGCCATCCTGACCGTGGCCCACCGCCTGTCCACCGCTCGGGCCGCCGACCGGGTGATCGTGCTGGAAAACGGGCGCATCCTGGAGATGGGCGCGCCGGAGGAGTTAATCCGCCAGGGCGGGCGGTTTGCCGCCCTGCTCGAGCTGGAGGCGGCCGGTTGGGACTGGCGCGACGGATAAATGGGTCTGCAAGCGAGACATCTTGCGGTTTTGCTGGGGCTGGCCAATCACTCCAGCCGGAAAGGAGGCGATATGCCCCAAGATTACTACATTCAGCCAGACGCTCCAGACCCCGTCTTGAGCGAAGAAATGGCCCTGCGGCTGGCCCGCCGGCACGCTCCCTCCGCCAGGGCCGTTCGCGCCGTGGATGAGAGCGGCGGCGAGGCTCGCAGCTATGCCATCGACGATACGCTGATCCTGAAGACCCAGCGCCCCCCGCGCCTGCGCCCGCGCACCAGCCTCAAGAAAGAAGTGCGCTTCCTACAGCAGTTAGACGGGGTAGCGGGGGTGAGCGTGCCGCGCGTGCTTGGCTATGACCACCCCGAACCGGGGATCGAATACACCCTGCTGACCCGCATGCCCGGCGTGGCTTTGCGCCGCGCCAACCCGACCGGCGAACCCCGCCGTCAGGCGCTGAAGGACCTGGGGCGCATGCTGTGGCGCATCCACCACCTCCCCCAGGCACCGCTGCGCGACAGCGGGCTGTTCTTTGGTGACCAATCGCCGGTGGACGTGTACTGGCGGATGGGCGGCCTGTTTGACGAGACCGGCGAGCTGATCCGGCGTGACGGAAAACCGTGGACCTTCCGCCTGCCGCCCGAGGTGGTCGGGCGCGCCATGATGCGCAGCCTGCCGCAGGTCAGGACCATCACCGCCCTGCACTCCAACCCCGGCCCGGAGCACACCTTTGTCGATCCGGCCAGCGGGCAGTTGAGCGGCCTGATTGACTTTGGCGACGCCTATTTTAGCCACCCGGCCAATGACCTGCGCCGCTACCGCGACCCGGCCGACCGCCGGGCGATCCTGGATGGCTACCTGGAAGCCGGCCCGGTGGATGCAGAATTCCTGGCCGTCTGGCGGGTGGCCTGCAGCCTGGCCGACCTGGTGGCCATCGCTTATTCCCCCGAGCTCCAGCCGGCCGCCACGTTGGAGCTGGAGCAGTTTCTGGAAGAAGTTGAGCAGCAAAAGGACGCGCTGGCTCCACCGGTGGATCCGCCATGAAATCCCGCCGCAGGCTCATCTTTGCTGCTTTTGCGCGGTTGGTCCTTCCGCTGGCGGCAAGGGGGGTATCCCGCCCCGATTGGCTTTCCAGGTCTGCTAACCAACCGGCGCAGCAGCCGGATCGATCTGGGCGGGCAGGTGGGTTACCATGTGCTCGTTTCGTTGAAAATAGCACCAGCCAGTGAGACGCAGCGCCGGGCAATCTCCTCGGCTGAATAAGGCTGATCCTGTTCAAGCCACCAGGTGACGGCCTCCACTAACATCGTGGCGATGAGATCGGGCACAAACTCATCGGAGGTCGGATAGATCGGTCGATCGGGGAAGGGCAGGCGGCCAAACTGTTTAACCAGCTCGATCATCGATGCGCGCATCTTCAGCACAAACCACGGGCTGCCTTTGCGGCCAAGCAGGGCGCGATAGAGCCGCTCGTATTCCGCGATGTGCTCGAAGAACCGCACCCACACCTGCGGTGAATGCACCGTGCTTAGCTCCGAGACGGCGTTGAACAACGCCTGCATGGCTTCCGCAAAGATCTGCTCCACCAGGGCATATTTGTCCTGGTAGTTGCGATAGAAGGCCGCCCGGCTGACCATGGCGCGCTCGGTGATCT
>CAYQDU010000260.1:0-5660 GCA_964416275.1 uncultured Anaerolinea sp. | reverse complement strand
AACTTCAATCAGATGGGCATGGAACGCTTCGGGCATGATGTGACCATCGCTGCGGTGGCCTTTGGCCTGTACGGCGGCATCGGGCAGGTGTTTGCCACGCCCAGCGCCCTGTTCCCTTCCGGCTACCTGAACGCCGATCAATTCTCGGCCTGGTTTGGCTTCCCGGTCCAGGTTTTTCGGGCGGCGATGGCGATGATCGCCGCGATTGCCATCGTGCGCTCGCTGCGCGCCTTCGAGGTGGCAAACACGCGCCGCATGACCGCTCTGCGCGAGGCTCAGCGGGCTGAGCGCCGCCACCTGGACGCCACTCGAGCCGAGCTGCTTCACCGCACCGTCAAGGCCCAGGAGTCCGAGCGCCAGCGCATCGCCCGCGAGCTGCACGACGAGACCGGGCAGACCCTCACCGCCCTGGCCCTGGGGCTGCGGGCATTGGAAAGCGGTATCGAAACCAATCCCCAGCGCGCCATCCAACAAGCCCGGCGCCTGGAAAGCGTGGCCGCCGATGGCATCGCCGGTTTGCAGCGCCTGGTGAGCGGGCTGCACCCACCCCAGTTGGACGACCTGGGGCTGCTGGCCGCCCTGCGCTGGTACGCCGGGGAGGTGGAAAAAACCTACAACCTGCCGGTGAACCTTGCCTCTCAGGGCGCACCCTTTGACCTGACCCCCGAACAGCGAGTGGCCCTGTTCCGCATTGCCCAGGAAGCCCTCACCAATACCCTGCGCCACGCCAGGGCCAGCCGGGTGGACATCCAGATACAGTATGACGCGCCCTGTCTGACCATGACCATCGAGGATGACGGCCAGGGCTTCGATGTAGCCGGGGTGCTGCGGGCCGCCGACCGGCCCTCCTGGGGGCTGTTCGGCATTCAAGAGCGGGCCGACCTGATTGGGGCGCGCTGCCGGATTGATTCGACCCCCGGCCAGGGAACGCGGGTCAGCGTAGCCTTCGAAGCCGCCAGCCGCCAGGCAGAGGAGGCCCCCCGTGGCTGAAATCCGCATTCTCCTGGTGGACGATCACCAGGTGGTGCGCACCGGGCTGCGCATGCTGCTGGAAAGCCAGCCCGACTTGCTCATCGTCGGGGAAGCCAGCGATGGGCGGCAGGCCCTGGCGCTGGCCGCCCAGCTCCAGCCCGACGTGATTGTGATGGATATCACCCTGCCGGATATGTCGGGCATCGAGGCCACCCGCCAGATCAAGCGCCAGTTCCCCAACCTGGCGGTAGTGGCCCTGACCATTCACGAAGACGAGCAGTACTTTTTCGAGATGCTCCAGGCCGGGGCCTCTGGCTACGTGCCGAAACGGGCCGCTTCAGATGACCTGATCAGCGCCATCCGCAGCGCCTATGCGAATGAGATTTATCTGTATCCGTCCCTGGCCCGCGCCCTGGTGACGGATTTCGTCGGGCGGGCCCAGGCCGAGGGCGGCCTGCCCGGCCCGCAGCCTCAGCCCCTGGAAAGCCTCACCCCACGTGAGAAAGAAGTGCTGGAACTCCTGGCCGCCGGGCAATCGAACGAAGAGATCGCCGATCGGCTGGTAATCAGCCGCCACACGGTAGCCCGCCACCGCGAGAACATCATGCGCAAGCTGGGCCTGCACAACCGCAGCGAGCTGGTGAAATACGCCATCCGCAAAGGGCTGATTACCCCATAAGAATGGGGCATTTACCCTATATCAAGATACCTCGCCCCGCCTATTGACCCATCCGCCGGCGTCTGTTAAGCTATTCATAGAGAAAAAAGTTTGCGCTGCAGCGGCGCTGCACACAACAATGCAATCGTTCAAGAGTAACCGGCATGGAGGCTGAGATGAAAAAAGCACAATTCTTAACTGTTTTTTGGACCCTGTTCCTGGCCGTGCCGCTCACGGCCCTGGGCATTTCTCTGGCAGCCTACCTGACCGATAACCTGGGGCGCATCCTCAACGATGGCCTGGGCGCAGCCAGCACGCTGGGTGGGCTGGGCTGGGTGGCCGAATTCTCGGCCCGCTGGCCGGAACTGGCCGGGATGGTGGTTGGACAGTTGGTCATCATGCTGATTCTGGTGCTGGTGCGGCGCGAAAAGCTGAACGAGAACCACAAAGAAAGCTAACCCGCAGATAGGCGCCGGCCGACCAACAACATATCCCTTCCATGCGACATGGGTAGATGAAGCTTTGTCTACCCATGTCTTCATTTCGGGCGATATGACATTCGTCACTCGCGGGGGATATACTTCCATGATTGTCGGCCTCAGAATTCCGTATATTTACACTAATACTGAATTAATTTATGGGGTATAATACCCAATACCTCACCGTTGCTGCCACAATGGTGAACTTGGGTTAAGGGTATTTTCCCTGACATTGGATCATTACAGGAGGTGCAGCGCCCAGTCACCCAAAATAACAGCATGTTCCACCCATCACTGCATTAGAGTTAACCAAGAGGAGAATGCTATGAAAGTGAAATATCTGCTGATAGGAGCCTTGCTGCTCCTGCTGGGGATTGGCCTGGCGAGCTGCGCTCAGCCGACCCCCGCCCCGGCGCCGGAATGCCCGCCGGTTCCCACGGCAGCGGCCTGCCCCGACTGCCCGGCCTGCCCGGCCCCAGAACCCACCCAGGCCGCAGCAGTTCAGAACGTGCCATACGAAGAAGCCTGGGCTGGATCGGCCCACAACCGGGCTGAGGATATGGCCTTCACCGATTGGAACGAGGCCGATCCGAAAGAAGTGCCAGTGGCCTGCGCCAAGTGCCACACCACCGCTGGCTACCAGGATTTCCTGGGCTCCGATGGCAGCGAGGCCGGTAAGGTCGACAAGGCCGTTCCCGCTCCGGCCGGCACCATCCAATGTGTGGCCTGCCACAACGATGCCGCCGCCGCCCAGGACAGCGTCACCTTCCCCTCGGGCCTGACGGTAGAACACACCGGCGTCACCTCGCGCTGCATGAACTGCCACCAGGGCCGCGCCTCCAAGAAGAGCGTGGACGACACCCTGGCGAAATACAACGCCACCGACCTCGACGCTGTCCCCGCCCCGATCAAGAACGACCAGGGCAAAGACGCCCCGCTGGGCTTCATCAACATCCACTACTACGCCGCGGGCGCTACCCTGTATGGAACCCAGGCCAAGGGCGGCTATGAGTACGACGGCCACACCTACGATGGCAAGTTCCGCCATGTCGAAGGCCGGGATACCTGCATCGGCTGCCACGACCAGCACAGCCTGCAAATCAAGATCGAAGATTGCCAGCAGTGCCATCAGAACGTCAAGACCGTTGAGGACCTGCGCAACGTGCGCATGGAAGGCTCTCTGGCTGACTATGACGGCGACGGCGACGTAGAAGAAGGCATCGCCAGCGAGATACAGGGGCTGCAAGAAGCCCTGTACACTGGCATCCAGGCCTACGCCAAAGACGTGGCCGGAACTGCAATTGCTTACAACTCCGAAGCTTACCCCTACTTCTTTGCCGACACCAACGGCGACGGTAAAGCCGACGAGGCTGAAGCCAAGAGCGAGAACAGCTACAAGAGCTGGACCCCGCGCCTGCTGAAGGCCGCCTATAACTACCAGACGACCATCAAAGACCCCGGCGCCTTCGCCCACAACGCCAAATATGATATCCAACTGCTGTACGATTCAATTGCCGACCTGAACGAGAAGCTCGGCAACATCGAGATGGGCGCTATGCACCGCGAAGACCCCGGCCACTTCGCCGGCAACACCGAGGCATTCCGTCACTGGGACGCCGAGGGTGAGGTCGAGGGCGCCTGCGTGAAGTGCCACGCGGCCGAGGGCCTGCCGATGTTCCTCAAGAACGGCGGCACGGTGGCGGTCGAGCCGAGCAACGGTTTCATGTGCACCACCTGCCACGATGAAGCCAACTGGCCCAACCGCTACGTAGTCAACTCGGTCGCCTTCCCCTCCGGGGCCACGGTCTCCTTCGGCGGCAAAGACGCCGATGGCAACTTCGTCGCCGACGACTCGAACCTGTGCATCGAGTGCCACCAGGGCCGCTCTTCGACCCCCACGGTTAACAAGGCTTTGGGCGACAAGAAGCCCGATGAACCCGACGCCAAGATCCGCTTCACCAACATCCATTACTTTGCCGCCGGCGCTACCATCTTCGGCCACGAGGTCCAGGGCGCTTACGAGTTTGCAGACAAAGACTATCTGGGCATGACCACGCACCCGGTCAACAAGTGCAAGGACTGCCACGATGTGCACGCCCTGCAACCTAAGCTGGAAGCCTGCGCTGCCTGCCACAGTGCCGCCAAAGACCCCAAAGACCCGGCCACCTATCGCATGGACGCCACCGACTGGGATGGCGACGGCGACACGACCGAGGGTGTGAAGGCTGAAATCGAAGCTTTCGCTGAGAAGCTGTACGCCGCCATCCAGGCTTACGCCGCGGATAAAGGCACCGGCATTGTCTACAACGCGGCCGCCTACCCGTACTTCTTTGTGGATAAGGACGGCGACGGGAAGGCCGACGTAGACGACAAAGGCGCCGCCATCGGCTACAACGCCTGGACGCCCAACTTGCTGAAGGCCGCCTACAACTATCAGTATTACCAGAAAGACCCCGGCGCCTTCGTCCACAACTCGAAGTACGTTCTGCAGTTCCTGTATGACTCAATCCAGGCTGTGGGCGGCGATGTGCAAGGTCTCACTCGCCCCACCACCCCCCCGGCTAAGTGAGTCCGAATCCGATTGGGAGTCGCAACGTAGTTGCACCCCGCAACAACGTTGCGCACCGCAACAACGTTGCGACTCCCATCTGCAAACAGGTTCAACAGGGGCCTTTGCCGCCCGAAGTGCGGCAAAGGCCCCTGCATATTTTCAGTTCTTCCAGTTTCGCGGGGGAATTTCTCTCGATGAGGGCCTGCAGGCGGCTACGCCGCCCGCAGGCCCTCATCGAGAGGCCAAACGAGCCTTCTTATTCTGGCTCTTCCGGCGAAGCCGGAAGAGCCTTTATTCTGCAACGCGCAGGGTTGCGCCGCAATCGCGGCAGAAGCGGTCTCCAGGGGCAGCCCGCCGCCCGCACTGGTGGCAATAGACGACGTTTTCCGCCGCCTCAACCGTTTCGGTTTGGGCCGTCGGGCGATGGCGGCGGCGTCCTTTCTGAGCCGGAACCGGCTGGCGACCAGAACGCCAGTACCACAGCCCCCCGCCTACCATCAACAGCAAGCCCAGCAGACCCAACCCAACCGGCAGCAGCGAGGTCAGGCTGGAACGACCCGACTCGGGGCTGTTGAGCGGATTGCTGGGCGCAACCGGCAGGTTATTATAGGTCAGCTTATCGTCGCTTTTCTGATAATCGAGATCGATGGAGAAAGTCTGCCCGGCCGCCAGCGCCCCAGCCTCCAGGTCGTAATAGCTCAGGCCATTTTCGCCCGTCGATAGGTTAAACATAGCCGGCTTGAGGTGCAGATTCTGAGCGCTGGTAGGCTGCTGCACCGAGACCTTCATCGCCTCCACAGCGTAATCGCCCGGCCAGGTATACGTGTAGCGCCGGGTCGGACCGTCTTTGCTCAGGCCGGGGTCGTAATACTCCACCCGTATATCGGGCAGGGTGGCCTGGATGGTCAGCACCGACCAGGCGCCTTCCGAACGCTGCTCGTACTGCGTGTTGAAACAGTTGCCCGCCGCCTGGCACACCGCCACCGCGTTGGGCGCGCCA
>CAYQDU010000259.1:0-5694 GCA_964416275.1 uncultured Anaerolinea sp. | reverse complement strand
TCCACGGTTTAATGGGGTGGTACTGCCATCTGCAAACTTCCCAAAAGTCCTGGCTCTTCCGCCGAAAGCGGGGATTTTCTATCTCTGTAGGGGTTGCTGCGTGGCTAGCCACGCAGCAACCCCTACAGAGTACTTCTTTCCCGACGAAGCCGAAATAACCGAAACTTTGGCATTAATAGGTTACCCGGCCGGGCAGCAGATGCTCGGCCTGGGCCAGCAGCATCCCGGCCAGAATGACCGCGCAGCCCACTACCTGCACCGGCGTCAGATACTCGCTTAGGAAAATCCAGCCCGAAAGAGCGGCGAACAATGATTCGCCGCTCAGGATGATGGCTGCGTCGGCGGCTGGGGCGTGGCGCTGGGCCGCCGCCTGGATGGTATAGCCCAGCCCGACCGAAACCAGCCCGGCATAGGCCACCGCCCACCAGCTTTGCGCCAGGCCAGGCAAGGTGTGAGCCTCCCACGCCAGCCCAATCGCCAGGCTGAGCGCCCCACACACCAGATATTGGCCCACTGCGAATTGCAGCACAGCCATCCGTTTAACCAGCACCCCCACTGCAATGACATGCAGCGCCCAGAAAACTGCCCCGAACAGTTCCAGCAAATCGCCCCGGTTCAAGCGCTGCAAACTGCAGCCAGTGCTGAGCAAGAACATACCCGCCACGGCCAGCCCGGCTGCCGCCAGGATCACCGGCTGCGGGCGACGCCGCCAGAACAGGGCCAGGAACAGCGGCACCAGCACCACATACAACCCGGTGATAAACCCGGCATTCCCAGCAGTAGTATAGACCAGCCCGGCCTGCTGCAGGCCGGCCCCGCCCACCAGCAGACAGCCCGCCAGGATCACGCCGGGCAGGTTCTTGCGGCTCAACGGCTCGGTTCCGGCGGCCGGCCGCCGCCCAAAGGCCAGCGGAAACAAAGCCAGCCCGCCCAACAAGAAGCGCGCCCCGTTAAACAGGTTGACCCCCGTTTCGGCCGCCGCCAGGCGCTGCACTACAAAGGCCGATCCCCAGATGACCGTTACCAGCAGCAGGCCCAGGTCGGCCTTCCAGCGGTCCGACTTACGCGAAGATGTCGATTGCGAGATTGACGAGGAAGTATTCATAGCCCCTGGATTATAATTCGAGAATAGCCGCAGTTTGGAATCTCATCTTTTCCCGGCCGCCTCCGGCAGAGGCGGCCACATGACCAAAACCCACAAACAGGAACCCCTGCATATGATCTATGACTTTGACCAAATCATCGACCGCCGCGCCAGCGATAGCATCAAATGGAACGCCTACCCGTCTGACGTGCTGCCCCTATGGGTGGCCGATATGGACTTCGTCTCCCCTGAGCCGGTTGTGCGCCGCCTGCGCCAGCGGGTAGAGCAGGGCGTCTTCGGCTACCCCGGCGAGCCGCACGGCCAGGTCTCGCCGCTGCGCCAGGCCATCCTCGAGCGCCTGGAACGTCAGTACGGCTGGCGGGTAGAGCCGGAGGCCATCATCCCCATCCCCGGCGTGGTGACAGGCTTCAACCTGGCCTGCCATGCCCTGGCCGGGCCGCAGGGCGGCGTGCTGATCCAGACCCCGGTGTATATGCCTATCGCCGCGGTAGGCAAGGAAACCGGCGTGCTGCAGCAGGAAATGGAACTGGATCGCCAGCCCGACGGCTCGTACATCATCGACTGGGAACGCTTCGAGGCCGCCATCACCCCCCAGACCCGCATGTTCCTCCTGTGCAACCCGCACAATCCGGTCGGGCGGGTGTTTCGCCCCGACGAGCTGAGCCGCATGGCCGAAATCTGCCTGCGCCACAACGTGACGATCTGCTCCGACGAGATCCACTGCGACCTGATCTTCTCAGGCCAGCGCCATACCCCCATCGCCGCCCTCGACCCGCAGATCGCTCAGCACAGCCTGACCCTGATGGCCCCCAGCAAAACCTACAACATCGCCGGGCTGGAATGTTCCTTCGCGGTTATCCCCAACCCAGAGCTGCGCCAGCAGTACCAGGCCGGGCGGGGCGGGATCGTACCGTGGGTGAACCTGATGGGCCAGGTGGCCGCCGAGGCGGCCTACCGGGAGGGCGATGAATGGCTGGCCCAGGCGCTGGCCTATCTGCAAGCCAACCGGGATTACCTGGCCGAATTCGTGCGCCAGCACATGCCCGGCGTGCAGATGGGCATTCCCGAAGGCACCTACCTGGCCTGGCTGGATTGTCGCCAGGCAGGGCTGCCCGGCAATCCCTATCAATTCTTCCTCGAAAAAGCCAAAGTAGCTCTAAATGATGGGGCCACCTTTGGTAAAGGCGGCCAGGGGTTTGTGCGCCTGAACTTCGGCTGCCCGCGCGCTACCCTGCAAGAGGCCCTGGAACGCATGGCCCAGGCGCTGGCCCAAGCGGGCTAAGCGACCTGAAAGGTAGGGGGAATCCGTATAGAGGCCCGAGCCAGACCGGATTACAATCCGGGGGATTTTGCCGCCGCCAGTAGGGGCGGCAAAATCCCCGCATAATTGATGGGGGTCTTCTGGCTTCGCCGGAAATGGCTCTTGCGCCAACGGCAAGAATTTTTCTATGTTTTGGGGAAATGTATGGCGACGCCACACATTTCCCCAAAATAGCGGCTTTTTCCCAGCCAGGCTGGGAGGCTATATCGCTAATCGCCTGGGAAATCTCGAGAAAGGGTTGAAGGAATAATATGAACGACCTGCAAGGGAAAGTTGCCATCGTGGCCGGCGGCGCTTCGGGCATTGGCCGGGCCGCGGCTAAACTGTACGCCCGCCAGGGAACGCGGGTGATCGTATCCGACGTGGCCGAAGCGGGTGGGCAAGAGACCGTGCGCCTGATCCAGGCAGCCGGAGGCGAGGCGGTCTTTGCGCGCGCCGATGTCTCGAACCCGGCCGACTGCCAGGCGCTGGCAGCCGCGGCAGTGGAACGCTATGGCCGCCTGGATATCGCCTTCAACAACGCCGGGATCGGCGGCGAATCGAAACCCACCGCCGATTACAGTCTCGAAAACTGGCAGAAGGTGATCGCGGTCAACCTGTCGAGCGTATTCTACTGCATGAAGTATGAAATCCCGGCCATTTTGGCCGGGGGCGGCGGGGCGATTGTCAATATGGCCTCCATCCTGGGGCAGGTGGGGATTAGCAACGCCCCGGCCTACGTGGCCGCCAAGCACGGCGTGGTGGGGCTGACCCGCGCCGCAGCCCTGGAGTACAGCACCCAGGGCGTGAGGATCAACGTGGTCGGACCGGCCTTTATCAGCACGCCGCTCATTGCCGGTCTGGAACAAGACCCCCAGGCCTACAACGGGTTAGTATCCCAACATCCTATCGGGCGGCTGGGCCAGCCTGAAGAAGTGGCCGAGCTGGTGGTCTGGCTCAGCTCAGACAAGGCCTCCTTCGTCAGCGGGGCCTATTACGCCGTGGATGGCGGCTATCTGGCCCGTTAGAAAGGCCCTGATAGGGCCGCCCTGATAGGGCGCCCTATCAGGGCCGGGGCAAATCTACGCAGTTGCCGCTGCCCGGCAGGACACTATGGTCGGGGTTTGCCACCAGGGCGCAGATTTGGGTCACACCAGGGGGAATTTCAGAGATCGTGGCGTCGCGGAACGGGCGCGGACCGCTGTACATCAGCCATGGCCCCTGCCCAGGGATGCCGGCCTGATCCGGAGACACGTTATTAAAGAAAAAGTGAATGTGTCGCCCGGCAGGCGACTCAATATATCCAATCGTTTCGTAATCTACCACCAGGGTATTGCCGTCTTGCGAGACGCGCACAATTACCACCGATGGGCCGCTGGTGGGAGCAGGGGCTGGGGGCGGCGTGGCAGAGGCTGCCAGGCTGGCCTGGGTGACCAGAGCAACCGGCGTTGCTGCCAGGCCGGTAGGAGTAGGCTGGCTGAGGGTCAGTTCCAGTGCGGTGCGGGTCTGGATGATGGCGGTTTGGGTAGCCGCGTACACGACCGGAATTGCGCTGCCCGGCCCCAGCCAGCCCCGGTTATAAGCCAGGCCCCCACCCGCCAGCAGGCACACCAGCGCCGCCACGATTACAGCGCAGCCTCCGGCGAAAGCCCAATTGCGCCGCCCCGGCCCTCCGGCCTGCGCCAGAGGGCCAGACTGCGATTGCGCCGCCGCGGCCGGCCTGGTCGGCGGCATCGCCGCCCCCGAAGCGGCCGGACCGGCCAGCGAGGCCGCAATCACCGACGCAGGAGCGCGAGCAGATAGGCCGCCGTTCAGCGAGGCGCGCCCCGGGGCTGCGTTTGAAGTCGATTGGCGCAGCGTGGGCTGATAGACCTGCACCAGGTCGGGGGGAGTCGCTCCCGCGGGCGGGCTGTTCAGAGCCGCCGCCTCTCGACGCAAAGCGGCTGCCATCTCGGCCGCCGATTGAAACCGGTCGGCCGGGTCTTTGGCCAGAGACTTCTCGATGATCTGCACCAGGCCCTCCGGCGCATCCGGGCGCATCCGGCGCAGATCGGGGGGAAGATTGTTCAGGTGCATCATCATCAGCGACATACTCGAATCGGCCTCGAAAGGCGGCGCGCCGCTGACCATCTCAAATAAGGTCGCCCCCAGGGCGTAGATGTCCGAGCGGCCGTCCACCGGCGTGCCAAGGATCTGCTCAGGCGACATATACAGCGCTGTGCCAACTACCGCCCCGGTGACGGTGTGCTGCTGCCCGCCAACAATCTTGGCGATCCCGAAATCCATCAAAATGGCCTGGTCGTGGGGATTAAGCATGATGTTAGCCGGTTTGATGTCGCGATGGATCATGCCGCGCCGGTGGGCGTAATCCATGGCGTCGCACACCTGGGCGGCGTAGCGCAGCAGGTCGGGGAAAGGCAGCCACTGCTGCGCTCCAGCCAGCCGGTTTAAACGGCCTTCCAGGCTCTCCCCCGGCACGAATTCCAACACCATGTAATACACCCCACCGTCATGGTTGAAGTCATAAACCTGAATGATGTTGGGGTGACGCAACTGGGCTACAGCAGCCGCCTCTTCCTCGAAGCGGCGCACGAACTCCGGTTGATTCGAGAGATGAGAGTGGATCAGCTTGACCGCCACTTCGCGGCGCAGGTTCGGGTCCATCGCCCGATAGACGGCCGACATCCCCCCCTGGCCGAGCATCTCTTCCAGCCGATACCTTCCGCCCAATGTTTTACCGACCCACGGATTGGCGACCATGATACCTTCTCGATCTAACCATGCGCTTACAAGCAGGCTCGTAATCCGAACCGGTTCGTGCAGCGGCTGTGCAGGCGCGAAAGGCACGAAACATAACAGGCTTTAAAAGACCTGTTAAGGGCGATTATACCCCGGCAAGGGGGCCTGTCAACCCTGGCACGAAGATTGCACCACGCTTTTTATGCTTCTTTCATATTAGGCGGTAGCGCTCCACAAAACCGGGCTGGGGCAACGGGTGGGCTTCGCCTGGCGAGCAAAGCTCGCCGGGAAAGAGGGTTCATCGTGGATATTGGCGCACGCAGTGCAACCATATCCACACAATATCTCTTTTTGAAGGCCATCGAAGAGCGCCATGCTTGCTCCACGATTTAACAGGATGATACCTGTTGGCGGCTGCCCTACAAAACCGTAAAGACGAATGGCTGCAAGCTGCGTGGATCAAAAGCAGTCAAAAAGGGCCAGCCTGCCCTACAATACAGAATTCAACAACCAGCAAATCCTAAAAATAACTTGACGCGTTATGAGGATT
>CAYQDU010000258.1:0-5723 GCA_964416275.1 uncultured Anaerolinea sp. | reverse complement strand
CAACAGCCCGATTGAACCGCACTCCGCGGTGGGCCTGTACGACCCGGCCAGCGGCGACTACACCCTGTACGCCACCTCCCAATCGCCGCACAACCACCGCCTGCTGCTGGCCTTTGCCATCCTGGGCATTCCATACAACAAGATTCGCCTGGTCTCGCCCAAAATCGGCGGCAGCTTCGGCACCAAAGGCTATATCTACCCCGATATGCCCCTGGCGCTGTTCCTGGCAAAGCAGTTGGGCCGCCCGATCAAGTGGGTGGACGACCGGGCCGGGCTGATGCGCTCGACGGTGCAGGGCCGCGACCAGACCTTTTACGCCACCCTGGCCGGCAAGCGCGACGGAACGCTCACCGGGCTGTACGTCACCGGCTACGCCAACCTGGGGGCCTACCCCTCCACCATCGGCCCCGGCGTCGCTACGGCGATGGTGGGCGCAACGTGTCGGGCGTGTATGCCATCCAGAACGTTTTTTGCGAGATCTACGCCGCCTTCACTAACCTCGTCTCGCTCGGCGCGCAGCGCGGCTCTGGCCGGGCTGAAGCCACCTGGATGCTGGAGCGCATGATCGACCAGTTCGCCCGCAGCATCGAGATGGACGCCGCCGAAGTGCGCCTGAAGAATATGGTTCGGCCAGAGCAAATGCCCTACGATAACCACCTGGGCTGGATGTATGACTCGGGCGACTACCCGGCCGCCCTGCGCAAAGCCCTGGAGATGATCGACTATGCGAATATAGCCGCCCTCAAGGCCGAGGCGGCCGGGCGCGGCAAGCGCCTGGGGATCGGCCTGGGCTGCTTCGTAGCCGTCAGCGGCGTGGGGCCGTCCTCGCGCATGGCGAAAGAAGGCATGTTGGGCGGCACCTGGGAAAGCGCCAACATCCGGGTCCACCCCACCGGCGAGATCAGCGTCACCATCGGCTCGACCCCGCACGGCCAATCGCACGAAACCACCTTCGCCCAGGTGGCGGCCGAGGAATTGGGCGTGGACGTGGGGGTGATTAAGGTTGTCCATTCCGATACCCGCGAAGTCCCCTTCGGCCAGGGCAGCTATGGCAGCCGCTCGTTCAGCGTGGGTGGGGCGGCTGTACAGGTCGCTGCCCAGAAGATCAAGGCCAAGGCCATCCAATACTTCGCCAACAAGTTCGACCTGAAAGAAGACCAGGTGAGCTACCAGGATGGCAAAGTCATGTCGACGGCCGCCCCCGACCAGGCCATGACCCTGCAAGAAGTCAGCCTGGCGCTGTACTACTCGTGGGACATTCCGCCCAGCATGGAGCCCAGCCTGGAAGTCACCACATTCCTCGACCCGCCCGGCTTCAACTTCCCCTACGGGGCCAACGCCGCCATCGTCGAAGTCGATCCAGACACCGGGGCGGTGGAAGTCAAACGCTACGTGCTGGTATCCGACGTGGGCGTGCAGGGCAACCCGCTGGTGCTGGACGGGCAAATGCACGGAGCCATCGCCTTTGGGATTGGCGAAGCCCTGCTGGAAGAAGCCATCTACACCCCCGACGGCCAGCTTCTCACCGCCTCGCTGGACGAATATCCCCTGCCGCGCGCCGTCCACCTGCCCAATTTCGAGCTGGCCTACCTGGTGCATCCCACTCCGCACACCCAACTGGGGGCCAAAGGCGCCGGCGAAGTCGGTACGGTGGGCGCGCCGGCCGCCATCGGCAACGCGGTGTGCGACGCGCTGGGCCTCGAACACATCGACCTGCCCCTGACCCCCGAAAAGGTCTGGCGGGCGATCCAATCCGCACCGGTGGCATAACAGGAGACCTGTCGATGAAGACTCCCCCGCTCGATTACGCCGCCCCCGAGGGGCTGGAGGCCGCCATCCGGCTGCTGGAACGCACGCCGGGGGCCCGTCCGCTGGCCGGCGGGCAGAGCCTGCTGGTAGATTTGAAGCTCGACCGCCAATCGGCCGCCCTGCTGGTGGATTTGCGTAAGCTGCCCGAACTGCGCGGTATTCAGATGCCGCGCATTGAAACCAGCGCCTTCGCCTCGGCCCCCAAGGCCACCGTGGTGATGGACCCCAACGCCGAGGCCGCCAGCCGCACCGGGTTGATGATCGGCGCGCTGACCACCTGCGCCGAGATCGCCGCCCACCGCGTGATCCAACTGCGCTATGCCGCCCTGGCCGAGGCTGCCGCCAGCCTGGGCGACCCGCAGGTGCGCCATCGCAGCACCCTGGGCGGCAACCTGGCCCAAAACGACCCGGCCGGCGACCTGCAGGCTGCCGTGCTGGCCCTGGGCGGCGCGCTGCACCTGGCCGGGCCATACGGGCCGCGCAGCCTGCCCGCCAGTCGCTTCTTCACCGGCCCGCGCCAGACCGCCCTGCAGCCCGGCGAGATCATCACCGCCGTCGAGCTAAACACCCCGGATGGCCTGGCCGGAAGCGCCTACGAAAAGATGAAAAACCCGGCCAGCGGCTACGCCATCTGCGGCGCGGCCGCCTACCTGGAGCTGCTGCCCAACAAAACCATCTGCCGGGTGGCGGTAAGCGGCGCCTTCGAGAACCCGCTAGAACTGGAGGAGATCGGCGAAGCTCTCTCGGCCCGCCTGCCCACCCCCGAAAAGATCAAGGCGGCGGTGGGGCGCGCCCGCCTGGCCCAACCCGGCCGGAGCGACCTGTTCGCCAGCGGCGAATACCGGGTTCACCTGGCGCGCGTCCTGGCCGAGCGGGCCCTGCTGCGGGCATTAAAGCAGGCCCAGGCGTGACCCCTCACCCCCAACCGCCCCCCCCCGGCGGGGGGAGGCGGGCGCTTCCCCTCTCCCTATGGGAGAGGGGCCAGAGGTAAGGGCTTTATCCTCAAGTTTGCTAAAGGAGAGAACAGCATGTCTACCGCGGAGAATAAGAAGATTGGGCAGGCGTTTTTTGTCGATATGCTCGGCGCAGGCAATTTCGACCTGGGCAAAGAGCTGATGACACCCGACGTGATCATGCACCACCCGGCCAGCAAAGACCCCATCCGCGGCCTGGAGGCCGTTACCGGGCTGCTGGCGGCCTTCCGGGCCGGCTTTCCCGACCTCAAGCTGAGCGTCGATCAAATGGTGGCCGAGGAGGACAAAGTTGCCATCCGCTGGCGGGCCCAGGGAACCCACACCGGCACCCTGTTCGGCATTCCGCCCAGCGGCAAGGCGATGGACGTGTTCGGCATCAGCATCGTCAAAATCCAGAACGGCAAGATCGTTGAAGACTGGGTTTCGGAAGACTCGCTGGGCGTGTTCACCCAGATCGGCGTGATCCCCCCGATGGGCTAACCCGATGACCAGCAATCCTTCTTACGACTATATCGTGGTGGGGGCCGGGGCCTCCGGCAGCCGGGTCGCCAACCGGTTGAGCGCCAGCCCCGACAAGACCGTCTTGCTGCTGGAAGCCGGCGGAGCAGACGAAAACCCGGCCATCGCCGAGATGGGCGGCTTTGTCAGCCTGTGGGGTTCCGACCTCGACTGGAAATTCCCCACCACCGACCAGCCCGGCCTGGGTGGGCGCTCGCTGATCATCAACCAGGGCAAGGTGTTGGGCGGCAGCACGGCCATCAACGCCATGATGTACGTGCGCGGCAACCCCGCCAACTACGACCAGTGGAACGCCCTGGGCGCCGACGGCTGGAGCTGGGCCGACGTGCTGCCGGTCTTCAAACGCCTGGAAGATTACGAAGGCGGCGCGTCGGAGTATCATGGCGTGGGCGGGCCAATCCCGGTGCGCGACTGCCCCGACCCCGTGATGCGCTCGGAAGCCTTTATGAACGCCGCCGTGGCCCTGGGCTATGACGGCCCGTATTGGGACAGCAACGGCCCGCGCCAGGAAAACGGGGCCGGGCTGATCCAGTTCCATGTCAACCCGGATGGAACCCGCGCCAGCGCCGCCAGCCTGTTCATCCACCCCATCCAGAACCGGCCCAATTTCAGCCTGCAAACCGGGGCCAGCGTGACCCGCATCCTGTTCGAGGGCGGGCGGGCCGTGGGTGTGGAATACATGCAGGCCGGGCAAACCCGCCAGGCCCGCGCCAACCATGAGGTGATCGTCTGCGGTGGGGCCTTCCTCTCGCCCAAGCTGCTGCTGCTTTCGGGCATTGGCCCGGCCGAGCAGCTTCAGGCCCTGGGCATCCCGGTGGTGGTCGACCTGCCCGGCGTGGGCCAGAATTTACAGGATCACGTCCAGCTTCCGGTGGTGTTTATGACGAAGGCGAAGATTCCCCCCACCACCCTGCTGACCGGCAACGTGCTGTTCGTGCGCACCCGGCCCGGCAGCCAGGCCGCCGTACCCGATATGCAGATCAACTTCACCCCCAGCGTGCCGGCCGCCCTGGCCCCTATGCTGAACATCCCCGTCCCGGCCTGCATCTTCCTGCCCATCCTGGTGCAGCCCTTCAGCCGGGGCCAGGTGCGCCTGCGCTCGGCCGACCCGCTCGACGCGCCGCTGATCGACCCGGCCTACCTGACCCAGCCGGCCGATCTGCAGGCCTTCAAAGAAGTCGTCCGCACCATCCGCGCCATGGCTGGCGCGCCAGCCTTTGCCGAGATGAACGCCGCCGAGCTGGCCCCCGGCCCGCAGGCCGACCTGGAAGGCTATATCCGCTCGCAGAGCAGCACCCTGTGGCACCCGGCCGGCACCTGCAAGATCGGCCAGGATCGCCTGGCGGTGGTCGATCCGCAGCTGCGGGTGTACGGCGTGCAGGGCCTGCGCGTGGCCGACGCATCGGTGATGCCCACCGTGACCAGCGGCAACACCGTGGCGGCCTGCTTTATGATCGGCGACCGGGCGGCCGACTTTATTTTGAGCTAGAAGGAGTTATTCATTATGAAGAACGTACCCAACACCCCCCTGGGCCAGATGTACCGCGAGCATATCCAGTACATCCTCGATAAGAACATCGCCGCCCTGCTGGATCAATATACCGACGACTGCCTGCTGATCAGCAGCTTCATGAAGAAGCCCATCATCTATAAGGGCAAGGAGCAGCTGCGCGAACACATGCAGGGCATCCTGGGCATCGACGGGCTGGAAACCGAGATCATCTTCTGGGGCGAGACGCAAGACCCGCAGACATTGATGATCACCGAGCAAATCCGCATGCAGACCAAAGACGGCGCGGCCGACATGCGCTTTGCCGATAGCTGGGTGCTGCGCGATGGCAAGATCGCTATCCACTTCGCCGGGATGGTGCAGTATCCCGATGGGTCGCTGGCCTGAGCGCCGGGAGCGAGGCCCACGATGCAGCGCCTGGCCGGTAAAAAAATCGCCATCCTGATCGAAAGCGACTTCTATGAGAAGGAAATCTTCTACTACGAGCATCGCTTTCCCGAAGAAGGGGCCGAAGTGCATTTCCTATCGCGCCTGTGGGGCCAGCCAGGGCTGACCTTCTACGGCCACGAATATAAGGCCCCTTTCTACTGCGAGCGCAGTTTCGAGGCTCTGAGCGACGCCGAACTGCGCAGCTACGCCGCCGTCATCGTGCCATCCGGCATGGTGTCCGACCGGCTGCGCTATACCGAAGACGTGCGCCAGTTGGCCCCCGCCACACAATTCATCCAGCGCGCCTTTGCTCAGCCGGGCGTCTTGAAAGGCATTATCTGTCATGGCCTGTGGCTGGTTGCAGCCGCCCCAGAACTGGTGCGCGGCCGGCGGCTGGTGGTGCATAACAACCTGTACGGCGACGCCTGCAACATGGGCGCCATCTATACCGACCAAGATGTCGTCGTGGATGGCGACCTGGT
>CAYQDU010000257.1:0-5804 GCA_964416275.1 uncultured Anaerolinea sp. | reverse complement strand
CTAGTCACCTGGCATTGGGATAGTTTACACCGAACAGCCCAGACTGGCTTTATGGATGATCTTCTTTCGCGGCTTGAAGGATGCAGTTTGCCAGTTCGTCCTGTGTTAAAATAGAACCACGTTTTCCAACCAACCGATGATTCTAATTTTTCAAAGAGGAGAGAAGATGAAACGGATCAATCGTGCGATGG
This sequence comes from uncultured Anaerolinea sp., assembly GCA_964416275.1. GTDB lineage: Bacteria > Chloroflexota > Anaerolineae > Anaerolineales > UBA4823 > RBG-16-57-11. The sequence continues at coordinate 5,613 of CAYQDU010000257.1, read as the reverse complement.
GATCGATTGCGGTTTTGGTACTGCTGTTAAGCGCCCTGCTTTCAGCCTGCGCCACGCCGCCGGCCGCTGCCCCGGCCCCAGCCGCCGGGCAGCCAGCTGCCCCGGCGCAGCCCGCCATTCAAGACAAAGAACTCAATCTGCTCTGCACTCCCCAGGAAGAGTGGTGCGCCGGGATGAAGGCCGAGTTCGAAAAGAAATACAACATCACCGTCAACTATGTGCGCATGTCGGCCGGCGAGGCCCTGGCCCGCCTGCAGGCCGAGAAGGACAACCCCTCGTTTGACATCTGGTGGGGCGGCCCGGTGGACAGCTTCATTGCCGCCAAAGAGGCCGGGGTGCTGGAACCCTACGATTCGCCCAGCTACGCTAACCTGCTCGATCCATCCAAGACCAAAGACCCGGATAACACCTGGGCCGGGGTCTACATGGGGTCGCTCGGTTTCGCCACCAACAACAACTGGCTGAAGGATCACCCCGAAGCGAAGGCTCCCACCTCGTGGGACGACCTGTTGAAGCCGGAATTCAAGGGCCAGATCATGGTCGCCCACCCGTCCACCTCCGGCACCTCCTATACCGCCCTGGCGACGATCCTGCAGATCAAGGGCGAAGAGGCCGGCTGGGAGTACATCAAGAAATACGCCGCCCAGGTTTCGCAGTACACCAAGTCGGGCGCGGCCCCGGCCAAGTTCGTCGGCCTGGGCGAGGGCGCGGTCGCCATCGTCTTCTCGCACGACATCGTGAACGAGATCGAGAACAACAAAGCTCCCCTGACGCTGACCTTCCCATCCGAAGGCACGGGGTATGAGATTGGCGGGGTGGCTCTGGTCAAGAATGCCAAGCATATGCAGGCCGCCAAGCTGTGGTTCGACTGGGCTTTGACCGCCGAAGCGCAGAACTTAGGCCCCAAATATCACGCCTACCAGGCCCCCACCGTCAAAGACGCGGTGGCCTCGCGGCCCGAACTGATGCAGGCCAAGCTGATTAACTACGACTTCCAGTGGGCTGGCAAGAACAAGAAGGCGTTTGTCGATAAGTTCACCAACGAGATCGCCAAGCCGGATAACTTGAAGCAGTAGTTGGTTGGTGACATTCGTGGGGTTGCTGCCGCCGGGCGACAGCAACCCCATTTTTACCCCCTCGTGCGGAGGCCCGCATGGCTGCCATTCCATCCGATCATCCTACGGTTCGCCCGTCGCCGGGCCGCTTTGCCGGGCTGGCGCGCCGCTACCGTGAGTTCGCCCTGCTCAGCCGCGATCCTGCGCTGTTGATCAGCCTGCTGTTTTGTAGTCTGTTCTTGTTGATTTTTGTTTTCTTCCCTCTCTGGCAGGCCATCAGCGGCGGGTTTTTCAGCAAAGAGGGTTTATTCGACCTGAAATACTTCGCTCGTTATTTCGACGCCTACTATGGCCCGGTGATGGCGGCGATCTTTTGGAATACGTTACAAATGGGGCTGCTGTCGGCCACGCTTGGCACGTTGTTGGGCTTTATCTTTGCCTACGCCGTCACACGTTGCCAGATGCCGGGGGCGCGCTGGGCGCATTGGATCGCCATGATCCCCACCGTCTCACCGCCGTTTGCCATTGCTCTTAGCACGATCCTGCTGTTTGGGCGCAACGGGCTAATTACCCGGCAGCTCTTGAAACTGGATTTCAACGTGTATGGCATGCGCGGGCTGGTGTTCGTGCAGGTGATTACCTTCTTCACCGTGGCCTACCTGATCTTGCGCGCCATGCTGGAGCGGCTGGACCCGGCTATGGAAGAAGCGGCCGAGTCGATGGGGGCCGGGCGGCTGCGCATTTTCCGCACCATTATCCTGCCTTTGCTCACGCCGGGGCTGGCCGGGGCGGCCCTGCTGCTGTTCGTCGAATCGCTGGCCGACCTGGGCAACCCGCTGTTCATCGCCGGCAACCTGACCGTGCTTTCGACCCAAATCTTCCTGGCAGTGATCGGCGAGTACGATTATCAGAAGGCTTCGGCCCTCTCGCTGGTGCTGCTGCTGCCCACATTGGTTGTCTTTCTGGTGCAGCGCTATTACGTCAACCGGCGCTCGTACATCTCCGTCACCGGCAAGCCCACCGGCGGGGTGCGGGGCGAAAAATCAGGCCTGATCCGCTGGACGTGTATCAGCGTTACCTATGCCACCTGCCTGCTGGTAATCTTGCTCTACGCCACGGTGATCTACAGTTCATTCAGCACCGCCTGGGGGGTCGATTACACCCCCACCCTGCGCTGGTGGAGTGATGCCCTGACGCGCGGCGTGGAGGCCATCCTCGACACCACCTTCCTGAGCGCCCTGGCGACGCCGCTGGCCGCTCTAACCGGTATGGTGATCGCCTTCCTGATCGTGCGCAAGCAGTTCAGCGGCAAGGAGATACTTGATTTTGGCTCCAACCTGGGCGGGGCCGTCCCCGGCACGATTTTGGGCATCGGCTTCATCCTGGCCTTCAATAAAGGCGAAGTGGGCCTGGCAAGCGCGCTGTATGCGATCATGGCGCTGTTCTTCGTCTTTTTTGCCTCGCCAGAGCGGCGCGAGCAGGCTGCGATCTTGATCCTGGGCACCGCGGTTGGGCTGGGGCTGCATTTTGTCACCCGCGCCTTGCCTGCCAACGGGGCGACGCCCGACCTGCTGTTCTATTACTTCGCCGGGGGGTATGCCCTCCTGGCGCTGATCGGCCTGGCCCGCCGCCGCAAGGCCCATTGGCTGACCTTTGGCGGCATGGCGCTGTACCTGGCGCTGTATAACCTGGTGGAGTACCTGGCCGAACCGATTGCCTCCGCCAGCCGCCAGATGGAGCGCGGCTTTGGCAGCAACGCCCTGTTCCAGCTTTCCGACTATCTCAAGGTGCCTTTCCAGCTTCCGCCGCTGCTGTTAGGCATGACCCTGTTGTTCATCTCGGCTCTGCTGCTGCGCGGCGAAGATCGGCGCTGGCGGCTGCCGCTGGGGGCGGCGGCCCTGGCCCTGCCCTGCGCCCTGTTCTATCACGGTCTGCCGCTGGCCCTTACCGGTACGCCTTATATCATCCTGGCGGCTTACATCGTGCGCAGCCTGCCGGCCTCGGTGCGGGCCGGCGTGGCGGCCTTGCAGCAGATCGACCCTTCCATCGAAGAGGCCTCCCAAATCCTGGGGGCCGACGCCCAATACACCTTCCGCAAGGTGACTCTGCCGCTGATCTTGCCGGCCCTGCTAGCCGGGCTGATCTTCAGCTTTACCCGCCACATGACCAGCCTTTCGGCCATCATCTTCCTGGTCACGGCCCGCTGGCGCATTGTCACCGCCTCGATCATGAGCGACTTCGAGCAGGTGGGGCTGATGGGCGCTTCGGCCTATTCCACCATTATCATCGTCCTGGTGCTGATCGCCATTGGCGTTATCAACCTGCTCACCCGGCGCATCTTGCGCGGGCGCGGCGGTGTGGACCTTTCGACGGGAGTATAACCGGATGTACTTGAGCCTGGAAAACATCAGCAAGACCTTCCCGCCGCGCGGCGGGGCTACGGAAGTGAACGCCGTCCAGGATGTGACTCTGCACATCGAACGGGGCGAGCTGGTGACGCTGCTGGGCCCTTCCGGCTGCGGCAAAACCACCACTTTGCGCCTGATCGCCGGGTTCGAGTTCCCTACCGCCGGACGCATTTTGCTGGATGGCAAGGAGATCAACGCCCTGCCGCCTAACTTGCGGGATATGTCGATGGTGTTCCAGAGCTATGCCATCTTTCCGCATCTGAACGTGTTTGAGAACGTGGCCTATGGGCTGAACGTGCAGCATTTATCCAGGGCCGAGATCGAGCGGCGGGTGGCGGCGGTGATGCAGTTGGTGGAGCTGACCGGCTACGAGCGCCGCGCCCCCAACCAGCTTTCGGGCGGGCAGCAGCAGCGGGTGGCCCTGGCCCGCGCCCTGGTGATGGAGCCAAAAGTGCTGCTGATGGACGAGCCGCTTTCTAACCTGGACGCCAAGCTGCGCGAGAGCATGCGCAGCGAAATTCGTCGTATCCAGCGCCGCCTGGGCATCACCAGCGTGTATGTCACCCACGACCAGATCGAGGCCATGACTCTGTCCGACCGGGTGGTGGTGATGAACCGGGGGGTGATCGAGCAGGTCGGCGCGCCGGTGGAAGTCTACCGCACCCCGCGCACCCACTTTGTGGCCGATTTCATCGGGCGGGCTAACTTCATCCCGGCGGTGGTGGTGGACGGGCGGGCCGGGCAGCTGACCGTAGACGTGTTCGGCCAGGCGGTGCGGCTAACCAACGTGGCCGATGGCTTCCCAACCGGAACCAGGCTGACCCTGCTGGCCCGCCCCGAAATGCTGCAAGTGGCCCCGCAGGGTGCATTCAACGGCATCGTGCGCCGGGCGGCCTACCTGGGCAACCTGTTCGATTACGACATCGAGGTGGGCGGCCAACTGCTCAGCGCCGTCGATACCGACCCGCGTCACACGCAGATGTACGCCGAAGACCAGGCGGTGGGCGTGAATCTGCTGGCCGATTGCGTTCACGTGCTGCCGCAGTGAATTGAACCGCCTCTTCCGGCTTCGCCGGGAAATTGTGGGCGCAGCCCACAATTTCCCCACGATAGAAAAGTTTCCGCCTGCGGCGGAAGAGCCATTGAAACTTCTTTGGGGAGGCGCGTCTATGGCAAATCTATCGACCGCTCATCTTTGGCTCGCGGCCGGCGCAAAGGTCGATCTGCATTTGCATACCGTCCACAGCGATGGGACCTGGCTGCCAGAGCAGTTGTTTGACTACCTGGTCGGTGAGCAATTTCGTTTGATCGCCATCGCCGACCACGACCGGCCGGATACGGCCCTGGCTTTGCAGCGCCTGGCGCTGAAAAAATGCCTGCCGCTGGTTGTAGCGGTGGAAATGTCTACCTTGTGGCGCAGCGGCGCAGTTGATCTGCTGTGCTTTGGCTACGATCCGCAGTCAAACGCCCTGGAGCGCCTGGCCCAAGACGTATGGCGCCGCCAGGACGAGAATACGCGTGAAGTCTGCGCTAACCTGTTCCAGAGGGGGCAAATTCGGGAACTTTCCGGGGCGGTGGAAAAGATTACAGCCCAGCCCAGCGCGCAGCAGCCGCACGAAATCATCCGCCTGCTGCGCAGCCAGGGCGGCGATGTAAGCGAAGACGCCGCCTGGACGATGGCCGAGGCGGCCGGGATGCGCTTTAAGTTGAACGATCTGGCGGCGGTGGTGGAAGCCGCCCATCAGAGTGGGGCCGTGTGCCTGGTGGCCCATCCGGGCCGCACCGATGGCTTCGTGACCTTCGATGAGCGGCTGCTCGACGAGCTGCGGGCCGAAATCCCCATCGATGGGCTGGAGGTCTACCATCCCGCCCATACCTCAGAGCGCACGGCGTTGTACCGGGAGTATGCCCGGCAGCATGATCTGTTCGTCAGCTCTGGCTCGGATTCGCATGGCCCGCGCAAACCGCCCATCGCCTACCGGGCCGAACAAAGCCAAAAACTGCTGGAATGGCTGGGGGTCACATTGGAATAGTTCGATATTTTTGAAAATGTGCGGCGCAGCGGTAGCTCCCCACTTAACCTCAGTGGAGGTAGCTGGCGAGCTTCGCTCGCCTGGAAAGAGGGTTAATCGTGGATTTTGTCGCACAAA
>CAYQDU010000256.1:0-5812 GCA_964416275.1 uncultured Anaerolinea sp. | reverse complement strand
TGTTGACTGACCGATATGGTCAGTCCGTTGCGCCCGCCGCGATTGCCTGCTGCTTTGCAAGCTCCGCAGAGTATTCGGCCTGAGCGGAAGCGCCCCTGGTGATGGTGTAGGACACGGCGCCGATAGCAACGATCCACAGCACCCCCATAATCCAGAAGCCAAGATTATAAGACCCGGTGGTATTCTGGATCAGGGCAAGGCCCGGCACGGCAATGATGCCTGCGATGGTGGCTGTTACGGATATTGCCCCATACAGTTTGGAAAAATCTCTGGAGCCAAAGATCGTCACCGTCAGGATGGATGGCATGGCTACCATATACGAGTAACCGATCGCCAGCAGCACCGCCGCCAGAACCGCTGGCAGGTAGCTCTTGGCGATGAGGAAACACAGTAGGCCAAGCACGCCCCCGCCCAGGAAGGCGGCTGTCGTGGCAATCACACCGAATTTCTCGTTGAACATACCCACCACAATCGTAAAGATCACGCCTGCCAGGCAGGCATAGGTGACCAACAGGCCGGCGCGCGTGGCATCAAAGCCTTGCAGGACGCCCCAGGTGGGCAGATTAGCCATGAACGCCGACGGCAGATACACCAGCATCATGGTGACCCAGACGATGTAGAACAGCGGCAGCTTGAACGCCCGGCTGGCTGGCAGGCCGGGCAGTTCCATCGAGGAGGCCGCGGCCGATGCAGCCAGATCATCTTTTTTGAACCCCAGCGGAACATAGCCGTATTTGTCTGGAGTATTGAGCGCAAACGCGAACGGGATGGTGAAGACGCCGTTGGCAATTGCCATGACCAGCATGGCCTTCCCCCAGCCCGAGGCGACAATCACGCTTGGTAGAATGGCCGAACCGGCCATTCCGCCGATGCTCAGGAAGGCGATGATAATCCCGATGACCGTGCTGCGCTTCACAATGAACCACTGGCTGGCAGAGGTGGTGGCAGCCAGGGAGCCGCAGCCGGGGATGACAAACCCCATGAGAGCGGCCAGGATATACCACGAAGTCAGCCCGCTGGACATCGACCAGCCAATCATCACCGCAGTTGTGGCAATGCCGGAAACCAAAACACAGTTTTTGACCCCATATTTGGCGATCCAGCGCCCCCAAATGGGAGCGAAGAAAATCGTCACAATGCTCATAATACTGGCATAGGTCAGCACCGAGGCCGTAGACACATTCCACGATTTGGCAATCGCCAGAATGAATAGGCTCATGCAGGTAGTGCGTAAAGCCTCTCCAATCTCTAGCATCGACGCCGAGACCCATGCCAGCAAATATCGACCGCTCCACATGGATTGTTTGTGATCTATCATCCTGTTCTCCTGTTGTTCCAATCGTTCTTGACTTCCACAATTATCCGTAGCGGAAGTTCACGCCAAACGTAGGCCGAGGATACCCCCATTGGACCACGCCGCCATTTCCCAGGCTGCGACAGACCACCCGGCAGGTGCCGCATTCCAGGCACCCGGCGTAATCGAACTGCACCGATCGGGCATCGGCGGCGAGCTTATAGCACACCGCCGAGCAGATATACAGGCACGGCTTATCTTTGCAGACCGCGCAGCGCGTTGGGTCCAGGACAATGTGCGGGTTGCCGTCGTCAACATTAAACTTGTCCAGCCCCAGCAGTTCTTCAGAAGAAAGCATTTGAACAGTCATGGCGATAAACCCTATTTCACAGTACGCAAGATCTGCCAGCCGTCTTTCAGCAGCGCCCAGTACGAAGTGTTGCGTTGGATGGCGCTCAGCGCCCCCGTGCGCGGCGGCAGCGGCGCGGCCTCTCGGATGCCGTACAACTGCTGGAAGACATCCGCCGCCAGGGCCGGGTACACGCTGAACAGGCGCGGGTTTTCAATCAACGCGGGGAACTTTTCGTACTGCTGCATGGCCGCCGGCAGCCCCAGTTCTTCCAGCCGCCGAACATACGCCGGTCCCACCTGGGTTGGGTCGCTTTCGGCCAGCGCCGCTTGCCCTGCAGCTACGCCGCTCAGGATCGCCAGGTCCATGCCGCGAATGGTGAAGCCCTGGTTGATGCAGAAACCGGCCGCGTCGCCAACGGCCAGGAAGCCCGGCCGGTGCAGCACCTTCGGCGTGCTTACCCAGCCGCCCTCCGGCACCAGGTGCGCCCCGTATTCCAGGGTGCGCCCGCCGCCGATCAAGGCGCGGATGTCTGGATGCAGCTTGACCTGCTGAAGCACCTGATGGATCGAGCGCTTGCCCTCCGCCACAGCCTGCGGCAGGAACACGCACCCCAACGACAGGCTGGCGCGGTTGGTATACAGGAACACACCGCCGTTCAGCCCGTCAGCGCCGCCCAGGATCATGCGCGCCGCGCCCTCGCCGGGTTTCAGGTGGAAGCGCGCCTCGATCTCGGCCACGGGCAGTTCGATAACTTCCTTGACGCCAATCCCGACCTCGTGCGGGCGCAGTTCGCCGCGCAGGCCAGCCTTCTGCATCATCAGCGAGTTGACGCCATCCGCGGCGATGACCACTTCAGCGCGCATCTCGTCGTCGCCGGCCTGCACACCCACGATGTGTCCATTCTGTTCGATCAGCCTATCTACGCGCACTCCGGCAGCAATAAAAACCCCCTGCGCCTCGGCCTGCTCGGCCAGCCAGGCGTCGAACGTGGCGCGCAGCACGGTAAACGACTGCGCCTCCGCCCCGCCGAATGCCGGATCGGTATACTCGATCAGCAGCGAGCGCTCGCCATCCAGCAGCATAAGCTGTTCGTGGGTGACGGCCCGCTCCAGGCAGGCCTGAGAAGTCAGCCCCGGTTCAAGCAATTCCAGCGCATAGCTGTAGATGCGCCCGCCGGAAACGTTCTTGCTCCCGGCGGCGTCGCCGCGCTCGATCACCAGGACCGACTTGCCGGCCTTCGCCAGGGTATAGGCCGCACTTAACCCGGCCAACCCTGCGCCGATGACAATTGCGTCAAAGCTGTCTTCGCTCATATCACCTGCTCTTGATGGCTGCGGTCAGCAGCGGCAGCACCTTATACAGATCGCCCACAATGCCGTAATCGGCCGCTTTGAAGATGGGGGCGTTTTCGTTTTTATTGATGGCGATGATGGTCTTGGCATCGCGCACCCCAACCATGTGCTGCACCTGACCCGAAATGCCCACGGCAATGTACACATCCGGGTGGATATTCTCGCCCGAGATGCCAATGTACGTCTCGCCCGGCATCCAGCGCTTATCGTCGGCCAGCGGGCGCGAGCATCCCAGCGCGGCGTGCAGGCTGTCAGCCAGCGCCTGTGCCAACTGCAGATCGGCCTGACTATCGAAGCCCAATCCGACACCCACCACAACCTTAGACGATCCCAGGCCGACGGTCTTACGCTCAATCGGGCGGTTACCCAGCACTCGCACCCGGCGGTCGGGCCCCACGGCAGCCCGCCGGATGGCGACCGGCCCGCCCGGCTGCTGATCGATCGGCGCGTGCAGGCCGGGTGGAACGGTTATCACCGCCAACCCTTTCAGGGTTTCGGTCTTGACCGCCGCGCCACCATACAGGATGCGCTCAGTTTCCAGGCCGTCTGACGTCTTTCGAATCTGGCGTGCCCCGCTGACCAACGCCACGTCCAGGTGAGCGGCGGTGCAGGCGGCCAGCTCGCGCCCGCTCACTGTGTCGGCCACCAGCAGCAGGTCTGCGTCGAGCTGGCGGGCCAGATCGGCCAGCGGGTGGGCGTAGTCCTCCGGGCGGGCAGAGCCGCCTTCGAGCAGAACCACCTCGCCGGAGGTGCAAGCCGCTGCAGCCTTCGCCGCCGTTTCGTGGATAACAGCCAGGGTGACTGGGCCATCCAGCGCACTGGCCGGGGTGAGCAACTGGCGCGCCAGGGTTTCATTCTCGCCAAAAATGAGAATGCGCTTCATACCAGGACTCCTTCCTTCGCCAGTTCTTCCATCAGCTTGCTCACCTGTTCGGCGGGATCGTCAGGGCCGATGATGCAATTCTTGCGGCTCATCGTAAAGCCTTGCACGCGCCGCGTAGCAGACTTAGGAACCAGGTCTGGCGCGCTTAACCCCAGTTCCGCCAGGGTCAGCGCGGTGGTGGGTTTCTTTGCAGCAGCCAGCACCATCTTCAAGCCAGGGATGGGAGCTTCGGCCGCCACCGACAGAACGGTGACCACCGCCGGAAGCTCCACCTGGACGGTTTCGACGCTTTCCCCAAGCATGCGCCTGGCTTCTAACGTATTGCCGTTGATCGAAAAGCCCATAACGTTCGAGACTACCGGCAGATCGAGCAGTGCGCCCAAGCGCGGGCCGACTTCGTGAGCATAGGTATCGCTGGCGCCTTCGGCGCACACCACCAGGCGGGTCTGCCCAATTTTGCCCACTGCTGCCGCCAGAACCTTTGCCGTAGCGGCCCCGTCAGCGGTGGCGGCGCTTTCGTCCCCGATCCAATAGGCCTGGGCAGGCCCACGCGACAGCACATCCTTCAGCGATTTCTGCACCGCTGGCGCGCCGTAAGTCAGCGCCGCCACCTGGTCGCCTGCTGGAGCGGCCTGCAGCGCCGCTTGCAACGCGTTGCGGTCGTAGTCGCTGATCTTGCTGTTGGCCCGGCTGGTATCCAGCGATCCGTCCGAGCCAACCTGGATATCCGCTTCATCCAGCACCCACTTGTAACAGACAACGATATTCATACGATACAAATCTCCGTGGGTCGGGTATGCGCCAGCGTGGCTTGCAGTATGGCCTGCGCCACCGCACACTCGACCCGTTATAAATCTAGCTCATTGCCGGGGCCAGGGTTCCCCAGTTCCCTAAGCGCCAGTGACCATCGATTTCAACCGTGGTGCCGTTGAAGTAGACGGTCTCGGCCAGGTGGCAGACCAGGCTGGCAAACTCGGCCGGCTCGCCCGCCCGCTTGGGAAACGAGCAGGCATTCGCAAACAGGGTACGCACCGGGCTGGGCTTGGGCCCCATGATGGGCGTATCGAACATCCCCGGAGCGATAGCCACAACCCGCACCCCGACCGCGCCCAGTTCCAGCGCGGCGATCTGTGTGAGGTGGCTCAGGCCGGCCTTGGCAGCGCAGTAGCTGCCCATCCCAGCCATATTTTCGCGATAGAAAGCGGACGACACGTTGATGATGATGCCGCGCTCGCCTTCTCCGTAAGGCTCGTTGCGGGCCATCGCCGCCGCCGCCAGCCGCAGGCAGTCATACGCGCCAATCAGATTAGTGAAGATCGTGTCCTTGAACAGGTCCAGGTCGGTCGGTCCCTTTTCGGTCAGGATATATCCTTCACGCGCCCCAATGCCGGCCGAGTTCAGGAGCAGGTCCAGCCGGCCCCATTTTTTCAACACCGCATTCAGGGCGGCCTGGTTGTCCTCGGGTTTACGAACGTCGGCCTTGAAGAAGAAGGCCGCTTCTCCAAACTGGGGGATAAACTCCTGGCCCAATTCCTCGTTGATGTCGGTAGCCATTACCTTGGCCCCTTTTTCCACCAACTTTTCCACGGCGGCGGCCCCCAAGCCGGAGACGCCGCCAGTGATCCAGGCTACTTTCCCTTTCAGGTCCATTTCAAGTCTCCTTGTGATATTTTTGGCTCTTCCGCCCAAGGCGGGAATGATCTCTATTGGGGGTGCACTGCATGGTTGCGCCACGCAGCGCACCCCCAATAGAACTTTAATTGATTAGCTCAAGACGCTTTGGGCAATGGCCGACAATAGAATTTCGGACGAGCCCTCGGCGATGGTGTTGGTGCGGGCATCGCGCAGGTAGCGGTTGACGCCGACATCATTCATAATCCCGTGGCCGCCCCACATTTGCAGGAGCTTGTTCGATACTTCCACGGCGGTTT
>CAYQDU010000255.1:0-5836 GCA_964416275.1 uncultured Anaerolinea sp. | reverse complement strand
CAGCTTGTCACCCGAGCCCTAGGAGGATTCGGCCAGGGCCCGCTTGGCCTTCTCTGGCTCGTAACCGAAGCGGTTCTCTTCGGCATCGTAACCGGGGAAGCCCTTGGGGATCCAGGTCAGGGTGGGGGCGCCCAGGCCCTTCAGCACGTCCTGAACCCAGCCGGCGCGATCCAGCGAGTAGGCAAACGCTTCGCGGACCTTCGGGTCGGTGAAGGGTTCCTTCTGCTGGTGGAACATCAGAGCGAAGGTGCAGGAGCCGGGGTAGATGGCGGCTTCTTTGCTCAGGGTCGGGTCGGCCTGGACGGTGGCCAGGTCTTCAGCGCCCAGAGGTACGATGTCGAACTCGTTGTTCTTGTAGGCTTCGAACGCCACGGCGCCGTCATTGACGTAGGAGTATTCCAGGTCATAGGAGGCCTGGCCGCGCCAGTAGTTGGGGTTCGGGACGAAGTAACCGCGCACGAACGGTTCCAGGTTTTTCAGGATGAAGGGGCCGTTGCCGATCTGGAACTTGGAGGAGTTCCACCAGTTCTCGCCGCCTTCGGTGATGTTCTCTTCCTTGGCCGGGTAGCCGACCCACAGGCTCATCACGGTGTGGAAGTAAGGAGCGGGCTTGGCCAGACCAACCTTCAGGGTCAGGCAGTCGGCCTGTTCGTAGTCGGCGCAGGGGGCGCCGGCGGCGTCCAGGGCCTGGACCTTGACTTCGGATTTGAGCTTCTCAGCGTCATAATCGGCGGCAGCCGTATCGGCGGTGCGCCAGGCGTTCGCGCCGGCGATGTCGTCGGTGATCTGGGCGTACTCACCCGCGGTGGTCGGGTCGATGTTGCGCAGGATCGAGTATTCGAAGCGCTTGGCGTTCAGGATCGAGCCGTCGCTGTACTTCAGGTCCTTGCGCAGGGTGAAGGTCAGTTCGGTCGCGTCGGAGTTGTACTCCCACTTCTCAGCAGCGCCGGGGACGGTTTCGAGCTTGGCATCCAGGCGGGTCAGACCTTCGTAGATCATCTGCAGGTGAGCAATCTCGTTCACGAACGAGGACTTCTGCGGGTCGATGATGTCAGGGTAGGTCGCCAGGTTGATGCGCAGCACGGCCGGCTTGGCAGACGGCTGCTCAGGAGCGGGGGTGGCGGTCACAACAACCGTCTCGCCCTGCTGCTGCACTTCCACGGTCTTGACCACTTCCACCGTCTTGACCACTTCCACGGTCTGCGGGGTGGCGGGGGTCGTCGCGCAAGCAGCCAACACCATGCTGGCCAGCATCAGCAGCGACACAACAACGAACAATTTGTTACGCATGTTTCTTCTCCTCAAAAGAATCTTCTGATGTAGAGTAACTTCTTCGACAAGGGTATTCAATTGTTCCGCACAGACTACGCCTTTCAGGCATCACCTCCTTACGGATAACTCGCCAGCAGGCGGGCTCTTATGAGGTCGGCCGCGCCCGCTCTTAGACTAAACCAGATGACACGCCACCCAGTGATCGGGCGACACTTCTCGCCAGGCCGGAACCTGCTCGGCGCAGATGGTCTTCGCCAGCGGGCAGCGGGTGCGGAAACGGCAGCCGGAGGGCGGGTTGACCGGGCTGGGTACGTCGCCTTCCAGAATGATGCGCTGGCGCTTTTCCTCAATCAGCGGGTCTGGCACCGGCACGGCCGAGAGCAGGGCCTGGGTGTAGGGGTGCAGCGGGTGGGCATACAGCTCTTCGCGGTTAGCCAGCTCGGCCAGAATACCCAGGTACATCACGGCCACCCGGTCGGAAATATGGCGCACCATCGACAGGTCATGCGCGATGACCAGGTAGGTCAGGTTGAAGCGATTCTGCAGATCTTCCAGCAGGTTGATCACCTGGGCCTGGATCGACACATCCAGGGCCGAGATCGGCTCGTCGCAGACGATGAAATCGGGCTGCAGGGCCAGGGCGCGGGCAATGCCGATGCGCTGGCGCTGTCCGCCGGAGAATTCATGCGGGTAGCGGTTGGCAAATGACGGGCTTAGGCGCACGGTGGTGAGCAGATCGCGCACTTTTTCGCTCATTTCGCCGTTGCCGCCCTTCATCAGGTCATGCACAATCAGCGGCTCGCTGACGATCTCGGCAATGCTCATGCGTGGGTTCAGGCTGGCGTAGGGGTCCTGGAAGATCATCTGCATGCGGCGGCGCATGTGGCGCAGGTCTTCGCCCTTCAGGGCGGTCAGGTCGGTGCCGTCGAAATAGACATGGCCGGATGTGGGCCGGTAGAGTTGCAAGATGGCCCGCCCGGTGGTCGATTTGCCGCAGCCCGATTCGCCCACCAGGCCAAAGGTCTCGCCCTTACGAATATCGAAGGAAAGATTGTCCACCGCGTGGACAGCTCCCACCTGGCGCTGCAAAATGCCCTTCAGGATGGGGAAGTGCATAACCAGATTTTCGACTTTGAGCAGAGTGTTTTTGCGATCCATTAGCGCGGTCTTCCTTCTTTGATATTCCACCAGCAGGCAGCGCGGTGTTTTACGCCTACTTCCATCAGAGGCGGGTTTTCTTTGCAGCGGTCAAACACGTAGGAGCAGCGCGGCGCAAACGGGCAGCCGACTGGTTTTTCGATCAGCACCGGCGGCAGGCCGGGGATGTCGGCCAGGCGGTAGTGTTCGTCGGTGTCCATGCGCGGCAGGCTGTGCAGCAGGCCCTGGGTGTAGGGGTGAGAGGGGTTGGCATACAGCTCTTTGACGCCCGATTCTTCGATAATATACCCGGCGTACATCACCAACACCCGCTCGGCCAGGCCGGCCACCACGCCCAGGTCGTGGGTGATCCAGATGATCGACATGCCCAGCTCGGCCCGCAAGCGCTTCACCAGATCCATAATCTGAGCCTGGATGGTCACGTCGAGGGCGGTGGTGGGTTCGTCGGCGATCAGAATTTGGGGGTTGCAGGCCAGGGCCATAGCGATCATCACGCGCTGGCGCATACCACCCGAAAACTGGTGCGGGTATTGGGTCAGGCGTTTCTCGGCTTCCGGAATGCCCACCAGCTTCAGCAGCTCAACCACCCGCTCCAGGGCCTCGGTTTTATTCATTTTGAGATGCAGCATGAGGGGTTCGGAAACCTGCTTGCCGATGGTTAAAACCGGATTCAGCGAGGTCATCGGGTCCTGGAAAATCATGCCGATCTGCGACCCGCGGATGTCTCGGATTTCGTCAGATTTCATTTTCAACAGGTCTTTGCCATGGAACACGGCCCGACCGTTGGCAATAATGCCCGGAGGTGTGGGGATCAGTTGCAGCAGCGACATCATGGTAACGCTTTTGCCGCAGCCGCTCTCACCCACCACACCCAGACTCTCGCCCTCCATCAGGTCAAAGGTTACGCCGTTGACTGCGTACACCATTCCATCTGAAGTTTTGAATCGAGTCTCCAGATTTTCTACTTGCAAAATGGGCTTCCGACCATTCTTTGCATCCATGAAACGCGCTTCTCCTCAACTCCGAGTATTACGATTTTCTTTTTTTGCTTTCAGGTGCGAAGATCAATTATAACATCACTGAAGGCAAAGAATTTCAGTCTATGGGATTAGGCCACCTGGGTGAGCCATCTAGCCTACTATCATTTACTCCTGTCAGCGTGCATCGGTTCAAAGCAGTTTGGGAATTTTTCAAAGCCAGTTACCGGCAAAATCTAGACGAAAGCCCACAGATTATAAGTATAAAAAAAACACCTGTCAACGGAATATTATCAGGGTTATCATAGTGTGAATTGTCATTTTAATCGGTTGGATCGACTCATTCTTCCTGGCCGAAGCGCATTTTCAGGTACGATTCGTAGCGCTGGGGGCTGATCTGACCCTGTTCCACCGCCTGGCGCACGGCGCAGCCCGGCTCATGCACGTGGGTGCAATCGCTGAAGGCGCAGGCGGCCACCCGCTCGCGCAGCTCGGGGAAATAGGCATCCAACTCTTCCGGCTCGATGTCCCAAAGGGCCAAGGCCTTCAGGCCGGGAGTGTCGGCCACATAGCCGCCGCCCAGCAGGGGGAAGAGTTCACGCACCACGGTGGTGTGGCGGCCTTTGCGCGTGGCCCGGCTGATGCGCTTCACCTGCAATCCCAGCCCCGGCTGGACCGCATTCAGCAGGCTGGATTTGCCCACCCCCGATGGCCCGGTGAACAGCGTCACCTTGTCGGCCAGCCGGGCGCGCAGGTCATCCAGCCCCTGCCCGGTCAGGGTCGAGGTATAGATCACTTCGTAGCCCAATGGGGCGTAAGGCCCAAAGATGGCCTGGACGGCCTCCGCCCCCACCAGATCGACCTTATTCGCCACAATGAGGGCCGGCACGGCCTGTTTTTCGGCAATCACCAGGAAACGGTCAAGCATACCCAGGCGCGGGGCGGGCTGGTCGCAGGCAAAGACCAGGGCCACCTGGCTGGGGTTGGCGATCAGGATTTGTAGATACTCGCCCTGTGGGTCGGGAGCCAGGCGGGCGAACATGCGCTGGCGCGGCTCAACCTCGTCGATCATGCCGGTCTGCTCGTCCAGCGAGGTAATCTGCACCCGGTCGCCCACCGCGGCCACGTCGCCCAGGCGGCGGCCTTTTTTCAGCCGTCCGCGCAGCTGGCACACAAACCGGCCTTGCCCGGTTTCGACCGTAAAGAAGCCGGATTGCGATCTGACGATAAATCCGCGCACAGGTTCAGGCATATTCAGGGAGAAGGGGCGGTTAACGTAGCGGTGAGGTTGAGCGTGTTGGTGATCGGCACGTTATAGCCCGATTCCCACCAGTACAGCTTTTGCGGCTGGCCGTTGAAATACAGCTCGACAATCCGCCGGAAGATCGGCGCGGCGTAATCCGAGCCTTCGCCGGCGTTTTCGACGATGATGGCCGCGGCGATGTCGGGCTTATCCGGGCGGTTGGCGAAGGTGTAGCCGGCAAACCAGGCGTGCGGGCGGTCGCCGGCGGTCTGGGCCGTACCGGTCTTGCCAGCCACCGGGATATCCAGCCCGGTAAAGACGTGCCAGGCCGTACCACGCGGCTTCTCGTTGCGGATCACACCCAGCATGGCCTGCTGGATCAGTTGGAGCTGATCCTTATTGAGCGGCAGCTTGCCCGCCGCCTGGGGCCGGAAGGTCTGGCTGGGCGGGCCGTCAGGCGGGGCCACCCGCTCGACCACCTGCGGGCGGTAGAGCGTGCCGCCGTTGCCGATGGCGGCCACAAAGCGCGCCACCTGGACGGGCGTCACCAGGACATCGCCCTGCCCAATCGCCATGTTAACCGCATCCACTGCGCTGGTCGGGTCGAGAATCTGGCCGGGTTCTTCTTCCAATCCCACCACCCCGGTGCGCTGGCCCAGGCCAAAGCCGCGCGCCATGCTCGAAACGGTGTTGGTCAGGCCCTGGCTGTACAGGTCCAGCCCAATGTGCCAGAACCAGGGGTTGCAGGAGCGCATCAGGCCCTCCGGCAGAGTGAGCAGACCACTGGGGGCGGTATGATGGTTTTGCAGGTAATAATCGTACGTCCAATCGTTCAGGCGCGCTCCCGGCAGCTCTTCAAAGAAATAACCGCATTGGTAGGAGCTTTCGGCCGAGTAGCGCCCGCTTTCCAGGGCGGCCGCCATCGTGATGATCTTGAACACCGAGCCGAGCGGATATTGACCCTGGGTGGCCCGGTTGAGCAGGGGCTGTTCGGGGTCAGAGCTAATCGTATAGAGCAGCTGCGAGCTATTGTAATTGATCGGCTCAAAGGCGTTGGGGTCGAAGCCCGGCGAAGACACCAGCGCCAGCACGCGCCCGGTATCGCGTTCCAGCACCACAATCGCGCCGCGGAAGTTGGAGAGCGATTTTTGCGCCTCCACCTGGAAGTCACGCTCCAGGGTGGTAT
>CAYQDU010000254.1:0-5936 GCA_964416275.1 uncultured Anaerolinea sp. | reverse complement strand
TGTATGCGGTTGCCATGATCGGTATTGGTATGCTCAGCCACACCGGCAACAACGTGGCGATGGACTCGTATGGCCCGATCTCAGACAACGCCAACGGGATTGGCGAGATGGCCTGGCACGATAAAGACGATGAAGTTACCCTTAAGGCTCGCCAGATCATGGCCGACCTGGACGCGGTGGGCAACACCACCAAGGCGATCACCAAGGGTGTAGCCATCGCCTCGGCGGTGATTGCGGCGGTCAGCCTGTTTGCTTCATTCATCACCGATGTCAGCCGGGTGCAGGCCTCGCTGGGCCTGCCCCTGCTTGATTCGATCCGCATTTCGGACACCCAGGTGTTCATTGGCCTGCTGTTGGGTGGGGCGCTGCCCTGGCTGGTCAGTTCGCTGGCGATTCGGGCCGTCAGCCGGGCGGCGGGCGAGATTGTGGTGGAAGTGCGCCGCCAGTTCCGCATCCCCGGCCTGATGGAAGGCAAGGTGCAGCCCGATTACGCCCAGGTGGTAGGCATCTCCACCGCCTCGGCCCAGAAAGAGTTGATCCCGCTGGCGACCATTGCAGTGGTCATGCCCATTGTGGTGGGCATGATCCTGGGCGTGGAAGCCCTGGGTGGCTTCCTGGCGGGCGTGATCCTGAGCGGGCAGCTTTTGGCTGTATTTATGGCGAACGGCGGCGGTGCCTGGGATAACGCCAAGAAGGCCATCGAAGACGAGCCGCGCGATCTGGCGGCCAATACCGGCAAAGGCTCAGAGCGCCACAAAGCCGGGGTAGTGGGCGATACCGTGGGCGACCCGCTCAAAGACACCGCCGGCCCGGCCCTGAACCCGATGATTAAAGTAGTCAACCTGGTCTCGCTAATTGCGGCTCCCATCCTGGTGAAGTATCAGAACCTGGGCGTGGTTGGTTGGATCGTAGTGCTGCTGCTGGTGGCGGCGGTGATCTGGAGCATTACCCGCAGCAAGAAGGCCGCCCCCAAGTTGAAAGCCGACGCGCCTGCCGCCGGCGACTGAGATTTTTTGGCTCTCCTGGCTTCGCCGGGAAAGAGGTCCTATTTTTGGGAAAATGGGTGGCGTAGCCACCCATTTTCCCAAAATATAGAAAACCCCCGCCTTCGGCAGAAGAGCCGATTTTGGACAACCAGGATCGGGGGCAAGCATGGCTGGGTACCGCCCCATTAAACCGGAGAGCAGGCCTGGCGCTCTTTGAGCGCCTTCAAAAAGAGATGTTGCGTGGATTGTGTCGCCCGAAGTGCGACACAATCCACGCTTAACCCTCTTTTCTGGCGAGCTTTGCCCGCCTGGAAAGAGGGTTAAGCGATCAGGATTAAAAGTAAAACCATGCGCTTTGGAATTGAAATCGTACCTTTTGGCGATTTTGCTGACCCGACCCAGGTGGTGAAGCTGGCCCAGGCGGCCGAAGCCGCCGGTTGGGAGGCCCTGTGGGTGTGGGATCACCTCCTGTTCCCCTACGGCGTAGGCGACCCGTGGGTGATGCTTGCCGCGGCGGCCGCCGTGACCCGTAAGATCAAGCTGGTGACCGGCGTGGCGGCCCTGCCGCGCTACCATCCGCACCTGCTGGCCCGCCTGCTGGTTAGCCTGGACCGGTTGAGCCAGGGGCGGGTAGTTTTAGGGGCCGGGGCTGGCGCGCTGGACGATGAATTCAGCCGTTTTGCCCACCCAGACGACCCACACCCGCCCAGCGACAGCCGCGCCCGCGCCGCCATGCTGGACGAGGGCCTGGATTTGCTGACCCACCTGTGGAGCGGAGAGCCGACCACCTTCCAGGGCCGGTATTACCGGGTAGAGGCCGCAGCGTTGCAGCCGCCGCCCATCCAGCGGCCGCGCCCGCCGGTGTGGATCGGCGGGCAGAGCCAGGCCGCCCTGCGCCGGGCGGCCCGTTGGGATGGCTGGATCATGGGGACGACCAACGAGAACGGGGCGGTCACTTGCCCGCCAGAGCAGGTGGCGCGCTCGCTGGCCTATATCTGCCAGCAGCGGGCCAGCCAGGCCCCGTTCGAGGTCGCCATCGATGGCCTTTCGCAGCCCGGCGAAACTACCCTGGCGCGGGAATATGCCCAGGCCGGGGCTGCCTGGTGGTTCGAGCTGATTTACCCTTTGCGCGGCAGCGTGGATGAACTGCTCGCCCGCATCCAGGCCGGCCCGCCGGCGCTGTAATTTTGGCTCGAAGCTATTTCCGGGGGTGTTGCGCAGCGCAGCCGCGCAACACCCCCGGTTGATTCATTTTGGCCCTTCCGTTGCAGGTGGGATTTGACTACCGATGGGGCTGCGCAGCTCCCCATCGGTAGAAATCTTCCCGGCAAAGCCGGAAGACCCTTCATTTTGACCGCAAGAATCGGATCGTTTGAGGGGGATAATTCCTGGTATGATGCTGGCTGGCAAACCGGATATTACCGGTAGGTATTTAGAGAAAGGATCAACAATGAAACTCCGGATTTGGGCGGCCATGCTGACGTTGTATGTGGTTTGGGGGTCGACTTACCTGGCGATCCGCTTTGCGGTGGAAACGATGCCGCCCTTTCTGATGGCGGCTACCCGCTTCCTGGCGGCCGGGGGTCTGCTGTTTGTCTTCATGCGCCTGCGCGGAACACCCCTCCCCAGCTGGCTGGAAATCAAGACTTCGGCCATCATGGGATTGTTTTTGTTGTTGGGCGGCAATGGGCTGGTGGTGTGGGCCGAGCAGCGGGTAGTTTCAGGGGTAGCCGCCTTGGTGATCGGTTCGACCCCGCTGTGGATGGTGCTGATCGATGCCCTGCGGCCGGGCGGCAAACGCCCCAACGGCCAGACCCTGGCCGGGGTCGGGTTGGGATTTGTGGGCATGGCCCTGCTCATCAGCCCAGGCAGCCTGGGCGGGCAGGGGGTAGATCTGGTGGGAGCCGGAGCACTGGCCTTGGGGGCGCTTTTGTGGGCCACCGGCTCGATCTATGGGCGTGAGCATCATGCCAGCCTGCCCAAGGCTCCATTGATGGCAACCAGCCTGGAAATGCTGGCTGGGGGGGCCGGTCTGCTGTTGGTTGGGTCCCTAACCGGGGAATGGGCCCGGCTGGACCTGAGCCGGGTGTCCTTCAGTTCAGCCGTTGGGCTGGGCTATCTGATTGTGTTTGGCTCGCTGGTGGGATATTCCGCCTATACTTGGGTTCTGGGGGTCGCCGCCACGCCTTTGGTGGCGACTTACGCCTACGTTAATCCATTGGTGGCGGTATTCTTGGGGTATCTGCTGGCCGATGAGCCGCTCACCCTGCGGGTGCTGCTGGCGGCGGGGATTATCATCAGCGCGGTGCTGCTGATCCACACGGCCCCTAACCTGCGCCGAGAGCCGGCTTTCTCAAGGCGCAAGGCGTTCTGAGGCCGGTTGGCAGATGGTTTGAATCACGCCTTCGGCCCACAAACTTTGCAAGACCCGCACGGCCTCCTGATCGTAGCGCGTGCCGACGTCTTGCTGCAAGGCCTCCAGGGCCTCCTGCGGAGAGTGCTGGCGCGCATAGGGGCGCGGGCTGCACATGGCATCGAACGAATCGGCCACCGCCAGCAGACGAGCGCCATCGGGAATATCCAGCCCGGCCAACCCATCTGGGTAACCGAGACCATCCCAGCGCTCGTGATGGTGGCGCACGAAGGGGGCGCATCTGGCCAGGTAGGGGACATCTTTAATCATCTCCGCCCCGACGACGGGGTGGCGGCGCACGGCCTCCCATTCGGTTTCGTCGAGCGGCCCGGGTTTGAACAAAATGACCGCGCTGATGTGGATTTTGCCGATGTCGTGCAGCACGGCGGCAAAGCGCAGCGTTTCCAGGCGGCGGTCGGCCCAGCCCAGGCGGCGGGCCATCTGGGTGACCAATGCGGTGACATGCTGGATATGCTCGTCTCCGCCTGGGGCGCGCTGTTCGATGGCGTTTGCCAGGGTTATCAGGCTGTCGAGATACGCTTGCTGGACGCGCATCACCTGCGACTGGTGGAAGCGGTTGAGCCGCGAGCGCACGGTGGTCACCAGTTCATCCCAGTGGATTGGCTTGGTCAGGTAGTCTTCGACGCCCAGATCGCGCCCAGCCAGCAGGTCTTGCGAAGCCGAGCGGGCCGAGAGGAAAATGAAGGGGATGCTGACCCATTCGGGCCGGGCGCGCACGGCTTTGAAAAATTCGTACCCATCCATGCGCGGCATGGTGATGTCCGACAGGATCAGCTCGGGCAGCAGACTGTTCATCTGATCCAGGGCTTCCTGTCCATCGTGAGCGGCAATCACGTTGAAGCCGGCCTCAAGCAGGACCTCGCACATGCCTTCGCGCAGGGGATCGAAATCTTCTACAACGAGAATCAACTCACCGGGCATACTGTGATTGTACAAGATATTGTCAAAAAAGCAATGTTTTGGCTCTCTCGCCTTCAGGGGTGGAGATGACTGGCGAGCTTTGTTTGGCGAGCGAAGCTCGCCTGGAAAGAGGATTGATCGTGGATTTTGTCGCACGAAGTGCGACAAAATCCACGGAACAACTCTTTTGAAGGCGCTCGCAGAGCGCCATGCCTGTTCCATGGTTTAATGGGGTGGTCCCCCGCGCAGCAGCCCCAATAGATAAAAATGGTTCTTCCGGCTTCGCCGGGAAAATATAGGTCAAGCCTTGCCTTTGGCGGAAGAGCCATAAAAATTCCAGCCTTCGGCGGCAAAATTGACCGGCGAATTTTGTTGACAAGAAAGCTGTTTGGAGTATAATTTGCACTCGCACGGCCAAAGTAATTTGGTACATCTGGCCCCGTAGCTCAGCTGGCAGAGCAGTTGACTCTTAATCAATTTGTCGGGCGTTCGAGCCGCCCCGGGGTCACAACAACACAAAGAGCAGACACGATAGGTGTGTCTGCTCTTTGTGTTTCTGGCTCCTGGAAGAAGAGCTATGTCTGTCCGCGCTTACTCAAAGGTGGATTTTTACGGTTGACAGATTAGACGTTTATGAGCATAATCATAGAATGGGCCGTATGGCCCGCCATCGCTGGATAGCTTTGTTAAACAGGCAGTCCATACAGCCATGTAAACCCATCGAATCAATCTATATACTGCCATGGGGCAAGACGGGGGAGCGACGTATGTCTTTGGATTGGAGCAATCGCCCGGTGTTGGTGACCGGGGCCGGGGGGTTCATTGCCAGCCATCTGGTTGAGCGCCTGGCGGCCCAAGGGGCGCGGGTGCGCGCTTTTGTGCGCTACAATTCGCGCAACGATCCAGGCCTGTTGATGCTGCTGCCGCCGCACATCCTGGCCCAGGTGGAGATCGTGGCGGGCGATTTGCGCGACCTGCCAGCGGTGCAGGCAGCCATGCAGGGCGTCAGCCATGTCTTTCACCTGGGGGCCCTGATCGCCATTCCCTATTCGTATTTGCATCCGGCCGAAGTGGTCGAAACCAACGTAATCGGCACGTTGAACATCCTGCTGGCCGGGCGAGCCGGCGGGGTAGAGCGCATTGTGCATACCTCGACCAGCGAGGTCTATGGCACCGCCCGGCGCACGCCGATGGACGAGGAACACCCCCTGCAGGGGCAATCGCCCTACTCGGCCAGTAAAATCGGAGCCGATAAGCTGGCCGAAAGTTTCTACTGCACCTATAACCTGCCGGTTGTCACGCTGCGGCCGTTCAATACCTATGGCCCGCGCCAATCGGCCCGCGCTGTAATTCCCACCATCATCACCCAGGCCCTGACCCAGGAGGTGGTTCGCCTGGGCAACCTGGAGGCCCGGCGTGACCTGACCTATGTGGCCGATACGGTCAGCGGTTTTCTGCGCGTGGCCGAAACGCCGGGCGTCGAAGGGCAGACGTTCAACCTGGGCAGCGGCGGCGAGGTGAGCGTGGGCGATCTGGCCCGCCAGATCATCGAGTTGATTGGCCGCCCGGTGCGCATCGAGGTCGAGGCGCAGCGCCTGCGCCCGCAGAACAGCGAG
>CAYQDU010000253.1:0-5948 GCA_964416275.1 uncultured Anaerolinea sp. | reverse complement strand
ATCTGATAATAGCAGACCGTGTTCGACGGTTTCGTGGGGCGGTGCTTGTCATGCATCGAATTTCGACTGTGGGAAATTTCCCGCCTCTGGTGGATGAGCTTTTCAGACGAGCGGCGCGACGCAATTGCACCGCTCACCCTTTATAAGGAGCTGCTGATGTTGCTGGCAATGTTGGCTTATCTGATCTGGATTTTACTCATTCTGGGCGTTTTGGGGGTGGCGCTGCACATCTCGCGCCTGGACCGCCCGCGCCCGGTGCGGGTTCCGGCGCGAAGGGACGAATAAGCATGCCGCATTTCTTGCATCGCACCCGGGTTAAAGCCTCGCTGGAAGCGGTAGATGCTTTTCACCATACGCCGGACGCGCTGCGGCGGCTTACCCCGCCGTTGATGTTCATGCAGGTGCAGCGGGCTGAACCGCTGGCCGAAGGTTCGCGGGTCGAGTTCAGCCTGTGGATGGGGCCACTGCCGGTGCGCTGGGCGGCGGTGCATCACAATATTCATCAACCGGGTGGTTTCGACGACGAGCAGGCCAGCGGCCCGTTTGCGGAGTGGGTTCACCGCCACCGTTTCCGCCGCCTGGACGACCAGACTAGCGAGGTGGTGGACGAGGTGCAGGCCGCCTTCTACCCAGGCTGGCGCGGGCTGGTGGGGCGGTTGATGTGGCTGGGCCTGCCGCTGCTGTTTGCCTACCGCGGCTGGGCCACCCGCCGGGCGCTGGAGAAGACGCCCCAGCGGCGCCCCAAATGAACTCGCCGCGGGTGGTGGTTATCGGGGCGGGCATAGGTGGGCTGACGACCGCTGCGATCCTGGCTCGCCAGGGATTGGACGTGACCGTGTTGGAGGCTCACGTCGATCCGGGCGGCTGCGCCGCGACGTTTTTTCACCGCGGCTATCGATTCGACGCCGGGGCCACCCTGGCGGGCGGCTTTTACCCGCATGGGCCTATGGCCTTGATTGCCCAGGCAGCTGGCATTGAAGATTGGCCGCTCCTGGCGAACGACGCGCCCGGCCCGGTTATGGCGGTTCACCTGCCCGGCGGGCAAACCGTCTTGCGCTGGAGCGGAGACGAGCGCCGGCAGGCGTATGAGCAGGCTTTTGGTCCTCAATCTGGCCGATTTTGGGATTGGCAGGAGCGCGCCGCCGATGCTCTGTGGGCCCTGGCCCTGCACAACCCACCCTGGCCGCCCCAGGGGATCGCCGGGTGGGGCGGCCTGCTGCGCGCCGGGGTGGGTTGGCTCAGCCAGGAGATAATCCAGGGCCAGGCGGCGCGCCTGCCGGCCCTGGCCGCAGATGCATTCCGCCCCCTGGCGGCTCATCTGGCCGGCCAGCCGGAAGCGCTGCGCCTGTTTGTGGACGGGCAACTGCTGATCTCGGCCCAGGCCGAAAGCGCTCAGGCCAATGCGCTGTATGGGGCGGCCGCCCTGGACCTGCCCCGCCGGGGCGTGGCGCATTTGGCGGGCGGCCTGGGCGGGCTGGCCCGGCGCTTGGCCCAGGTGGTAACCCGGCATGGCGGCCGGGTTTTGTATCGCCGCGAGGCGGTGCGGGTGCGAATGCAGGCGGGTCGCCCGGCGGCGGTGGAGGCCCGGCATGGGCGAGCCGCGGCCGTTGATTGCTTCCCGGCCGAGATTGTCATCGCCAACCTGACCCCCTGGAACGCGGCCGCCCTGCTGGGCGCAGACGCGCCGCCCGGCCTGCGCCGTTTATTGGATCGTCCGCCGGACGGTTGGGGGGCGTTTACCGTCTACGCTGCCCTGGATGGAAGCGTGGCGCCGCCGGATTTCCCGCTCCACCACCAGGTATTGGCCGGGCGGCCATTGGGTGAAGGCCGCTCGGTGTTTCTTTCGCTCAGCCCGGCCAACGACGCCGGGCGCGCCCCGGCCGGCCAGCGCGCCCTCAGCCTCAGCACCCACACCCGGTTTGGCCCCTGGTGGGCCTTGCACCAGGCCGACCCGGATGCATATCTCGCCCGCCGCCAGGAATACGCCGCCCGGCTGCTGGCCCTGGCCGGGCAGGCCCTGCCGGGGCTGGCAGAGGCGGCAACCTGGTATCTGACCGCTACCCCGCTTACCTTTGCCCGCTATACCCGCCGGGCCTGGGGTTGGGTGGGCGGTTTTCCCCAGACCAGCCTGGTGCGCCCCCTGCGCCCGCGGCTGGCGTCCGGCCTGTGGCTGGTAGGCGACAGCATCTTCCCCGGCCAATCGACGGCCGCCGCCGCCCTGGGCGGGCTGCGGGTCGCCACAGATGTGTTAGCTGCCCTGCCGGACTAGAATAACCCGCTCAGGATGCCCATGGCTCCCATCACCAGGGTGCAGACCAGGGCGGTCAGGGTCAGCAGGGTGTAGTACAGGCGGCGCAGGAACGAGCCATCGCCGCGCACCCACAGGATGACCATCGTCACTAGCATATCCAGGCTGAGAACGCCAAACAGCAGCGGCAGCCCGAACCAGGGCCGGGCTTCGCCCGCCACACCGTAGAACAGGCGGTTGTCGTTCACGGCGAGCATCTGCCCGACGACCACCGCCAGGGCAACCAGGAACAGGCCCAGCAGGGCGGCCTCCAGCCCGGCCAGCCAGCTGGCCAGGCGCACGAAGATGGGCGAGGGGGGCGGCGAGGCCGGCTGCGGATCGGGGTCGAGGCGGCTCCAGGCCGAGGGCAGATCTTCGCCCGGGTTTTCGATGACCGGCGGCGGGGTCATGCCGGCGGCCGCCGCGCGTTTACGCCGGGCGCGGTTCACCAGCCAGGCCAGCGGGAAGACGAGCAGGGCCGTCATCAGGAACAGCCAGCCCAGGATCAACAGCAGAAATTGCAGCGTGGCTGCGCCATCCAGATTGAGCAGCTTCAGCAAGGCGGGCAGGTCGATTACCGTCCGCGAGGTGAAGAAGCGCGGGGCTGGATAATTTTGGATGCAGGCCGCGTCGGGGGCCTGGGATGGGTCGTTCAGGAAAGCGCCGATGATCCCATCGGCGCAGTCGTGGCTCATAAACTGGCCGTGTCCGCCGGCCGGAAAGACGAAGGAATAGCTGTGTTTCAGGTTGGCGGCCACCTGCTCGGCGTAAGGGGCCGGAGTCACCGGGTCAAATGCGCCGGAGAGTAGCAGGGTGGGCAGGTCGCTGACAACCGGCTCGTCGACCTGCGGGCCGAGGGGCTGGACATTCCAGGCCTGGCAGACATCCAGCATGGCCTGAGGGCTGCGCTGTTCCAGCCGGGCGATCTCTGGCCGCACGCCGCTCAAATCCTGCTCGGCGGGGGTGAAGTCGGCATCTTCGGCGCATTCGACCGAATAATACATCCCGTAGCTCATGCTCTGATCGAACAGTAAGATGCCCAGAATGCGCCCGGCCACCTCGAAATCGCCCTGCCGGGCATCGTAAATCAGGCGCGGTAAGGCGGTCAGTACATCGCCGGAATACAGCAGTTGGAAGGTCAGCCATTGGAAGGTATCGCCGTTGACCACCGCATTCGGGTAGGTCTTGTTGTGTTCGATGTCGTGGATCGTGATCCGGGCCGGCTCCTTATTCAAGCGCGCCACCAGGTCGAAGAACACCTTTTCCAGGTCGGGGAACTCGGCGTTGCAGGCCGCATCCGCCTGGCAGGCGGCGAACAGACGGCTGAAGGACGCGTTTTCGGTCTGCCCGCCATACAGAAAGACGTTGGTCTGCGGCGGCACCACCCCGTCCAGAATCACGCTGCGCAGGCTTTCGGGGTGCAGGCGCATATAGTGTAAAGCCAGCAAAGTTCCATACGACACGCCGTACAGGTTGATCTTGTCATAGCCCAACGCCTGGCGCAGGCTTTCGATGTCTTCTGCATTTTGCAGGCTGTTGAAATTCGAGAGGTTGATCCCCTGGTCGGCCAGGCGTTTGCGGCAGGCGGTCATGGCTTCCAGGTTCAGGCGCTCGCTCTCCTCAGGAGACAGGTTCTGATCGATGGTCTGGACGGTCAGGGCGTCAATTTCGGTGCAGTACAGCACCGGCTGTGAGTGCAGCGTGCCGCGCTGATCGAACAGCACGATGTCGCGCTCCGGGTAGGGCCGGTCGGAAAGTAAAGTGCTGGCGTAGGTGTCGATAGTCGAGCCGCCCGGCCCGCCCTGGGCGATGAACAGTGGGTCGGGCGTGGGCGCGGCGGCCTGGCTCTTGAGGATCACCACCGCCAGGCGGATGGTGGCCCCAGAAGCAGCCGCATGGTCGGCTGGGACAGTCAGGTAGCCGCATTGCAGATATTCATCCTGGGTATACCCTATGGGCAGGTCGAACATGCACTTATCGGGGGTGAAAGGCCCGCCGCCCTGGGCCCTGGCCTGGCCAACCGGCAGTAGCGCAAAGCACAGGCTGATGACGACGAAGAAGCGGATTGATGTGGACATAACACTCTCCATAAATTTTCCCGGCCATACCGGAAAAACGATACCACCCCATTAAACTGTGGAGAAAGAGATGCTGGGTGGGTTTTGTCGCCCGAAGTGCGACGAAATCCACGATTAACCCTCTTGCGGCGAAGCTCGCCTGTCGCCTCGACCACGGTTGAGTGGGGAACTACCGGAAGAACCTGAAACCCTGATCAACGGGGTGTATTATAAACGTAAAAGCTGCTTGCACTGGCGTGGGCCACGCAAAATGTCCTACCGTCGTTTCGCGCAGCCGCGGGAGCGGTTGGGTTGCGGTATTCATTTTTGGCTCTTCCGCCGAAGGCGGGGATTTTTTCTATTTTTGGAAAATGGGCGGCGTAGCCGCCCATTTTCCAAAAATAGTACCTCTGTCAAGGATGCAAAAATCAAATAAGGCCGGGGCCGGTTCGAACATGTTCGAGCCGGCCCCGGCCTGGAGTCTTCCGCTGAAGGCGATGAAAGCTTTACAGGGTGGGCGGCGTAACCGCCTGCTCCTGGCGGCGAGGCTTCTGGCTTAGAAGCGCCGCCCGCCGGAATTGGAGCCGCGCGGCGGTGCCGATGCGCCGCCGGGACGGCTGGTCGGGCGGGCGGCCAGCGGAGCGGGAGCGTAGCCGGGTTCCACAATCTCCCCCTCGGCTGCCTCGTCGCTGTCAGTATATTCCGGTTCCGAGACGCGGTAGCGAGGCGGTCGGTTGTTGAAGCTGTGCGTGCCGGTCGGGCGGCCTGCGCTGCTGGCCGGGGTGGCGATGGCCGGGCGCGGCTGGCTGCTCATCCGGGGGGTGGGCGCGGCCGCAGCCGGGCGGGCGATAGGCCGGTAGAGCGGCTGGGCGCTGGCTGTCTCGCCGCCAAACAGCCGGTCTCCGGCAGACGAGAACGTGCCGATAATCAACACCCGGATCAGCCAGACCAGCACTGCTACGAAAATTGGCCCGACCCGCAGCATGGTTTCATGCGAGACCACCGCGCTGCCGGCCGTCTGGTGATTCAGGATTGCCAGCGATACGCCCCACCAGGTGAGGGTGGCGTTCATGGTGGCCGCCAGCAGCCAGGCGCCGAACAGGAACCAGTTTTCATTGTGAGCCCTGGTCATGTCGGAGCCAAACAGCCGGGCGATGCCAGCGAAGTCGATCCCGCAGAAGGCAATCGACAGGATGGTGGCCCAGCGCAGCCCCATAAAGGTCAGGTTGCCCAGCAGATCGGTCAGGGCGTAATCGGTGGTGCTGTAGTTGAAGATTTCAAAGGCCATTAAAGCCGTGATAATGATCGCGCCAAACACCGCCCCGCGGCTGGTGCGCAGGCTGGTGATTGCGCCATCCAGGTGATTAGTCTTGGTTTGCGTGGTCATAATAGACCTCCTTACGTGCAGAACAATGCCGGAAAGAAACCAGTCGCCGGGTGCGGCGGCGTCTGATACCCGCATAATATAGAATATATGTTCTATTTTGTCAAGGGGCAGTTTCCCGCGGGTTTTGACTCGATTCTTGTTATAATTTTCTCAATAACCAAGGAGGCGCTATGCAGATCAATCACCGGTTTATTCATTGGGGACGGGCGGCAGTTCT
>CAYQDU010000252.1:0-5981 GCA_964416275.1 uncultured Anaerolinea sp. | reverse complement strand
CCCGGCCATGAAGAGCGCTGCGGTCTTTGCGCAGCATGGTGCCATAGATCGCATCCGACATCAGCACGTGTCGAAAGGTGTACTCGGTATCGACCGAGCCAGGCTGCGGCAGGATAAAATCGCGCTGGATGAGCAAATCTACTGCACTGCGCAGGTCCGAAAGATCAGCCGAGGGCAATACAGACCCCAGCACCGGCAGGCTGAAATCTTTGCCGATCACCGAAGCAACCTGCAAGATGCGGCGATGGTCCGGCTGCAGGCGGTCGAAACGGGCCAGAATCAGCTCTTGCAACGTATCCGGCACGCCCAGGTTGGCCGCGTTGGCCCCATCCACCACCTGCCACTGGCTGCTCACGTTGCGGATCACATTCTGATCCATCAACATGCGCAAAATTTCTTCCAGGTAAAACGGCACGCCGGCCGCCCGCTGGAGGATTTGATCGTGCAGCTTTTCCGGCAGCGCCGGGATGGACAACAGCAGGGCCAAAAGCTGCTTAGACTGATCGCGCGACAGGCTTTGCAGAGGAATGCGATGGAAGCGCTCGCCCAGGTTTTGACTGGCCCAATTGACCACCCGCTCCAGGCCCCCGGCCTGCACCTGGCGCGAGATCGCCAGGATAAAGATCGGCTCGCTGCGCAGCGAATCGAGCAGGAAGAACAACAAATCCAGCGAGGCGTCGTCGGCCCAGTGCAAATCGTCCAGGATCAGCAGCAGCGGGCGGACATGAATATCGACCAGCAGCAGGTCGCGCACGGTCAGGAAAATTTGCTGGCGCAACTGGCTGGGGTCCATGCGCCGGATGCGCTCGGCCGCGCTGGCGTCGGAATAAGGCAGCGCCATCAAGTGTTCCAGATAGCTCAGGGCTTCGACGGCCTGCAGCCCCAGGCGCTGATGGACCGTGCGGCTCAATCGCTCGCGCACCTGCAAGGGCGGCGTGGTAGACGGCAGCTCCAGGTAGCAGTACAGCACTTCACGGATCAGCCAATAAGACACCCGGCGATAAGCCAGGCTCTGGCCTTCCAGCACGGTGACGGCGCTTTGATCGACCAGGGCCTTGAATTCAGCTGTCAGGCGGCTTTTGCCCAGCCCGGCCTCGCCGGTGACGATGGCGAACTGGCCGCGGCCGTTCTCGGTCAGGTCGGCCAGGGCCTGTTTAAGCTGGCGCAGCTCCAGGTCGCGGCCCACCATTGGGGCAGACAGCCCCTCGATGCCGCGCACCAGCCCCGGCCGGGCTTTTACCCCGGTCACGCGGTAGGCTACCACCGGGTGAGCGATGCCCTTTGGATTGAGGACCGAGATTTGCTGGCAGTCCATGATCGCACGCACCTGGCGATAAACCGCCTCGCTAATCAAAATGGCGCCGGGCGGAGCAGCTTCCTCGATCCGATGCGCCAGGTTGACCGTATCGCCGATGGCGGTATAGTTCATCATCAGGTCGGACCCGATCCCCCCCACGATGACCGAGCCGGAATGCACCCCAATATGCACTTCCAGGTTGAAGCCGATCTCATCCTGGAGCTTGCGCCGCAGTTCGTGCAGATCGTTCTGCATATCCAGGGCTGAGCGAATGGCGCGCTCGGCGTTGTTCTCATGCGAGATGGGCGCGCCGAAGAGGGCCATCAACCCGTCGCCGGTAATCTTATCGACCACGCCTTCATACTTATACACGTCGGCCGACAGCACCCGGATAAACTCCTGGATCATGCTGTAGATGGTTTCGCTGTCGATCCGCTCAGACAGGGCGGTGTAGCCAGAAATATCGGCAAACAAGACGGTTACGTTGCGGCGCTGACCCGTGGCTTCCACCCCCGCCCGGCGCAAGCGCTCGGCCAGGTCAGCCCCGATCATGGTTCCAAAACTGGGACCAAACGGGTTGGATTCGGCCGCCGGCGCAGCCGGCGCGGCAGAGGGCGAAGCCTGCGTTTCACCCAGGCGCGTTCCACAGTTGCCGCAGAACCGCATTCCGGGCGGGTTATCGAACCCACAATTGGCGCACACAGTTGACATAGCTAAATCTTACTATCTTTCAACCGTTCGGGCAATGTCTATTTGTGAATTGAAATGCCAGTTTAGGTAAAAAACCAATTAATTTTTTGCCAGGCTTCCGCTGTTGACATTGTTCGACAATCTGGTATAATACTGCCCGCGTTGTCCCAGCTATGCTGGGGCAAACTGTTGTAATCGGCTGGCAAACGGCCAAAACAGCCAGCCGCTTATCCCCAACTTCCCCACCCTGCGGCGCACATGCCTGTAGGTTCGGTCGGATCATCGGGCGCAGCTTGCACACCGGGCGCGGCGTGGGTGGTGAAGTGAAGCTTGGAGGAGCTATAAATGAAGTACGCAATTGTTGAAGATGGCGGCAAACAATACAAAGCCGTCGAGGGCGGCACGATTGAGGTCGATTATTACCCGGCCGAGATCGGGGAAGCAGTTGACCTGGAGAATGTGCTGCTGGTCGTGGATAACGGAGCCGTGACCATCGGCCAACCCGTGGTGGTTGGCGCTAAGATTCAGGCCAGCGTTGCGGCGCAGGTCAAAGGCCCCAAGGTGATTGTCTTCCGGTACAAGCCCAAAAAGCGCATTCGCCGTAAGACCGGTCATCGCCAGAAATATACCCGCCTGCAGATCGAGGCGATTTCGCTGGATGGGAAGGAGAGTTAAGCATGGCCCACAAAAAAGGCGGCGGCTCCAGCCGCAACGGTCGTGACAGCCAGAGCCAACGGCTCGGCGTCAAGAAATTTGGCGGCGAATTCGTGTTGTCGGGCAACATCCTGGTCCGCCAGCATGGCACGCACATCCGGGCAGGCAAGAACGTTGGCGTAGGCAAAGACGATACGCTGTTCGCTACGGTGGACGGCGTGGTGGTCTATGAGCCGATGCGCGACGACCGCAAGCGCGTCAGCGTTATCCCGCAGGAACCCGAACAAGCCCAGGCCGAGTCGAACGAAGCCTGATGATTAAAGGTGTTTCGATGCAGAAGAGTATCCAACCTACATATTATCCTGACGCCCAGGTGATTTGCGCCTGCGGCAACACCTGGACGACCGGCTCGACCCGCAAGGTCATCCGCACCGACGTCTGCTCGCACTGCCACCCCTTCTTCACCGGTGAACAGCGCATCGTAGACACGGAAGGCCAGGTCGACCGCTTCTACAAGAAGCTCCAGGCCCGTGAAAAACACATCGCCGAAGTAGAAGCTCGCGCCGCGGCCCGCACCTCGCTGAAGCGCCCGCTGTCTGAGATGGACCTGGGCGCTCGCGCCACCGAGGGCCTTTCGGCGGCCGGCATCCTCACCGTGGGCCAGGCTCTGGAAAAACTGGCCCAGGGCGAAGACGCTCTGCTGGCTATTGATGGCTTTGGCCGCAAAGCCCTGGCCGACCTGAAGAAGCGCCTGCGCCAGTTCGGCTACGAACTGCCCGAGGCCGCGGCCGAATCGGCCGCCTAGCGGCATCCGGCTTAAAAGCAATCATGCGTGGCTTGGGCCACGCATGATTGCTTTTAAGGGTTCTTCGGTTTCGTGGAGCGCTATCCGGGTGGCTACGCCACCCGCAAACTCTCCAATATAGATTAAATCCCGCCTTCGGCGAATGTTCGTCAAAACCGCGCCCAAATCGCGGTTTTGATTTAAAATAGGGCCTGGTTGACTAAAAGTTATTTTCACCGGGAGCGATATGAAACACCATACGGGATCGATTGAAGTCATTACCGGCTCGATGTTTTGCGGTAAGACAGACGAATTAATCCGCCGCTTGCGCCGGGCTACGATTGCCCGCCAGAAAGTGCAGGTGTTCAAACCCGTGCTGGATAACCGCTACGGGCTGGAAAAAGTTACCTCCCACGCCGGCGGCGAATATGAGGCCCGGCCGATCCAGTCGGCCCGCCAGATTCTGGATTGTCTGGAAACCGATACCACTGTGGTGGGCATAGACGAGGCCCAGTTCTTCGACCTGGAATTGATCCCCATCACCCAGGAACTGGCAAACCGAGACATCCGGGTGATTGTGGCCGGGCTGGATATGGATTTTCGCGGCGAGCCGTTCGGGCCTATCCCGACCCTGATGGCGAAGGCTGAAGTGGTAGACAAACTGCACGCCATCTGTATGGTCTGCGGAGAGCCGGCCAGCCGCACCCAACGCCTGGTGAACGGCAAACCAGCCCGCTACGACGACCCGGTGGTAATCGTCGGCGCAGCCGAACTCTATGAGGCCCGCTGCCGCACGCATCACCAAGTTCCCAGGTAAGTTCTTCTGGTGATTGTTCTTGGGCGGCTTCAGCCTCAAAAAGAACAACCGGCCAGTCAAAAAGCTCGAAAGATCAATAAAGGAGCCAGCGATGCAAGATTATCACGAGTTCATCGACGAAATTCTGGTCGATGAGGATCAGCTCCAGGAGCGCATCCGCCAGATGGCGGCCCAAATCAGCCACGACTACGCCGGTAAAGATCTGCACCTGATCTGCATCCTGCGCGGCGGAGTGATCTTCCTGACCGACCTGATGCGCCACATCAGCGTGCCGCACACGGTGGACTTCATGGCGGTCTCATCCTACGGGACCAGCCGCGAGTCCACCGGCCAGGTGCGCATCACGCTCGACTTGAAAGACGAAATCCACAACCGCAACGTGCTGTTGGTAGAAGATATTGTCGATAGCGGCTATACCATCGCCTCGGTGCTCGAGCTGCTGCGCACCCGCCACCCGGCCAGCCTGCGGGTCTGCACCGTGCTGGATAAACCCGAACGCCGGGAGGTGACGGTGCCAATCGACTATCGCGGCTTTATCATCCCCAACAAATTTGTCTTTGGCTATGGACTGGACCTGGATGAATACTACCGCAACCTGCCTTTCATTGCCACAGTCGATTTGCAGCGCTATCACCCGGAAGGCTGAGAGCGCGTGATCGCTCTGCCCTATCCTGAGGTGATGGAGGCCGTCCGCCGGGCCGCGCCGGGCGGAACGCCGGTCTACCTGGTAGGCGGGGCGGTGCGCGATCTGCTGCTTGGACGCCCAATTCACGACCTGGACTTTGCGCTGCCCGGCCAGGCGATTGCCGTTGCCCGCCGGGTAGCCGATGCCCTGGGAGCAGCCTTTTTTCCGCTCGACCGCGAGCGCGACACCGGGCGGGCGCTGTATGCCCCACCCGGCGCACACAGCCCGGCCCGCCTGTGCCTGGACTTTGCCGCCCTGCGCGGTCCTGACCTGGACAGCGACCTGCGCGACCGCGACCTGACCATCAACGCCATCGCCATCGACTTGCGCGCCCCTCATACCCTGATCGACCCGCTGAGCGGGGCCAGCGACCTGCGCGCCCGGCGGCTGCGGGCTTGCGCCCCCACTGCTTTCACCCACGACCCGGCGCGCATCGTGCGGGCGGTGCGCCAGGCGGCCGGGCTGGAGTTCCAGATTGAAGCCGAAACCCGCGCCTGGCTGCGGGCTGCCATCCCCGAGTTGGGGCGCGTTTCCATTGAACGATTGCGCGATGAGCTGTTCAAGATGCTGGACGGCCCACGCCCGGCCGCCGCCCTGCGCAGCCTGGACGCCCTGGGTGGGCTGGACGCCCTGCTGCCCGAAGTGAGCGCCCTGCATGGGGTACGCCAGTCGCCGCCCCACGTGAGCGATGTATGGGAGCATACCCTCAACCTGACGCAGCGGCTGCACGACCTGTTGAACGTTTTACAGCCCGAACACAACCCCGAAGCCGCCGCCAGTTGGGCCATGGGCCTGGCCTCGGTGCGCCTGGGACGCTACCGCCCACAGATCGCCAGCCATTTCGCCCAGGCGCTGACCCCCGAACGCTCGCTGCGCGCTCTGCTGCTGCTGGCCGCCCTGTATCACGATGCCGGCAAACCCGCCACTGCCCGGCCAGATGGGACCGGACGAATCCGCTTCTTCGAACACGAGCCGGCGGGGGCCCGGCTGGCGGGCGAGCGGGGCGAGCGCCTGCACCTGAGCAGCGCCGAGATTGAGCGTTTGAGGCAGGTTG
>CAYQDU010000251.1:0-5996 GCA_964416275.1 uncultured Anaerolinea sp. | reverse complement strand
AAACGCAATGAGCGCAAAAGCAAGTACCGAAGTAAACCCCAAGCCCCGGAGCAACATCGTGGGCTACCTGCCGCCGGACGCCCCTCCCCTGGGGGCCATGCTCAGCCTGGGCCTGCAGCAGGTGCTGACCATGTTCCCGGCCACCGTGCTGGTCGCCATCCTGACCAAATTCGACATCGGCGTGACCCTGCTCGCCAGCGGCCTGGGCACCATCATCGCCTTGCTGGTTTCTGGCCGCCGCATCCCCCTGTATTACGGCTCCAGCTTCAGCTATATCACCGTCGTCGTCACCACCATGCTGCTGTACGACAAAGGCTGCTTTGAATCGGCCGCCACCTACTGCCCCAACGGCGTGCGCATCGTCCAGGTGGGCATCATGGGCACCGCCATCGTCGAGATTCTGATTGGCCTGCTGATTATGCGGGTGGGCAAAGAAGCCCTCGACCGGGTGCTGCCGCCCATCATCACCGGCAGCGTGGCGGTGGTCATCGGCATCGCCCTGGCCGGGGCGGCCCTCAACAACGCCAGCGCCAACTGGGGCGTGGCCCTGATTACCCTGTTGGTAACGGTGGGCTTCTCAGTCTACCTGCAGGGCAAAGGGCTGATCGGCATGCTGCCCATCCTGATGGGGGCCATCGCCGGCTGGCTGATCTCGATCCCCTTCGGCCTGGTCGATTTTAGCAAGATTGGCGCGGCCGAATGGATCCGCATCCCCAACATCACCTTCCCCGCCTTCGGCGACCCGCACGCCTGGGCGGCCGTCACTGGCATCGCCCTGATCGCCATCGCCACCATCCCCGAAAGCACCGCCCACCTGTACCAGATGAGCCTGTACATCGACCAGCTCGCCAAAGAGCTGGGCCGCAAACCGCTGGAGATCAAGCGCCTGATCGGCCTCAACCTGGTTTCCGACGGCTCCGACGACCTGGTGGTGGGCTTCCTGGGCGGCTGCGCCGGCACCAACTACGGTGAAAACAACAGCCTGATGGCGATCACCCGCTGCTACTCCGTGCCGGTGCTGATGACCGCCGGGGTGATGGCGATCCTGCTCGGCTTCGTCGGCAAGCTGGCCGCGATTGTCGAAACCTTGCCGGGCGCGGTAGTGGGCGGCCTGTCGATTTACCTGTTCGGCGTGATCGGCATGCAGGGCATCGCCCTGATCCAGTCCGAGAAGGTCAACCTGTTCGACCCGAAAGAGCTGGCGATTGGCGCCACCATCCTGGTGACCGGCATCGGCGGCAACCTGGGTCTCAAGGATGGCATGTTCCCCTTCCACATCCCGGTGATCTTCCCCAACGGCATCCCGGCGATTGTCTTTGCGGCCATCCTGGGCATTTTGCTCAACCTGATCTTCCTGGTCATTCCGCCCAAGTGGTTCGGGGTGGAAGAGCGGGAGAATATCAACCTGTAACTTCCTGCAGCGCGGAGGAGAACGCCGCCGCCCCTGGCGGCGTTCTCCTCCCAAAATCCAGGCGGTGAATATGACCCTCAACGCTCATCCAGAGCTTCCTGAATTTGACTACATCCGGCCAGCCTCCCTGGCGGAGGCCAGCCGATTTCTGGCCGACCACGCCGGGCAGGCCCGGCCCCTGCTCGGCGGCACCGACATCTTCGTGCGCATGCGCGACGGCTTCTGGCGCGATCAATACCTGGTGGACGTGAAATGCCTTGAAGAAACCCGCGCCATTCGCTTCGAGGCCGGCGGCGACAGCCGCCCGGCCGGCCTGCGCATCGGAGCGGCCGTCAGCATGAACCAGGTGATGTGCGCCCCCGAAGTGACCCGGCATTACCCGCTGCTGGCCGAAGCCATCCGCTCGGTGGCCTCCTACCAGCTCCGCAGCCGGGCCACGGTGGTGGGCAACATCTGCAACGCCTCCCCGGCCGGCGATACCATCGGCGCCTGCCTGTGCCTGGACGGCGTGCTGGAAATCCACGGGCTGGACGGCTACCGCGGCGCGCCGCTGTCCAACTTCTTCACCGGCCCCGGCAAGACCGTATTAAAACCCGGCGACATCGCCACAGCCATCTTCCTGCCCCTGCCGCCCCCCGGCAGCGCCGGGACGTACCTTAAGCTGGGCCGCAACACCTGGAGCGACCTGTCCATCGTAGGCGTGACGGCCTTCGCCTATCCCCATGAAGGCGGCTACCGCTTCCGGCTGGCCCTGGCCTCGGTGGCCCCCACCCCGCTCGTTCCCGCCGCCGCCCAGGATTACCTGGCCGCTCACGCCCCCGGCCCGCAGGCATTCAAAGAGGCCGCCCGCCTGGCCGGCGAAGCCGCCGCCCCCATCGACGACGTGCGCGGCACGGCCCGCTACCGCAAGGCCATGGCCCGCCGCCTGACCGAAAAGGCGCTCGCCACCGTCTGGGAGCGATTGCAGCAATAAACCGGCGCCCGGATGCACACCGGGAAACACGGGGCAGAGAGGTCTCTCTCGCCAGGTGCGCTAATCCGCATCCGTGTCCCTCGGTGAAAATCCGGGCCCGATCCAAGGAGCCAATCTATGGCAATACACCGCATTATCTTAACCGTCAACGGCGAAGTCGAGCAGGTGGACGTGCCTTCCAACATGACCCTGCTGCAGTGCCTGCGCGAAAAGCTGGCCCGCACCGGAACCAAAAACGGCTGCGCGGCCGGCGAATGCGGGGCCTGCACCGTGCTGCTCAACGGCGAACCGACCAACAGCTGCATGGTGCTGGCCGTCGAGTGCGACGGGGCCAGCGTGGTCACCGTCGAAGGGCTGGCCAAAGACGGCGTGCTGGACCCCATCCAGGAGACCATCATCGACCACAACGGCGTGCAGTGCGGTTTCTGCACCCCCGGCGTGCTGATCTCGGCCCGGGCCCTGCTGGATCGCAACCCCGACCCCAGCGAAGACGAAATCCGCGAGGCCCTGGTGGGCAACCTGTGCCGCTGCACCGGCTACGTGCGCATCATCTCGGCCGTGCAAGAAGCCGCCGCCCGCCAGCGGGCCAAAAGCGCCCCGCTGCTGGCGTGAAAGGAGGCCTCCTATGACGCTTGAACCGACTCCCCAACCCATCCCCCACCCGATTGGCGACAGCGTGCCGCGCGTCGACGCTCGCGAAAAAGTCATCGGCGCGGCCCAGTTCGCCGACGACCTGCAGTTCGGCCCCGGCCTGCTCTACGCCCGCATCAAGCGCAGCAGCATCCCCCACGGCTTCATCAAGCGCATCGACGTGAGCAAAGCCAAAGCCCTGCCGGGCGTTAAAGTAGTCGTCACCGGCGAAGACTACCCCGGCCTGACCGGCCTGTACCTGCACGACCGCACCATCTTCTGCCGCGACCGGGTGCGCTACGTGGGCGACCCCATCGCCGGGGTGGCCGCCGTCAGCGAGGAGATCGCCGAACGGGCCGTAGACCTGATCGAGATCGAATACGAGCCCCTACCCGGCATCTTCGACCCCGAATTTGGGGCCAAACCCGAAGCCCCCCTGCTGCACCCCGACCTGGAGAACTACAAACGCCAGAACTTCATATTTCCCCAGCCAGGCACCAACATCTCCAACCACTTCCGCATCCGCAAGGGCAACGTAGACGAAGCCTGGAGCCAGTGCGCCTCGATTGTCGAGCATACCTACCGCGTCCCGCATATCCAGCACGTCCCCATCGAGCCGCACGTGGCCGTGGCCCGGGCCGAGGAGAACGGCAAGCTCACCCTGTGGGCCAGCTCGCAGTCGCCCTTCGCCCAGCGCAGCCTGATCGCTAGCGCCCTGGGCGTCTCGCCGGCCGATGTGCAGGTGATCGCCCCCTACGTGGGCGGCGGATTTGGCTGCAAAGCCGGGCTGAGTATGGAAGCCCTGGCGGTCGCCATCGCCATGAAAGTGCGCGGCCGCCCGGTCAAGCTGCGCCTGACCCGCGAAGAAGAATTCTACACCGCCTTTGTGCGCCAGGGCCTGGTGGCCCACTTCAAGATGGGCTGCGACAAAGCCGGCCGCCTGCTGGCGATGGAAAACCGCTTCTATTGGGATGGCGGGGCCTACACCGAGTACGGCGTCAATATCACCCGCGCCTCCGGCTACTCAAGCAGCGGCCCCTACAACGTCCCCAACGTCAAGACCGACAGCTTCTGCGTCTACACCAACCACCCGGTGGGCGGCCCGATGCGCGGCTTCGGCATGCCTGAAATGCACGCCGGGCTGGAACAGTGCATTGACGAGCTGGCCCTGGCGGTGGGCGTCGACCGGCTGGAGTTCCGCAAGCTCAACTGCGTCAAAACCGGCGACGTGCTGGTGACCGGCATGGTGATGCACCCCACTGGCCTGTACGAATGCCTGACCCGCGCCGCCCAGGCCATCAACTGGGGCCGCAAAGACCCGCCCAGCGCCCCGCACAAAAAGCGCGGCAAGGGCCTGGCCCTGATGTGGAAAGCCCCCGCCATGCCGCCCAACGCCGGGTCGAGCGCCCGCGTGGCCCTTAACGAAGACGGCACAGTGACCGTCAGCGTAGGCGGGCAGGAGATCGGCCAGGGGTCGTTCACCATCGCCGCCCAAATGGCCGCCGCCGCCCTGGGCGTGCCGGCCGATTGGGTGCGGGTCAACACCCCGCTCGACACCAACCACAGCCCCTACGAATGGCAGACCGTCGCCAGCCGCCTGACCTGGAGCATGGGCAACGCCGTCAAAGCCGCCGGGCGCGACGCCCGCCAGCAGATCCTCGAGCTAGTGGCCCAGGCCTGGAATGAAAAGATCGAAGACCTGGACATCATCGACGGAAAAGTCATCT
This sequence comes from uncultured Anaerolinea sp., assembly GCA_964416275.1. Classification (GTDB taxonomy): domain Bacteria; phylum Chloroflexota; class Anaerolineae; order Anaerolineales; family UBA4823; genus RBG-16-57-11. The sequence continues at coordinate 1,255 of CAYQDU010000251.1, read as the reverse complement.
CCTACAAAACCGAAGAATCGATCTCGCTCAAGAACATCGTCATCTACGGCATCCCCCTGCCCAACGACGCCGGCTGGATCGGCGGGCCGGTCTTGGGGCGGGGCAACTTCATGCCCACCTACGTCACCGGCCTGGACCCCGAAACGGGCCAGGGACCGCGGGCGGTGGTGCATTACACCGTCGGCGCGCAGGCGGTGGAGGTGGAGGTGGATACCATCACCGGCAAGGTGGAAGTGCTGCGCGGCGTGGCCGCCTTCGACGTGGGCAAGGCCATCAACCCCGAAATGGTGCGGGCGCAGATGGAGGGCGGTTTTGTCCAGGGCATGAGCACCGCCCTGTTCGAAGCCCTCAACCTGAAAGACGGCTACCTGCAAAACCCCAGCTTTGTCGATTACCGCATCGCCACCGCCACCGACATTCCGCGCGATATCCAGACCATCATCGTCGAGACCCCGCAGGATGACGGCCCCTGGGGGGCGCGCGGCATCGGCGAACACGCCATGGTTCCCACCGTCCCGGCCATCGCCAACGCCATCTACGACGCGATTGGCATCCGGGTCGGCGCCCCGCCCTACACCGCCGAAAAGGTCTACCTGGCGATGCAGGAGGCCGGGTTGGTAGAATAAGCCCTCACCCCCCGTCCCCCTCCCCCAGGGGGAGAAGGGGAAAGAGGCGGCGCAGAGACCCTCACCCCCCGGCCCCCTCTCCCACAGGGAGAAGGGGGGCAGCGCAGCGTCCCCCTCTCCCCTGAGGGGAGAGGGGCCAGGGGGGAGGGGTTAAAGGAGCAAACCATTGCCTGTTCAAACTCTCATCAAAACCAGCGAATATCACGACTCGGTCAGCCTGATGCTGGCGGCGCGTGAGCTGTCTAAGCAGCCCGGCGTTGAAGACGCCGCGGTGGTCATGGCGACCGAGGCCAACAAGGGCATCCTGGCCCAGGCCGGGCTGCTTTCGCCCGAAGCCCAGGCCGCCACGCCCAACGATCTGGTGATCGCGGTGCGCGGGGCCGAAACCGCCCTGGATGCGGCCCTGGCCGAGGCCGAAAAGCTGCTGCATAAAAAACCGGCCGCCGAGCAGGGCGGCGAATTCCAGCCCAAGACCCTGCGCAGCGCCCTCAAGGCCCGCCCGGAGGCCAACCTGGCTGTCATCTCGGTGGCCGGGCGCTACGCTGCCGAAGAAGCCTGGAGCGCCCTGCGGGCCGGGCTGCACGTGCTGCTGTTCAGCGACAACGTCTCGCTCGAAGACGAGATCACCC
>CAYQDU010000250.1:0-6065 GCA_964416275.1 uncultured Anaerolinea sp. | reverse complement strand
TGGAAACGGCTGTGGTGGATGGAACGCCTGGGGCTTTCGGTGGGCCTCAGCCTGGGTATCTATCCGATCCTGATCTTGTGGACGCATCTCATCGGCCTGAACCTGGGGCCGGCCTACGCCTGGGGGCCGCCGCTGGCCGGGCTGGGTTGGCTAATCTGGCGCAGCCGGGACGCGCTGCGCCGCAGGCCAGTCCTGCGTCAGCCCAGCCTGAATGCCCTGGCAGACGGCGCGCCCGACCTGCTGCTGGCGCTCATCATTGGGCTTGGGTTCGCCGCCCGCCTGTGGGTGATCCGCGGGCTGGATTTCCCCCTGTGGGGCGATTCCTACCAGCATACCCTGATGGCCCAATTATTGGTCGATCACAACGGGTTGTTCGATTCATGGCAGCCCTACGCCGACCTGACTACGTTCACCTATCACTTTGGCTTTCACAGCGCGGCGGCCGTGTTCCATTGGATCACCGGGCTGGATATGCGCCAGTCGGTCTTGTGGAGCGGGCAAATCCTGAATGAGCTGGCCGTCCTGGCCCTGATCCCGCTGGCCCTGCGTTTGCATCGCAGCCGGTGGACGGCCGTGGCTGTGGCCTTGTGCGGCGGGCTGCTCTTCCTGACGCCGATGGCCTACACCAATTGGGGCCGCTATACCCAGTTGGCCGGACAGATCATCTTACCGGTTTTCGTCTATCTGGTATGGGAAGAACTGGAGCAGCCAGCCGCCGCGCTGCGCCCGCTCGTCCTGGGCTGGATCGCCCTGGGCGGGCTGGCGCTCACCCATTACCGGGTGCTGGTGTTTGGGCTGACATTCTACCTGGTGATCTTCGCGGCCGGCCTGGCCCGCCGCTCGCCAGACCAGCCGCCGCTGCTGGCGCAGGTTTGGCGGGTGATCGCCTCTGGCATCGGCGGCGGGCTGATTTTCCTGCCCTGGTTTATCCACGTCTTTGCCGGGCAGTTGATCGGCCAGATCACCAGCTACCTGGGCCGCCCGGCGCCGGCGACCGCCCCGGCCGAGGCTGAGAATCTGCTGGCGGCCGGGGCCAACTACCTGGCCCCCCTGGCCGGGGTGGCCCTGCTGCTGGCCCTGGGATGGGGCCTGTGGCGGCATGAGCGTCGCACTCTCCTGATCCTGGTCTGGTGGATCAGCAACACGCTGGCGACCAACCCGCACTGGCTGCAGCTGAGCGGGACGGGGGCGATCAACAACTTTACCCTGGCAATCGCCTCGTACATACCAGGCAGCCTGGGCCTGGGGGCAGCGGCGGGCTGGCTGGCGGAAAGCCTGCAGGCGGCCTGGGTGCGCCGCGCCCGCTGGCCGGGCTGGCTGGGCCGGGCCGGGCAGGTGGGCCTGGTCTTGGGACTGGCCGGGTTGAGCCTGTGGTGCGCCCGCCAGCGCACCATCGACATCCATCCCGATCAATACAGCTTAGCCACCCGCGCCGACCAGCGCGCCGCGCGCTGGATCGACGCCAACCTGCCGGCCGGGTCGGTATTCCTGGTGAACAGCTTTTTCGCCTATAACAATACCTCGGTGGTTGGGTCAGATGGCGGCTGGTGGCTGCCCCTGGCGGCCAGGCGGCGCACCACCTTGCCTCCGCTGACTTACGCCTCCGAGCAGGGGCCGCGCCCCGATTATCACGCCTGGATCAACGAATTGACCGCCGCTATCGACAGCCAGGGGGTAGACAGCGCCCTGGTGCAAAAGATGCTGGTCGAGCGCGGCGTAACCCACGTTTATTTGGGCCAGCAGCAGGGCCGGGTCAATAACCCGCCCGGCGGCATCCAACCGGAATTGCTGTACGCCAGCCGCAATTTTCGCCTGGTCTACCGCCAGGATCAGGTGTATATCTTCGAGTTTAAACCCTAGCCGTTGGGTGCCACCCCATGAAACCGTTGTGGAGATGACTGGCAAGCTTCGCTCGCCTGCAGCGTAGGAACGATGGCCTGCCGCGGTGGTCACAAGAACCGGCGATAGGCATCTACGGTGGCTTGCAGCATGGCGGGCAGGCTGAAGCTCTGCTCGACATGCGCCCGGCCGGCGCAGGCCATCTGCTGGCGGCGAGCGGGGTCGGCCAACAGCGCCGAGACGGCCTGGGCCAGGGCAACAGGGTCGCGCGGCGGGATGACCACCCCGCCCGGCCCAACCACCTCCCCGGCCGCCCCGGCTGAGGCGGTGACCACCGGCGTCTGGCAGGCCAGGGCTTCGGCCAACGGCAGCCCAAATCCCTCCAGCAAGGAAGCCGAAACGTACACATCGGCCAGCGAATAGTAGGCCGGCATGGCTTCGTCTGGCGCAAACCCGGCTTCAATGAGCTGGCTGCGGGCCGGGCCGAGGGCCTGCAGCGCCTGCGCCCGATAAGTCTGACTGCGCCAGCCGCCTACCAGCACCAGGCGCGGAGCCGGGGAGATGTGCTTCAGCGCCTGGGCCAGATATTCAAATCCTTTGCGGGGGGTGATAAACCCGGCGAACAACACCACCGGCTCTTGCAAGTCAAGGCCCAACTGCCGGCGCAGAGCGTCTATTTCGGCCGCCGGGCGTGGGCGGAAGAACTGCGTGTCGATGCCATGCCGGGCCAGGGCGATACGCCCAGGGGCAACCGCATAGCGAGCAATAAAATCGTCGCGGGTGGCCTGGCTGACAGCCAGCAGCCCGCTGGCCCGGCGCAGTGAGGGCTGCTCGGCCCAGCGGCGCGCCAGGCCATAGTAAGCTCGCCGGGCCAGGCGACGCGCCCCGCCGGGCAGCAGCGTCTCCAGGCTGTCGGTGCGCTGGGAAAACGACTGGTGCAGGGTAGCCACATAGCGCCCGCGGTAGGCATACGCAAAGTGGACATCCCAAAAATGGGTCACTTCGAAATCGCCCTGGCTGGCTTGCAAACTTGCCAGCAGGCGAGCCGCGCGCCAGGCGTAGCCGATCCAATCGGAGCGTCCCAGAGGCAGGCGGTAGATATGCAGGGCAGGATGCGCCTCAACCTCCACCGGTGGGCCGTCCCGGCCCTGGGCGGCGATCACCGTCACCGCATGCCCGGCCTCCAGCAGCAGGCGCACCAGGCGCTCGCCGCTCACATCGAAGCCCGAGGTGCGGAACGGATTATATCCAAGCGTGACGAACGCAACCCGCACGGCTCACCACTTCCTGCAGGCGAGCGGTAATCACCGCCTCGCTGCACGTCTCCAAATAGCACGCCCGGGCTCCGGCGGCCAGGCGCTGGCGCAAAGCCGGGTCGCGGGCCAGACGCAGCAGGCCATCGGCCAGGGCCTCAGGGTCCTGCGGCTGGCACAGATAAGCCGATTGCCCATGCGCCAGCAAATCCAGGTTGGCTGGGGTGGTTGTGGCGATCAGAGGGCAGCCCATCGCCAGCGCCTGGTACACCTTGCCCGGCACCACCCGCCCGGCTTTCAAACTGCCGCCAAAATGTCCGCCCAGGCAAATATCGGCCTGGGCCAACTCGCCCGGCAAGCGCGTCAAAGGCACGTCGGCTAGAAATTCCACGTTCTCCAGCCCTAAGTCTTGGGCCTGGCGCTGGACAGCGGCGCGGGTTGGCCCGCTGCCGATCAGGCGAAAATGCAGCCCCTGGCTTCGCAGCCGGTGGGCCGCCTGGACAACCACATCTACCCCATGCAGAGGCATGTAGCTGGTGTAATACAACACCCGCAACGGGCCAGAGTGGGGCGGGCCGGGCGGCTGCGGGTGGAACAGGTCTTCGTTGCAGCCCACCGGCAGGGCGCTGAACCGTTCTAGCGGCAGACCGAAGGTCTGGGCGTAATAAGCGCAGTGCTGGGGTGTATCCAGCAAGATATGATCAGCCAACCGCCCGGAAGCCTGGTCCAGCCCGAAGGCCAGCCGTCCGGCCAGCGAGGTTGGGCGGAGGGTCTGGCGGTCATCCACCAGGGTATCATAAGTCGAGACAAAGGCGTCAAACAACACCGGCCGACGGGCCAGCAGACCGGCGGGCAGCATCAGCAGATGTCCATAGAAGCCCACAAATACCAGATCATAGGCGCGGGAAGCCAGGCGTGGAGCAGCCCGCAGCGCCAGGCGCAGACTGCCGCGCAGCAGAGAAGCCGGGCGCTGCGGGCTGCCTATCACGTCCACCTGGGCAAAACGCTCGAAGGCGCGCCGCAAAACGTCGTTGCGGGGATAGGTCAGCTCCCGCCCGGCCAGATACAGGATGCGCATGAGACGATTATTATAATATGATATACTCGGTGCGCCGGCGCAAAGCCGGTGGTTCTTCCGGCTTCGCCGGGAAAATTTCTATATTGGGGGGCTGCGGGTGACTACTTCACCCGCAGCCCCCCAATATAAATCAAATCCCGCTTTCGGCGGAAGAGCCAAGCCGGTAAGAAAGCCTGCCATGCGCTCGAACCTGGTGATTGCCATCCCCTGCTACAACCTGAAAGAGGATACCCTGGCGTGCATCCGCTCGCTGCAGCGCGCCGGGGCCGATCCGAAGCAGATCATCGTGATAGACAACGGCTCGACCGATGGCGTGCAGGAAGCCCTGGCGGCCGAGTTTGGCTCGCAGATTGCGGTGATCGCCAACCCGGAGAACCTGGGCGTGGCGCAAGCCTTCAGCCAGGGGCTGAGCGCGGCCATGCAGCGCGGCGCTGAGTGGGCGCTGATCCTGAACAACGACACCGAAGCCGCCGAAGATTTCTTCGCTCAGATCGACCTGATACTGGCCCAAGACCTGCCCTATCGCATCTACGCCCCCGCCATCCTGTATCATTCCGACCCGCAAGTGGTGTGGCACCTGGGGGCCGCCCGGTTGCCTGGCACGCTAATCTGGCGCAATCGCTGGCAGGGCCGGCGGTACGACCCTGCCTGGCCGCCAGTGCTGGCGACCGATTCGATCTCCGGCTGCGCCATGCTGATCCACCGCCAGGTGTATGAGCGTATCGGGCTGTTCGACCAGCGGTTATTCGCCTATTGGGAAGAGGTAGATTACCTCTGGCGGGCCAGCCGGGCCGGTTTCTCCCAGGCTGTCATCACCCATGCCCGGCTGTGGCATAAGGTGGCCCGCACCGCCGGCCGCGAACCGGCCCGGCGGCGCTATCTGCGGGTGCGCAACCAGCTTCACTTTTACCGCACCTATGCCCGCGGGCCGCAGCGGGCTATAATATACGTCTTTATGACCCGCACGAGACTGCCCGGCGCGGTGATCGACGGGCTGGCCGGGCGGGCCGCCCTGAGCCGGGCTGCCTGGGAGGGCCTGCGGGATGGCTGGCATGGGTTCTAATCTCTCCATCTGGCGCGCCCGGCTGCGCCCTTATGCCCAGCGCTTGCAAACGTTCCTGACGGCCCACAAGCGTGAGATCGGCCTGCTCGCCACCTTGCTGACCGTGCTGGCTTCCAGCGGCGTGCTGGGCTATCTCATCTACCGGGAGCGAGCAGTGCTGTTCACCTATGACTGGCGCATCCGCCCGGTTGCGCTGGGGCTGGCGCTTGCCCTGCACCCGCTCACCATCCTGCTGGCAACGGCTAATTGGGCCGCTATCTTGAACCGCCTGAGCCGGCCCCTGCCTTTTCTACGCCACTACCGCTACTTCTGCATCTCCAACGCCGCCCGGCGGCTGCCCGGCACGGTATGGTACATCGCCAGCCGGGCCACCTTCTACCAGCAAGAAGGCATCGACGCCCGGCTGACCTCGCTGGCAAGCGGAGTGGAATACGCTCTGGTTACGCTGGCGGGTTTGATCCTGGGAGGCGCCTTCTCAATGTCAATCCTGGCAGCCTACCACGTCAGCCCGTGGCTGATGCTCCTGGCCCTGGCGGGCATCCTGTTCCTGGTCCGCCCGCGAACGATCGCCGGGTTGTTTCGCATTCTGCGGGTAGAGGCCGGGCAATTTCACCTGGGCGACCTGGCGCGCTGGACATTCGGCTTTTCACTTTCGTGGCTGTTGGGCGGGCTGATGTTGTTCCTGGTCGCTAACATCCTGATCCCGCTGCCCGTGAGGCAACTGCCGTATGTGATGGGCAGCTACCTGGCGGTGATTCTGGTCACCCGCCTGTTGATCTTCTCACCCAGCAACCTGGGCGTTACCGAGACTGGCTTCAGCTTGCTGGTGAAC
>CAYQDU010000249.1:0-6108 GCA_964416275.1 uncultured Anaerolinea sp. | reverse complement strand
AAATCAGGAACAGGCGGATAAACCCGATGGCAAAGCCCAGCATGGCCGTCAGGGTCAGCAGCGAGATGACCCTGACGTTGGCGCCATAGTCGATGCCGGCCCCGGCTGCAGCCTGGCCCCTCGAGAAGAGACGAGATGTGCGCAATCTATTTCGCATGAGAATGGTCTCCCTGGCCGATCCGGCCGCGGATCAATTGATCGGCGAATGGCCGTCGTACCCGCTGTCCGTCGGATCAATCTGAATCCGGGCGCCCACGCGCGGGGCGCGGATGAGGCGGCCCAGCTCGCGGGTGGCAACCTGCAAGGCTTCTTCCAACGTTTGCGTCTTTTGAATCTGTTCGATAACATTGGCTGTAGCCGACTCGCGCTGCGCCTGGCCCTGGGTCTGTTGGTAGCGGCGGGCGTTCTGCAGGGCGATGGCAAGCTGGCTGGCAATCGAGTTCACCACGTCGACATCTTGCTGGCCCAGGCCGTTCACCCGGTCTTGCTGCACGTCCAGAGCGCCCAGCACTTCATCGCCCAGCATAATCGGGGCGGCCAGTTCGGAGCGCGTTTCGGGCAGCAGCGGGTTGGGCAGCCAGTTCGGGTCGCTGCGGGTATCGGCTACCAGCACCACCGAGCCAACCTCGGCGGCCTGGCCCACCAGGCCGCGCCCGCGCGGCAGGCTGTGGCCGCGCTCCAGCATAACCTTGCCGACCTCGCCCGTGCCGCCCATCATCACCAGGTTCTCGCGCCCGGCGTCCCACAGGTAGATGTGAACGTGGTAGTAGTCGAAGGCGGCCTTGAGCAGCTCGACCACTTCCACCACCAACTGCGATGGGTCGAGGATGGTCGAAAGGCGGCGGCTCACATCGGAGCTTAGCTCCAGGGCCCGGGTGCGGTCGGCCACGCGCTGTTCCAGCCCGTCCAGGGTGTCTTTCAACTGGACGGTCATCCCGTTGAAGGTGCGGGCCAGCACGCCGATCTCGTCTTGCGAGCTTTCTTCCGCTCGCACGCTCAGGTTGCCGCTCGAAACCTGCTCGGCCACCCGCGTCAGGCGGGCGATGGGGGTGGCGAACACCTGGGCCATCGCCAGGGCCGCCAGGATGACGAAGATGCCGCTCAGCAGCGCCAGGATCACCGTCGAGCGGGTCTGGGAGCGCACCGCGCTCTGGATCGCGGCCACCGAGGTCCGGCTCAACACGATCCACGGGGCCCGGCTGAGGTGCCGGGCGGTCGAATAGGCCGCCGAGCCGCCCAGGGCTTCGGCCGGGGCGGTGAAGAACGGCCGGTCGGCCATATTGCGCAGCCCTTCGACCACTTCCACCTGGCGGGTGCTGATCTGCTCGACCGGGCCGGGCGGGAAGCGGCCATACTTCTGCAGCGTCGTCACTTGGTCGGTCGACAGGTCGGCGTAGGTCTGATACAACTGCTGCGGGTTGCGGCTGTGCGCCAGGCGCAGGTAGTTCTCGTCGTCCAATAAGACCACGTAGCTGTCGCTGGCCGCCCCGCGGCTGTTGTTCTTCACCACCCACTGCAGCGCGGCGGCGTTGTATTCCGCCCGCAGCAAGCCAATCACCTGCCCTTCGGCGCTGCGGATCGGGCTGCTGAAATACAGGCGCGGCTGGCCTTCGTAGAACATCACGCCCGATACGTACGGCCGCCCGCTGACAAACGGGGTCTGGGCGTACTGGCGGTCGGCTTCCGAACGCCCCACGTTGGCCGGGTTGGTGTCGAGCAGGTTCTTGCCCGAACGGTCGAGGATGGCGTAGGAGGTGATGAACACCGGGTTCTTCAGGCTGAAAGAGTGCAGGGCCGAAAGCGCGTTGGCGCTGTTGGTCACCGGGTTGTTGAAGTAGGTCTGCATCGAAGGCACCAGGGCCTCGGTGCGCAGGGTGTCCATCTGGGTCTGCACGAAGTTATCCAGGGCCAGGGCGGTCTGTTCGGCCAGGATGGTCAGGTCTTGATCGGCCTTGACGCTCGACAGGCTGGTCAGGCGGTTGGAGTTCATCCACGAAAGCAGCAGCAGGGGCGCCAGCGAGACGACCAGGAGCGCGGCGATCATGCGGAAGCGGAAGCCCGAAGCCATCAGCGTGCGCCGGTTGAGGTAGCCGTAGACCGTCGCCAGCACCCCAAAGCCAAGCAGGACAGAGACGTAGCTCACCTGGGCGTTGCCAGGCGACAGGTAATAATCGTAGAAGATGAAGCCGGCCCCCTCCAGGGCGGCCAGGGCGGCGAACACCCAAAACCAGCGCCGGGGCAGGGTCGACAGCGTGATGCCCACCACCAGCAGGAAAATGATGACGGCCAGGGTGATGCTCTGCCCAGCCACAACATCCGCCAGGAACGGCAGGGTCGAAAGCAAGATGGCGCTTGCCAGCAGGCCGATGCCCAGGCTGGGCCGCCCGCGCCGGCACAGCCAGGCGGAGATCAGGGCCGCCGCCAGGGTCACCAGCGAGTTCAAGGCTACCGCCAGCGGACGCCCGGACGCCCAGTAGGCCGCCAGCCCCACCACCACCAGCAGGCCGGTCAGCCCGGCCGTCGTCAGGCTGACGATAAAGGCCAGGCCCTGGCTTTCCGCTGGCTCAGAAGATTGGGCAAAGAGCTTTTTCAGCATCGCGCTACCTCCGCACCAGCGCCGTCATAGACAGGGCGCCGGTATCGCCCGGCAAGAATGAAGGGTCGAAAATGCGCTTGACATCCATCAGCAGGGTCATCGCGCCGGTATCGACCAGGAAGCTCATATTGATCTGAGCGACGGCGTAGATCGAAATTTGCTCGCCGGTCGCGTCTTCACTGAACAGGCGCCGGTTATCGCCCAGGGTCATCAGCCGGACGTCGCCCGTGATCAGCTCGGCCTCGGGAACGCCGGTGATGCGGGCGATGATCTGCTGGCACTCCTGCGGGTGCGCCAGGCGGTAATCGACCGCCTCGAACCAGGCCGCCAGGAAGGCCCGCACGTCTTGCGGGCGCTGCTGGGTCACCTCGGCCCGGAAGAAGATCACATCCGGCAGCAGCGAAGACGTTTCGCTGGAAACCAACTGTTTGTTGCCGGCCTGGACAGCCTGGCTGGTGTACGGTTCGTAAGTCACCCCGGCCTGGATGTCTTCGGGCAGGCGGGCGGGGATGTCGGCCACGGGCAGGTTCACCAGGGTCACGTCGTTCTGGGTCAGCCCGGCCCGGTAGAGCAGATCGCGCACCACCATCTCGCCCGACGAGCCGAAGGCCACCCCGATGCGCCGGTCTTTCAGGTCTTGCAGAGTCTTGATCTCGGGGCTGGCGACCACGCTGGTGACCCCGCCCGAATCGTAGACCGCCACCACCTTGGCCTCCGTCAGGTTCGCCACGTTGAAGGTGTCGAACAGGCCAAACAGGCCGCCGTCCAGCTTGCCGGCGGCCATATCCGGCAGGGCCAGGCTGAAATCGGGGTAGTAGACTGGCTCCACCTGCACGCCGTGTTTCTCGAACAGGCCCTTCTCTTGGGCGATCAGCAGGGTGTAATCGCCTTCCCACTGGGTGTATTCCACCCGCAGGGGCGGCCGGGAGGCGGCCGGCGCCGGGGCAGGGCTGCAAGCCGCCAGCAGCCCGCTCAAAGACAGGATGAGCAGCAGACCCATCGGCAAGTAGACCCGTTTTCTCAGATGCTTTGGCATGCGAACACTCCCGATCTTGGGGCGGTTAGCGCCCATTGTTCTTCAAGCCCAATTCAATCCGGGCCTGTTCGGCTTCGAGGGCCTGGCCCAGGTCGCGCACGGCCAACTGCAGCACATCTTCCACGGTGGAGGCGGTCTGCAGGCGCTGGTAGATCTGGTTGGCCTGGGTCTCGCGGCGGACCTGGCTCTGAGTCAGCTCGTACAAGCGGGCGTTTTGCAGCGCCACGCCCACCTGGTTGGCGATCGACAGCAGCAGGTCGCTGTCGGCCTGGCCCAGGCCGTTGACCACGTTGTGCTGCACGTCCAGCACGCCCACCACCTGCCCGCCGGCCACAATCGGCACGGCCACTTCGCTGCGGGTTTCGGGCAAGAGCGGGTTGGGCAGCCAGTTGGGGTCTTGCGCGGTGTCGGCTACCAGCACGGGGCGGTTCAGCTCGGCGGCCTGGCCCACCAGACCGCGCCCGTGTGGAATTTTATGGCTGCGCTTGAGCATGGTCTGCCCGGCCTCGCCCGTGCCACCGGTCATCACCAGGAACTCGCGTTTGTCATCATACAGGTAAATGTGGGCGTGATAATAGTGGAACGCCTGCTGCACCTCGTCCACCACCGCCCCCAGCAGTTCCTGCTGGTCGAGGATGGTCGAAAGGTGGCGGCTGACTTCGGCGCTGGCTTCCAGGGCGCGGGTGCGGTCAACGATGCGCTGTTCCAGCGTGCCGAACAGGTCGCGCAGTTGGGCGGTCATGCTGTTGAAGGCCTCGGCCAGGGTGCCGATTTCGTCGCCGCGCCTCACCTGCACGGTCTGGCTCAGGTCGCCGCCGGCGATCTGCTGGGCGGCCTGGGCCAGGCTGGCGATGGGGTTCGAGATGTTGCGGGCGAAGCCCAGGGCCAGGGCCAGCGAGAGCAGGCTGGCCAGCAGGCCCAGCCCGGCGCTCAGCCCCAGGGTGGCGTAGGTGGGGCGGAAGGCCTCGGTCTGGCTTTGCTCGGCCAGCAGGGCCACTTCCAGCTTGGGGATCCAGCGATATACGCCCACCACCGGCGTGCCGGCCGCGTTCTGATACAGGCCAGCCCCGGCGACCCGCTCTCCAACCGCGCCGCGGGTGGCGCTGGTGCGCACGTATTGGCCCTGGGGCGCAGTCTGCTCTTCGGTCCAGGTCAGCAGGGCGTAGTTTGCGCCGACCAGGTAAGTCTGGCCGGTTTCGCCCAGGCCGGCGCGTTCGCCCATGATCTTGTTCAGGGTGTTCAGGCTCACCCGCCCGGCCAGCACCCCCACCGGGTTGCCATACGCATCCAGCACCGGGCGGGAGGCGATGATCGAAGACCGCCCCAGCCAGACCTCGTAGATCGGGGCCGAGAAGTTCACGTCGCGCATGCCTTTGGTGAAGTACTCGCGCCCATAATAGTTTTTGCCGACCTGGTTCAGGTCGGTAGACAGCACGATCTGGCCGCGCGTATCCATCAGGAACAGCTCGTCGTAGTGCTGGCGCAGCATGATCGCGTCGATCAGGTGCGAGCGCATCTGGCTGTAGGCGACCTGATATTCTTCCGATTCAGGCGACCGGTTCACCAGGGTCTGGAGCTGCTTCGCCAACGGCCAGCCAAACTGCTCGAACTTGAGATCGTTCTCCAGGGCCTGCAGCCAGGTGTCGATCTCGGCCTCTTTCAGGGCCGCTACCGATTCCATCTGCGAGATGACGTTCTGCCGGCTGCTGCGCAGGCTGCCAAAGACCGAGATGCCGATAATCAACACGATCGGGATCAGAATCGAAGCCAGAATCAGCCCCGCTAACCGGGTGCGGATACTGTAGGCTTTTCCTGATGGGGGCTGCGTTTGAAGCATATCCTCGCCTCCGCTCTAACCTTCGAAGCTAGACTCTCTACTTAGGCTGCTCGACGAACTGGTTGGTATACGCCTCGCTCACGTTTACCGGCGCTGAAAACAGCCCCTGTTCGAGCATCAAGACCTGGGTGGCGCTCCAGACCGTCTCATCCATCCAACCGAGCGTATCGCGGCCGGTGTCGATCAGCGGGTTCTGGGCTTTGATAGTGGCGGTCTGCAGGGCCAGGTCCAGCTTGTCGTCGTATTTCAGCGCGTATTGGGCCGATTGGTCGGGGTGTTCAATCGAATACTGATAACCGAGCAGGGTGGCGCGCACAAAGCGCCGCACCAGGTCGGGGTTTTCCCGCGCCAGCTTGCCCGAAGCGACAATCGGGTTGGTGTAGACGCTGACCCCATATTCGCTGTAGAAGATCAGGTTGTGGGCCACGCCGTCCAGGTTGGCCTGCACCGGCTCGTTGGTCGAGAACATGCCGCTCATGGCGTCCATCCGCCCGGAGGTCAGCTCGTTCACGCCGTGATAGTCTTCGATAGCCACGAACTGCATGCTGGCCGGGTCTACCCGGGTGCGGCGCAGCATGGCCAGAAATTGAATATCCCAGTTCGAGTCGAGCTTGGGCGAGATGACCCCCACCCGCTTGC
>CAYQDU010000248.1:0-6137 GCA_964416275.1 uncultured Anaerolinea sp. | reverse complement strand
CTGGCATTAGCTTCAGGTTGACGCCGATGTTGACGATGGCCTGGAAGGCCAGCATGGTGGCGACGCCGTAGCACAACAGCGCTCCAAAGGTGTCGCCGGCCAGGCGGGCAGCCCGCACACAGCGCCAGATCACAAACACCAGCACCAGGATCACCAGGGTAGCGCCGACGAAGCCAAATTCTTGGGACATGGAAGAAAAGATGAAGTCGGACCAGCGCACCTTGAGGAAGCGCAGTTGCACCTGCGTGCCGTGACCGTAGCCCTGCCCCAGCCAGCCGCCCGAACCAATGGCGATCAGCGCCTGCTGGATGTTATACAGGTCGCCATGCCGGGCGTTGGGGTCGGGGAACAGGAAGTTCAGGATGCGCCGCTGCTGGTATTCCTCCAGAAACGGGTAGGCTACAATTGGGGCAATCAGCCCGCTGCCGATGAACATTGCCAGGTGCTTAAGCTGCAAGCCGCTGACCCACAGCATCGACGCCCACAGCACCATCATCACAATCGAAGTGGATAGGTTGGGCTGGAGCAAAATCCACACCGTGATGCCCATCATGTAGATGAAGCTGCGCCCGATCCACATCAGGCTGCCCAGGCGATCTTTGTAGCGGGTAAAATAGTCGGCCAGCACCAGGATCAGCACAATTTTGGCGATCTCAGACGGCTGGATCAGGATCACGCCGGTATCGAACCAGCGGGCTGAGCCATACAGGGCTGCACCCAGCACGTTTAACCCGGCCAGCAAGACAAACGTTCCCCAGTACATAGGGCGGCTGAGAGATGACCAGAAGCGGTAATCGATCAGCGTGATGATAAAGATCACCACGAACCCGCCCGCGGCGAAAATAATCTGGCGCTGCACCAGGTTTAAGTCGGCCAGGGCAATGTTTCCGGCTACAGCCGAGCGAATCATGGTGACGCCAAAGATCACCAGCAGCAGCACGGCGCCCATCAGCCAGAAATCAAAATGGCGCCAGTTGGCGCTTAAACTTTCCCGCATTCTTCCACCTATTTCCGGCGGCCCAGGGGGCGCAGGGGAATGTCGGCAATCAGGCGCTGCTCGCGGCCTTCCTGCGACATCTCGATGCGCACCGCGTTGGGGTCGATCTCGATATGGCGCGAGATGGCGGCAATCAGATCGTCCTTCAACTGCTCCAATACGCCGGGGGTCAGGTCGGTGCGATCATGCACCAACACCAGCTTGAGACGGTCTTTGGCCTGTTTGGCGCTGGAGGTTTCACGGCCCAACACACGATCCAGGAAGCTAGGCATATCAGTTCCCTCCAGAGCGGATCAGGCGCGCCAGGCGCCCCAGGAAGCCGCCATCTTCATTCAGGTTTATAAACGGCACTTCTTCGCCGCGCAGGCGGCGGGCGATGTTGCGGAAGGCCAGCCCGGCCCGGCTGCGATTGTCCAGCGCCACTGGCGCGCCGCGGTTGGTGCTCATCAGCACGCTTTCGTCGTCGGGAACCATGCCGATCAGCTCGACCGCCAGCAGCTCCAGCACATCGTCCACGGCCAGCATGTCGCCGCGCCGCACCATTTCGGGCTTGATGCGGTTGATCACCAGGCGGGCCGGGCCCTTTTCTTCGGCCTCCACCAGGCCGATGATCCGGTCGGCGTCGCGCACGGCCGAGACTTCGGGGTTGGTGACCACCACCACCATATCGGCCGGGGCCACTGCGTTGCGAAAACCGCGCTCGATGCCGGCCGGCGAGTCGATCAAAATCCAGTCGAACTCAGGCCGCAGATCGTCGGCCAGGCGCACCATGTCGCTGGGCGAGATGGCGTTTTTGTCGCGCGTTTGGGCGGCCGGGATCAGGTACAGCTCCGGCAGGCGTTTATCGCGGATCATGGCCTGGCGCAGGCGGCAGCGGCCTTCCACCACGTCCACCAGGTCGTAGACGATACGGTTTTCCAGGCCCAATACCACATCCAGGTTGCGCAGGCCAATATCGCCATCAATGCACACTACCTTGCAGCCCAGGTCGGCCAGGGCGGCGCCCAGGTTGGCCGTGGCGGTGGTTTTGCCCACCCCGCCCTTACCGGATGTTACCGTCACCACTTTTGCGCTCATACACGCTCCATCGACTTTGGATTCCAGGCTTCAACCACTACCTGCCCGGCCTGTAAGCGGGCCATCTCAGGTTGGGGTTTGCCGCGCCGCTTAGGCGGCACGGCGATTTGCCCGGCAATACGCAACTGCACAGGCGAAAGCTCGAGCGCGCAGACCAGGGCGTTCTCGTTGCCTTCGGCCCCGGCGTGAACAACGCCGCGCAGCTTGCCCCACACCAGCACATCCCCAGAGGCCACGATCTCGGCGCCGGGGTTTACGTCGCCGATCACGACAACATGCCCCGGATGCTGCAAGCTGAACCCAGAGCGCAGCGTCCGGCGCACCAGAATGGCGCCTTCGCCGCCCTGGAGGTTCGTATCGGGCAGGCGGGCGGCGGGCGGCTCGGGCTTGGGGCGAGGCAGCCGGGTTGCCAGCCCATACGACTGGGCCGAGCGCTCGGTGGTGGGCGAGTTGCTCAACACCGCCCACAGCGTCAGCCCTCGATCCGACAATTCCCGCGTCAGAGGGCCTAGATCGGCGGCTTTCAAAATATGGTTGCCCACATCCAGGGCCAGGCGCGCGCCCCGCAGAAATTCGGCCTGCTGGTCGAGCTGAGCCAGCAGGGCCTGGTGGACCTCATCCCAATTGCCATCGCCCAGGTTTACCAGCAGCCCTTCGCGGATGCCCTTGATCTGAACGTTTGGGTTCATCGACCTGTGCGCCTCTCCCTGGCTCTTCCGTTAGCTCCCCGTTAAACCGTGGAGCCGGCATGGCGCTCTGGGAGCGCCTTCAAATAAGAGATGCTGCGTAGATTTGCCGCACTCTGTGCGGCAAAATTCACGGTTAACCCTCTGTCGGCGAAGCTCGCCGAGCGAAGCTCGCCGAGCGAAGCTCGCGAGTCATCCGCCACGGTTTCGTGGAGCGCTGCCGCTCTTCCGCTATCTTTAATGTTGAGATTATAGCATGAATACTTTCCGTGTCTGTAAAGGCCAGGTTTAAATCTCAGGGGGGCGGATTCTGATTGGTTGGGCCGCCGTCGATTGCTTTGAGCTGGAAGTAGGCTTCCATCACCCGGCGGACGATTGGCCCGGCTACGGTCGAGCCTTCAGTGCCGTTATACACATACGCCACGACCGCGATTTCGGGGCTTTCGTAGGGCGCAAAAGCCACCGTCCAGGCGTGGGCTGGCCAGGCGCCGGGGATGCAGCGGTTCTGCGCATTGGCGTATTTATCGCAGTATTCCGCGGTGCCGGTTTTGCCGGCCGCGTTCATCGTCTCGCCCTCGAAAATGTTTTTGAGGGTGCCTTCAGTCACGGCCAGGCGCATCCCGGTGCGCACGGTGCTGAACACCCAGGGCTGGACGGTTTTCATCTGCCCTTCGACTTTTTCGCAGCCGCGCACCGTGGTTTCGCCATATACTTGGATTACCGGGTCGGTGGTCAGGTCCCAGCGCAGGTTGGGGGTGAAGGGCGAAACCTGCATGCGGCCTTCGCCGGCCTCCCGGTACAGGTTGCCATCGTTGTCGCGCCACATGGGGACGACATTGCCGTCGCTGTCCAGGAACTGGCGCATCAACACCGGCTGCATTAACTTACCCTGGTTGGCGATGATCGTAGCCGAGAGCAGCACCTGGATGGGCGTGGCCAGCACATAGCCCTGGCCCACGCTGGTGATGTAGGTATCGCCTGAAGACCAGCTTTCGGCTTGGTTGATGCGCTTCCAGGTGGGGTCGGGGATTAGCCCATTTTCTTCATCGGGCAGGCCCAGGCCCAGGGCTTTGCCGTAGCCCATCACGTTGGCATAAGCCCCCAGGCGGCAGATGCCCAGACCCTCCGGCACTTCGTCTTTATACCCGCCGCCCAGCTTGTAGAAATACACGTTGCTGGAATTTGCCAGGCCATGCACAAAATCCAGGTGACCGAAGCCGGCCTTATTCCAGTCAACAAACTGGCGGGCGCTGCCGGGGTCATTGGCGTAGTATTTCTCGGTTACTTCCAGCTTGGGCGGCGTCGCCAGGATCTGTTCGGGCGTGACCACACCTTCATTCAACGCCCCCACCCCGGTGACGATCTTGAACACCGAGCCGGCCGGCAGTACGTCGCCTATGGCGTGGTTCAGCAGCGGGTTGGTGGGATCGTTCACCAACTGATTGTAGTAATACGCCGGGATGAAGCGCGCCATGCGGTTGTTCTCGTAAGTGGGGTACGAGACCATCGCCAATACTTCCCCCGTCTTTGGGTTCATGGCAATCACCACGCCGCTGGAGTAGCGTTGATCGCCAAAATAGGTGTTCCAATCGTTCAGTTCGTCGATCAGAATTTCCTGGGCTGCCTCTTGCAGGCGGGTATCCAGGGTAAGTTCCAGGCTCATGCCGGGGCGGGCCGAAAGCGGCGGCTGCATATCGCGCAGCGAGCGCCCGGCCACATCGATCTCGACCACCCGCTGACCGTTGCGCCCGGCCAGCTCGTCCTGATATTGCAGTTCCAGCCCGGCATAGCCCACCTTGTCGCGGTTCGGCACCAGGCCCTTTTCCCGGTAATAATCCTCCAGAGCCGCCGGCACCGGGCCGAGGAAGCCGATCAGCGAGGCGGTTAACGAGTTGGTGGGATATTCGCGAATGGGAGAGATTGAAATCCCGATTCCGGGCCAGTCTACGCCCTTCTCGCGGATCATCATCGCCAGGCGCTGGTTGATATCGCACTTTAATTCCACCGAGGTGTACGGCTTGGAGGTCAGAGCATAATCGGCGATCTGGGCGATGCCGTGATCGGAGATGCATGGCACGTAGGGATGTTCTTCGTCGATGGCGTTTTTGTTCACCGGCATGCCGATCAGGCGCGATACCTGGCGAAAAATCTCCTGGGTGGCGCCGGGATCGTCGGGCAGTTCGGCCGCGTTGATGACTACGTTGTACGAGGCCACGTTCTGCGCCAGCACCACCCCGTTGCGGTCATAAATGACGCCGCGCTGCGACGGAAGGTTGATCTCTTGCGTGCTGTTTTCATCGGCTTTGGCCTGCCAATCGTCGTGTTCGATCACTTGCAGGATAAACAGCCGGGTGAGATAGGTGGCAAACACCAGGCCCAGCACACCCAGGAATACCAGGATGCGCCAAAATTCTAACTCGTTGCGGATAGTGGGTTGCCCACGGGTGGTCATGGTTAAACTTCCAGTTCTTCGGGGTACAGGTAATACGCTAAATCGCCAAAGATGGCGTAAAATGGCACGGCCAGCACCAGGTTGAGCAGGACGCTGGGCAGCGCCACCAGGTTGATTGCTTCCCAAAAGGGCAGGCCCGCCCCGTTAATGCGCAGGACGATCAGGGTAAGCAGTTGGGTGAGCATGGCGGCCAGAAACGTGGCGATCAACATTGCCAGGATGGGGTGCTGCCAGACGCGCTGCTTCAGCGTCAGGGTCAGCCCGACCGCCGCCAGATAGGCCGCCAGGTATACGCCCGGCGGCAGGGCCGAGACGTAGGTCATCAAAAGACCGCCGATGACGGCCCACTGCCAGGCGGTTTTGACGCGCTTTTGCAGCGCCCAGGCCACCAGGGCCACCAATACCAGGTCGCTGGTTCCATACAGCAGGGGCATCTGACTCATGACGGCTGACTGGATCATGAGCAAGACGGCCAGGATCGGCGCAGCCAGGAGAACGGCCATCGGCTCTCCTTAGGGCGATTCCGCCGGGGCGCCGGGCGTGGGGATCAACGGCGTGATGTCTACCGGGCGGAAGTTGGTGATGACCATCACGATTTCCAGGCGCGAGAAATCGACCACCGGCTGGATGGAGGCTGTCTGGAACAGATCGGTCTCTTTGCGCCGCACCCCGGTCACCTGGCCGACGAGCAGATTGGCCGGGTAGTTGCCGCCCAGGCCAGAGGTCAGCGCCAGCTCGCCTACCAGCACGTTGGAGGATTGGGGGATCATGTCAACGGTCAGTTCGCTGGTCAGGCTGCCGTTTAACATGGCCTGTGGAGCCGAAGGCTCGATGCGCACATTGACCGAGGATTCGGGGTCGGTGATAAGCTCAACCCGGGCGGCCCCGCCGGTACCGGCACCCACCCCCCCGCCAATCCCTGGGC
>CAYQDU010000247.1:0-6158 GCA_964416275.1 uncultured Anaerolinea sp. | reverse complement strand
CGCACGGCCGATTTTGCAGCCTTCTTGTTGCACGGCGAACTGGTCGATGCCGGCGAGGGCAAGGCCCTATTCTCCAACCCGAGAGACAGGCGCTCATAAGAATATGTGGAAGGCCGGTTTGGATAATGAGCGAAAAAGTGCTGCTGGTTGAAGACGAGCCAGCCCTGCAGGAAACGCTGGCCTATAACCTGACCCGCCAGGGCTACCAGGTGCAGATCGCCGGAGATGGCCCGGAAGGGCTGCGCCTGGCGCGCCAGGAACACCCCGACCTGGTGGTGCTGGATGTGATGCTGCCCGGGCTGGACGGCTTCGAAGTCTGCCGCCTGCTGCGCCAGGAGATGAACACCCCCATTCTGATGCTCACCGCCCGCGCCGACGAAATCGACCGGGTGATCGGGCTGGAAATGGGGGCCGACGACTACCTGACCAAGCCCTTCAGCATGCGCGAGCTGCTGGCCCGCGTCAAGGCTCAACTGCGCCGGGTGCGCCTGATGCGCGCGGAGCAGCAGGCCGTTGCCCAGGATGCAGCCGCCCAAACGGCGGTTGAGAACCTGCGATTTGGCAACCTGACTATCGACCTGACCCGCCGCGAAGTGCGCCTGGATGAGCAGCCGCTTACCCTTAAGCCCAAAGAGTTCGATCTGCTGCTGTTTTTGGCCCGCCACCGCGGCCAGGCCCTCGAACGCGATCTGATCCTGGAACGGGTATGGGGCTGGGAATTCAGCGGCGGCAGCCGCACGGTGGACGTGCATGTGCGCTGGCTGCGCGAAAAGATTGAGCCAACCCCAGCCGAGCCGGTGCGCATTGTCACGGTGCGCGGCGCGGGCTACCGTTTCGAGGGCTGAAGCGGTTATGCTCCACAGCATTCGCTGGCGCATCGCGCTGCCCTACCTGCTGCTGATCCTGGGGGTGATGGCCGGGCTGGGGGTATATCTCTCGCGCTTCGTGCGTCAGACCTACCTGAACAACCTGGAACAAGAGCTTTCGGCCGAAGCCCGCCTGGCGGCCGATGTGCTGGCCGATGAGCTATCCGCCGGGCCGGATGGCGGCGCGCCCACCGCCGACCTGGACGCGCAGGCCCGCGCCTGGGCTGCCAGCCTGAACAAACGCGTGACCATTATCGCCGCCGATGGCCGGGTGTTGGGCGAATCGCACGAAGACCGGGCCCAGATGGAGAACCATGCCGGCCGGCCGGAGATCGTCCAGGCCCAGCTCACTGGACAGGGCAGCGCCACCCGTTACAGCCAGACAGTGGACTATGACATGCTGTACGTGGCGACCACCGTGCGCAGCCGGGGGGCGCTGGTGGGCTTTGTGCGCCTGGCCGTGCCGCTTTCGCAAGTGCAGGCGAACCTGAACCACCTGCAGCGCGCCTGGGGCCTGGCAACCCTGGCGGCCGCCGCGCTGGCGGCCCTGCTGGCGGTATGGATTGCCGCCAGCGCCACCCGCCCCCTGCGCGACCTGAACGAGGCCGCCGCCCACATGGGCCAGGGCCAATGGGACAGCCGCCTGATCCCCCGCACCCAGGATGAGATCGGCCAGCTTACCCGCACATTCAACGCCATGGCCGACCAACTGCACATCCACCTGCAGGCGCTGGAGGTCGAGCGCAGCCGCATGGCAGCCGTATTGGGCGGCATGACCGACGGAGCGGTGATCGTCGATCAAGCCGGGCTGATTCAACTGGTCAACCCGGCCGCCGAGGGCCTATTCGATCTGGAGCCGGACGCGGCCATAGGCCAATCGCTGATGCAGGCCCTGCGCGCCTATCAGATCAACGACCTGTGGCAGCAAAGCCTCCAATCGAACGAGGCCCAAACCAGCCCGCTCGAAATCGCCCCCCGGCAGATGGTGCTGCAATGCAGCGCCATCCCACTGGGCCGCGCCCTGCCGGGCAGCACCCTGCTGCTGTTCCAGAATCTGACTCGCCTGCGCCGCCTGGAAACCGTGCGCCGCGATTTCATCAGCAACCTCTCGCACGAGCTGCGCACCCCGCTGGCCTCGCTCAAAGCCCTGACCGAGACTCTGCAAGACGGCGCGCTGGACGATCCGCCCGCCGCCCAGCGCTTTCTGGATCGCATGCTGATCGAGGTGGATGCGCTCAGCCAGATGGTGGAGGAACTGTTAGAGCTATCGCGGATCGAATCGGGCCGGGTTCCGCTGCGCCTGGCGCCGGTCGACCCGGCCGACCTGCTGGCGGCGGCCGTCGAGCGCCTGGGGGTGCAGGCCGAACGCGCCGGGCTGACCATCAGCATCGACTGTCCGTCTGACCTACCGCCCGTGCTGGCCGACGCTGCCCGCTTGCAGCAGGTGTTAGTAAACTTGCTGCACAACGCCATCAAGTTCACCCCCTCCGGTGGGCAAATCCGCCTAAGCGCGGCGGCTCGACCCGGGCAGGTGGTCTTTTCGGTGCAGGATACGGGAGTGGGCATCCCGGTCGAAGATCGGCCGCGCATCTTCGAGCGCTTCTTCAAGGCCGACCGGGCCAGGGCCGGAGGCGGCACCGGGCTGGGGTTGGCGATTGCACGCCACCTGGTGGAGGCCCACGGCGGGCGCATCTGGGTCGAGAGTGTGGAAGGACGCGGCAGCGTGTTCTCGTTCGAGATTCCGGCGGCGGCCGACTGAACCGCAGACGCCGCTGTATAAACGAAGATTTCATCTCTGGGCTACTGGCTGCCCGCAGCAAACGATGTCCGAACCGATTCAATCGCCCCCACCCAACCCGCACCCGCTGTTCGAAGTAGCCAGCCTGTTCCTGCGGCTGGGCTTCACCGCCTTTGGCGGTCCGGCGGCCCACATCGCCATGTACCACACCGAAGTGGTGCAGCGCCGCAAGTGGTTGGATGATCGCCATTTCCTCGACCTGCTGAGCGCCACCCAGCTCATCCCCGGCCCCAATTCGACCGAGATGGTAATCCACATCGGCTACGTGCGGGCCGGCTGGCCGGGGCTGATCGTGGCCGGGCTGTGCTTTATTCTGCCATCGACAGCCATCGTGCTGGGGCTGGCCTGGCTGTACGCCCGTTATGGCATGCTGCCCCAGGCCGCCTGGCTGATGTACGGCATCGAACCGGTGGTGATCGCTATTATCTTACAGGCGCTGCTGCAGTTGGGGCGTAAAATGCTGCGCACCCCGCTGGAAATCGGGCTGGGGCTGGCGGTGTTGGGGCTGTACCTGTGGGGCGTTTCGCCCATTCCGGCCCTGTTGGGCGGCGGGCTGGCTGGGCTGCTATTCGGCGGTCTGCGGCGCAAACCGGAGGCGGCGGCCTGGCTGCCGCCCCTGCCGCCGCTTACAACCGCCCAAAGGGCCGCCCTCCGCGGGTCAATCCTGGCCGGGCTGAGCGCCGCTCCGCTGGCCGCCGCGCCGTTCAGCCTGGGCCTGCTGTTCTGGACCTTCCTCAAGATCGGCTCGGTGCTGTACGGCAGCGGCTACGTGCTGCTGGCCTTCCTGCAGGCCGATTTCGTCGAGCGCCTGGGCTGGCTCACCAGCCAGCAGATCATCGACGCCATCGCCATCGGCCAGGTCACGCCAGGGCCGGTATTCACCTCGGCCACCTTCATCGGCTATCTGCTGGGCGGCCTGCCCGGCGCGCTGCTGGCGACAGCCGGCATCTTCCTGCCCTCCTTCGTCTTCGTGCTGCTCAGCAACCCGCTCATCCCACGCCTGCGCCGTTCGCGGCTGGCCGGCCGCCTGCTGGACGGGGTGAATGTGGCCTCGCTGGGCCTGATGGCCGGCGTGACCCTGGAACTGGGCCGCGCCGCCCTGATCGACCCGCTGACCATCTTCAGCGCCGGGCTGTGCCTGTTCTTACTGCTGCGCTACAAAATCAACACCACCTGGTTGATCGCCGGCGGGGCGCTGGTTGGGCTGGCGCGCTACTTTTTCCTATAGAGCGCCTGGGCCAGCTGCGCGGCAGCTCTCCACTCAACCGTGGTGGAGGTGACTGGCAAGCTTCGCCGCAAGGGGGGTAATCGGAGATGTTGTCGCCCAAAGTGCGACCCCATCCACGTACGATTTCTTGGAGAATTGGGACGCAGGGCCCACTACCTAAGGCGCGCTGGCCGCCACCAGAATTTCAATTGTGATTGGGTCGCCAAAGGGCTGGCCCTGGGGGTCGATGGCCTGCCATACGCTGCGATAGGTGCCGGGTTCGGTGGGGGCAATCAGCAGCAGGCGGATCACCGCCTGGGCGCCGCCGCGGGCCGGGTAGAGGGCCTGCTCGGCCGGCGCGCCCAGCGCGTCGCCCGAAATGAGCCGCAGGCGATAACGTTCATCCCAGTTGCACGCCCCGCTGTTCTCCACCTGCCAGCGCTTGTCAATTTGCGCGCCGGGGATCACCTGGGTTCCATCCGGGATGGTCAGATCGGAAAGGTAGCGCAGCCCATTAGCGCAGTCCAGGTTGGGCGGGGGCCCGCCAGCCTGGGCGGGGGTGGGCGCGCCAGCGGTTGGCTCTGGGTTGGCAGGGGTAGGGCTGGGAGGGGCAAAAACCGGCGTGGCCGAAGCCGCCGCCAGGGGCAGCGTCTCGGTGGGGGGTAAAACGGTGGGCCTGCTGCGAGCCGTCGCCGGGGCGAGGCTCGCAGCAGGCGTTACGGCCGTCGGCGCAGCCGGGGAAGGCTGCGCCGGGCGGCACGCAGTCAGAGTGAACAGCAAGCCCAGATAAACGCCGATCCGGACCGAATCGGCCACAAATCTGCGACTGGCCGTATTCATTTTATAATTCTTCGCCGCCGCCCGCGTCTTCGTCGCTCTCGCTTTCGCCGCCAAAAGCGAGCTGCAAATCGCCCGACATGGCCCGCTGGCGCACCGCCAGCTCGATCTCTTCCGACAGGTCGGCGTTTTGCTTGAGGAAGTCCTTCGAGTTCTCGCGCCCCTGGCCCAGGCGGATGTCGCCGTAGGAGTAGAACGAGCCGCGCTTGGTGATGATGTCCAGCCCGGTCGCCAGGTCGATCAGGTCGCCGGAGCGTGAAATGCCCTCGTTATACATGATGTCGAACTCGGCCGTGCGGAAGGGCGGGGCTACCTTGTTCTTGACCACCCGCACCCGGGTGCGGCTGCCGATGATCTCGGCCCCCAACTTGATGGCCTGGATGCGGCGCACGTCCAGCCGGACGGAGGCGTAGAACTTGAGCGCCTGCCCGCCGGTGGTGGTTTCCGGGTTGCCGAACATCACGCCGATCTTCTGGCGCAGTTGGTTGGTAAACACCACCGCGGTGTTGGTCTGCTTGATCGCGCCCGACAGCTTGCGCAGCGCCTGCGACATCAGGCGGGCCTGCATCCCCATGGGCGAATCGCCCATATCGCCTTCGATCTCAGCGCGTGGCACCAGGGCCGCCACCGAGTCGATGATAATCACCTCCACCGCGCCGGAGCGCACCAGGGTATCGGTGATTTCCAGGGCTTGCTCGCCGGTATCCGGCTGCGAGATCAGCAGGCTCTCCACATCCACCCCGCAGCGCGAGGCGTACACCGGGTCGAGGGCGTGTTCCATGTCGATATACGCGCACGTGCCGCCCATCTTCTGCGCCTCGCTGACGATGTGCTGGCAGATGGTGGTCTTGCCCGACGACTCGGGGCCGTAAATCTCGGTGATGCGGCCGCGCGGGATGCCGCCAATGCCCAGGGCGATGTCAAGCGAAAGCGCCCCGGTAGGGATCGATTCGACCATCATGTGATGGGCCTCGCCCAGGCGCATGATCGAGCCATCGCCATAGCGTTTGGTGATATCGCTGATCGCCTTATCCAGAGCGATGCGGCTGGATTCATTGCCCGGCTCGCGCTGCGGCAGGGGAATGGGGGTAGCGGAAGAACCTTTTTTCGCCATCTTGCAATACTCCTGATTGGTAAGTGTCCATTCTGGGTCAATCTAGCCTGTCCACAATGTCTACAGGACCAGTTTGGGCCAATGCAATAAGTCTAGCACAAACGTTCTGTTTGTCAAGGGGCTGTTCCAGGAGAGACCAACGTCCCGGTGGGGGTTGCGTCGGGCGGCATAAAGGTCGGCCCCGGAGCAGGCGGCAGGGCATACTGGAAGCCGTCGCGCTGGCGGAAGGTCAGATAAGTAATCTGGCCGGGGTGGATAGTCAGGTCGGTGCGGAATGTGATGCTCAGGTAGTCCATACACAGCATATAGTCGCCGGCGGGCAGGTCGCTCAGCACC
>CAYQDU010000246.1:0-6164 GCA_964416275.1 uncultured Anaerolinea sp. | reverse complement strand
GGATGCACCCGGCCCTCGAAGTTGCGGTTGCCCGAAAGCACCGCCGCCGCCACCAGGTCAGCCCCGGTGATGGCCTGGGCCACATCGGCCGGCAGCGGGCCGGAATTGCCAATGCAGGTGGTGCAGCCATAGCCCACCACGTTGAAGCCCAATTCGGCCAGCGGCTCCAGCAGCCCGGCCTGGGCCAGGAATTCCGTCACCACCCGCGAGCCGGGGGCCAGGCTGGTCTTGACGTAGGGTTTCGAGCGCAGACCCTTCTCCACCGCCTTCTTGGCCAGCAGCCCGGCCGCCAGCAGCACAAACGGATTGGATGTATTGGTGCAAGAGGTGATGGCGGCGATCACCACCGCCCCATGCCCCATCTGCGCCTGGTCGCCGTTAGGGCCAACCTCGGCCGTGCGGGCGATCTGCTCGCCGGATAGCTCGAAACCGCGATCTTTGACCGGCGCAGCCAGGGCGGCCCGGAAGGTCTGCTGCATCTCGTCCAGCGGCACGCGATCCTGCGGGCGCTTCGGCCCAGCCAGGCTGGGTTCCACCGTGCCGAGGTCCAGCTCCAACGTACTGGTGAACTCCGGATCGGGGCTGCCGGCGGTGCGGAACAGACCCTGGGCCTTGCAGTAGGCTTCCACCCGCTCGATGACTTCCTTCGAGCGGCCAGTCAGGCGCAGGTAGCGCAGGGTTTCGGCGTCCACCGGGAAGAAGCCGATGGTGGCCCCGTACTCGGGGGCCATGTTGGCGATCATGGCCCGGTCTTGCAGCGAGAGGAAATCCAGGCCAGGGCCGTAGAACTCAACGAACTTCTCGACCACGCCCTTCTTACGCAGCATTTGGGTGATGGTGAGGGTCAGGTCGGTGGGGGTCACGCCTTCGCGCAGCGCGCCGTGCAGGCGAAAGCCCACCACATCCGGGGCCACCAGGTCGATGGGCTGGCCCAGCATGGCTGCCTCGGCCTCGATGCCGCCCACGCCCCAACCCACCACGCCCAGGCCGTTAATCATCGTCGTGTGCGAGTCGGTCCCCACCAGTGTATCGGGATAAGCCAGCGTTTCGCCATCCTGGGCCTTCGTCCACACCACCTCGGCCAGATATTCCAGGTTCACCTGGTGGACGATCCCGGTGGCTGGCGGCACAACCCGGAAATTATCAAACGCCCGCTGGCCCCAGCGCAGAAATTCATAGCGTTCGCGGTTGCGCTGGAATTCCAGGTCCGAATTACGCGCCAGGGCGTCGGGCGAGGCGAAGAAATCGACCTGCACCGAATGGTCGATCACCAGGTCGACCGGTACCAGTGGGTTGATCTTCTTGGGGTCGCCGCCCAGGCGGGCCATGGCTGCCCGCATGGCAGCCAGATCGACTACCGCCGGCACGCCGGTGAAGTCCTGCATTACCACCCGGCCGGGGATGAACGGAAGCGGAGGGCGGTTGGCGGCCTGCGGTTCCCAGCCCGCCAGATTAATTACGTCCTGTTGGGTGATCTCTCTGCCGTTGCATTGGCGCAGCACGGCTTCGAGCAAAATGCGGATCGAGAAAGGCAGCCGGGCCAGCCGGGTCAGCCCGGCTCGCTCCAGGGCCTCAAGGCGGTAAATAACATAATTCCCGTGAGCGGTCTTGAGGGTCTCACGGGCCTGGAAAAAGTCTTGCGTCATGCAGTTGCCTCCTTGTATGATCGTCCTTGCTCACCGCCTCGCTCAGCCTGCCAGGGAGCGCCCTGGTCAGGCTGGGCCAGGCAACGAACCACGCTCGGTACCGCCCCCGCTTAACCTTGAAGCAGCCTATGGCGCTCTGCAAGCGGGTGTTTGCAGGGCGCCCGAAAAAGAGATGTTCAGGAGATTTTGTCGCACCTCGTGCAACAAAATCTCCTGCTAAATCTCTTTTCGAGCAAGCAAAGCTTGCCAGTCGCCCCTTACCCCGGTTGAGTGGAAGGCTATTCCACGCTCAATAACGCACAAATTATACTATATTCCTCCGAACTATCGCATCTGTCATGCGCGCCACCCGCGCCAGCGGGGCCACGTCGTGTACGCGCACGATGTCGGCCCCGCGCGCGATGCCCACCGCCACCGCCGCGGCCGTGCCTTCCAGGCGCTGATCGGGCGGCAAATCCAGGGTATAGCCGATGAATGACTTGCGCGACGGGCCCAACAGCAGCGGATAGCCCAGGCTGCGGATCTCACCCAGCCGGTCGATCAGCTCCAGGTTTTGCTCCACGGTCTTGCCAAAGCCGATGCCGGGGTCGAGGATGATGCGCGCTTCTGGAATGCCGGCCGCCTGGGCCAGCGCCACGCTCTCCAACAGCTCGCGGCACACGTCTTCAACCAGGTTCTCATACTTCATGCCAATGTAGCGCCCGCCCAGGCGCTCTTTGACCTCGGCGTTGGCCCACGAACTGCGGTTGTGCATCAGGATCGCCGGCGCGCCGTAGCGGGCGGCCACGGCGGCAATCTGCGGGTCGGCCCGGAAGCCCCATACATCATTGATCATGTGCGCCCCGGCCTGCAGGGCGGCCTCGGCCACCGCCGCCTTGTAGGTATCGACCGAGATCAGGCAGTCCAGCTCGCGCCGCAGGCGTTTGATCACCGGCGCGACCCGGCTCAACTCGTCTTCGGCCCCCACTGGCTGCGCGCCGGGGCGGGTGCTTTCACCGCCCACGTCGAGGATGTCGACCCCGGCAGCTACAAAACGGCGGGCCTGCTCCAGGGCCGCCTCCAGCGGGTCGAGCGGGCGCTGGCCGGCCAACAAGCCATCGCCGGAAAAGCTATCGGCGGTGAGGTTGAGGATCCCCATCACCAGGGTGCGCCGCCCCCATTCGATCATCCGCCCGCCCACCTCCAGGCGCGGCGCTTTGAGCGGTGCGGCAGCGTTCATACGATCTGGGTCAGCGGGCGAGCCAGCCAGGCCTCGGCTTCCACCGCCGAGGTGAAGATCGCCATCTCGACCCCATACCCTACCGAGAGGGCGTTGATCTCCTGCATTGCCCGGCGCACGGCCTCGTTCGCCACCACTACCGCCAGGCGAATGTTGCGCACCGAGGGGTCCTGGTTGACTTCCACCGCGTAGCGAATCGCCTCATCCGAAAGGTACTGGATGGAGCGCAGGTCGTACAGATTCGTAGTCAGGCGATCCGAATCTTCCAGGTGGGCCAGGGCAAACTCGCGCCAGTGGGCCAGCGTAGCGTGCGAAACGCCCTGGAAAGTGATGGTCATGCCGCCATCCGGGCGGCGTTCGGCGGTGAAGCCCCAATCGGGCTGGGGGATGATTTTCAGGGGTTTGAGAGGTACAGATGTCATCACAGGGTCTCCTTGATAGCGTTCAATCCCAGTTCGATCCACCCGCGCGAGCATCTGGCGCACGCTCAGGCCGGTCAGCGGGTGCAGCAGGTCGGGGGCCAGGTCGGTCAGCGGGACTAACACAAAGGCCCGCTCGGCCAGGCGCGGGTGGGGGACGCTCAAGCCGGGCAGGTCGATCACCTGATCGGCGTAGAACAGAATGTCCAGATCGATCTGGCGCGGGCCGTAGCGCGCCGAAGGCGTGCGGCCCAGGGCCGTTTCCAGGCGTTTGAGGTAAGCCAGCAGTTCCAGCGGAGTCAGGTCGGTTTCGGCCTGCACCGCCTGGTTCAGAAAGGCCGGCTGATCGGTCACCCCCCAAGGCGGGGTTTCATACACCGGCGAAACCGCCAGCACCCGCATATCGGGCGGCAGGGCTTCCAGGGCGGCCCGCAAATTGGCCGCCCGGTCGCCCAGGTTGGTTCCTAAGGCCAGATAAATGATGGTCATAAGCGTTCGATGATGGTGGCGGTAGCCTGCCCATGTCCGATGCACATGGTCTGCAAGCCGTAGTGGCCGCCGGTGCGCTCCAGTTCGTTGAGCAGCTTGGTCATCAGGATCGCCCCCGTGGCCCCCAGCGGATGGCCGTGAGCAATCGCCCCGCCGTTGGGGTTGACCTTTTCCATATCCGCAACGCCCAGTTCTTTAGCCCACGCCAGCACCACCGAGGCAAAGGCTTCATTGATCTCAATCACATCCATATCGTCCAGGGTCAGGCAGGCTCTACGCAGCGCCAACTGCGTAGCCGGGATGGGACCATCCAGCATCAGGGTCGGGTCGGAGCCGACCGCCACGCGGGTCACGATTCGCGCCCGCGGCAGCAGATTATACTTGCCCACCGCCACCGGCGAGGCCAGTACCAGGGCCGCGGCGCCATCGCTGATCTGGCTGGCGTTGCCGGCGGTGACCACCCCATCTGGCTTGAAGGCCGGTTTGAGGCGGCCCATCTTCTCCCGGTCGGGCGGTATGCGCACGCCTTCGTCCTGCGCTACCACCCGTCCATCCGGGCGGGTGATGGGCAAAATCTGGCTTTCGAAGTAGCCGCTCTGGATCGCCCGCATAGCGCGCAGGTGGCTCTGGAAGGCGAAATCATCCAGGGCGGCGCGGCCCAGGCCCCATTTTTCGGCTATCAACTCGGCGCTCACTCCCTGGTGGATCAGCGGATAGGGAAAATCGGACGGCCATTCGGCCGGGTAATCGGCCCCCAACGGTTGATGCGACATCATTTCAGTTCCGCCGGCCAGGACGAGATCGACATCCCCAGCGATGATGGCCTGAGCGGCAAAATGGATCGCCTGCTGGCCAGAGCCGCACATGCGGTTGAGCGTTACGCCCGGCACGCGCACCGGCAGCCCGGCCTTCAATACGCCCAACCGGGCCAGGTTGGCGCCCTGATCGCCCAGCGGCGTCACCACCCCCCACACTGCATCTTCTACCCGTTCGGGGTTGACCCCCGCCCGGCGCACGGCTTCGGCCATCACCTGGGCGGTCAAATCCAGCGGGGTCAGCGGCTGCAGCGCCCCCTGCGGCTTGCCCAGCCCAATCGGCGTCCTCACCGCCGAAAGGATAAACGCTTCGCTCATCGTCGGCCCTCCTCACACCAGCCCTATTCCATCGTGGCATAGCAAGCATACCACAGATTTAGAGGGTTGTCCGCCAGGCCCCTCACCCCCAACCCCTCTCCCCATCAGAGAGAGGCCAGTCTGGCGGAAGCCGGATCGGGGCCGGCGCTTCCACCCCTCTCCCCGCTGGGGAGAGGGGCCAGGGGTGAGGGGAGCCTGCCCGCAATCCTCAAATACGGGTACAATAGAAGTCATCCGAGGTCAAAGAAAATCACATGGCAAAAGCGACCTTTCATTTTCCACGCGGTTTCCTGTGGGGGACGGCCACCGCCGCCCACCAGGTAGAGGGCAACTGCACCAACAACAACTGGTACGCCTGGGAGCAGCAGCCGGGGCGCATCCTGCACGAGCATAAATCCACCCCCGGCTGCGACTGGTGGGGCGGGCGCTGGCGCGACGACCTGGAGCGAGCAGCCGAGGGCCATCAAAACGCTCACCGCTTTTCCATTGAGTGGAGCCGGGTGCAGCCCACGCCCGACAAATGGGACGAAAGCGCCCTCGACCGCTACCGCGAGATGGCCCGCTTCCTCACCGAGCGCGGCCTGACCCCCCTGGTGACGCTGCACCACTTCAGCGACCCGCTGTGGTTCAGCGAAAAAGGCGGCTGGGAGAACTCGGCCGCCGCCGAGCTGTTCGTGCCTTTTGTGCGCAAAGTCGTAGAGGCGCTGACCGAATACGTGAACCTATGGGTGCCGATCAATGAGCCCAACGTGCTGGCGACAGGCGGCTACCTGGAAGGCGTATTCCCGCCCGGCAAGCGCGATTCGCGCCTGCTGATGCGGGTGCTGGCGAACCTGGCCCGCGCCCACGCCGCCGCCTATCGCGCGATCCACGAAGTCCAGCCCCAGGCCCGGGCCGGGGCAGCCATCAACGTGCGCTCGTTCATCCCGACCAACCCCGCCTCGCCGTTCGACCGGCTGGCGGCGGGTTTGCAATCCAAGATGTTCAACGATTTCTTCCCGCGCGCCTTTGCCGAAGGCGCCCTGCATTACCCGGCCTGGAGCGTGAAAGCGCCAGAACTAAAGGGGAGCCAGGATTTTATTGGGGTCAATTATTATACCCAGGATTGTGTATCGTTCGATCTGACCCACGCCGCCGAAATGTTTGGGCGGCGCTTCTACGCCCAAGATGCCCTGCTGAGCGAAACCGGCTTCCTGGCCCACCGCCCGCAGGGCATGGCCTGGGCCTTGCAGTGGGCCAACCGCTTCAAGCTGCCGAT
>CAYQDU010000245.1:0-6187 GCA_964416275.1 uncultured Anaerolinea sp. | reverse complement strand
CTGGGCGGCCGGCTGGGCGGCCACCTGGGCGGCCGGAATGGGCCGCACCGCCTCGCCATCGAACACAAAGCGGGTCTGGCGCTGCGCGCCCTGCAGGTAGGATTGCCAGCCCTCCCGGCTCATCGTCCGGTACAGGGCGTTGATCTCGGCCAGGCGCTGCTCGGTCTCTCGCTGGAGCATCTCGCGCTCGGTGATGTCTCGCCCGAAGGCCAGCACCCCCCAGACGGCGCCCTGTTCGTCTTCCAGGGGGACCTTAATCACGTTGAACAGCCGCCGCTGGCCCAGAACCATAATCGGCTCAGAGGGGATGTCCATGCGCTGGCGGCTGGCGATGATCTCGTCATCGTCCACCCAGTAGCCGCGGATGCCCTTTTCCGGGTCGCCTTTCACCAGCTCTTCCGGCTGGCCCAGCTCCAGGTCGTCTTTGCCCAGCATGGCTTCGGGGGTCTGGTTGATCGAGTCGGCGTAGCCCCGGTTCACCAGGCGATAGCGGTGGCTGCGGTCTTTGATGAAGATCCAGTCGGGCGTGGCGTCGATGATGGTGCGCACCAGTTGCTCGGATTGGAGCGACTGCTGGTAGCGGCGGGCGTTCTGCAGGGCCACCGCAATCTGGGCCGCCAGGGTGGTGTAAATCGCCACGTCCTCATCGGTAAAGTGGTCCACCTGGGCCGACTGCACGTCGATCACACCCAGCAGATCGTCGCCCACGATCAGCGGCACGGTCATCTCGGAGGCGGTCTGGCTCAGCAGGTCGTCGGTCAGGTAGTTGGGCAGGCGGGTCACGTCGTTGATCACCACCGGCTGGCCGGTGCGGGCGGCCTGCGCCAGCAGCGACGTCTCATGCTTGAGCGGGATGCTCCAATTGGCGGCCAGCATCTTCTGGCCGATCTCGCCAGAGCCGTAGGTCATATCCAACTGGTCGCCGGCCGGGTTGAGCATGAACAGATTGACAAAGTACAGGCCGAACTTCTCCTGCACCAGGTTGACCACCTGCTGGATCAGGGCGTCGGGGTCGAGGATGTGCGACACGGCTGTGCTGACCTCGGCCACCCGCTCCAGCTCTTGCGCCTGGCGGGCCAGGCGTTCCTGGGCCTGCTTGCGCTCGGTCACGTCGCTCGCCACCAGGGCGATGTAGTGCGTGTCGGGCGTTTCGCCCGGCAGGGTGAAGATGTTGGTCAGGGCCGGCGCCAGGTGCCCGTCTCGGGCCTGGATGGGCAGCTCGCCGCTCCACTGGCCGGCGCGGGCCATTTCCTGCATCACTTCCGTGTGCAGCTTTTCGCGCACGTCGGGCGGGTAGCAGGCGCTCAGCGGCTGCTCCAAAACTTCGGCCGGGCGCTCGCAGCCCAGCATGCGCAGGAAGGCCGGGTTGACGTAGATCAGCCGGCTATCGCTGCCGCCCATCGCCATGCCTTGCCCGGCGCTCTCGGCAAACTGGCGGAAGATTTCGGCCTGGCGCAGGGCCGATTGGGTCTTTTCGTACTGGCGGATGTTCTGCAAAGCCACTGCCACCTGGTTGGCCGTATTTTGCAGCATCGAAAGGCGGGCGTCGTTGCGCGGCTGCACCTGATTGTGCTGCACGTCCAGCACGCCCAGCACCGTATCGCCCAGGGCAATCGGCACGGACACTTCCGCCCGGGTGTCGGGCAAAAGCGGGTTGGGCAGCCATTCGGGGTCGGCGTGGGCGTCGAGGGCCAGGACCATGCGGTTGGTGGCCGCCGCCCGGCCCACCAGCCCCTGACCCGCTTCCACCCGGTGGCCGCGGGCCAGCAGGGTGCGCCCGGCGTCGCCCGTGCCGCCGGTCAGGTTCAGATAGGCCCGCTCGTCATCGAACAGGTAAATTTGCACGTGATAATAATCGAACGCCCGCTGCACCGCCGAGGCTACCGCCGGGGCCATCTGCTTCCAGTCCATAATCGAAGCCAGGCGCTGGCTGACTTCCAGGCTGGCCTGCACCGCCCGCGTGCGGTCGACCACCCGCTCTTCCAGCGAAGCCTGTAGAGCCGCCAACTGCTGGGTGGCGGCCTCGACCTCGCTCACCCGGGCGCGTTCCATTCGATCCCGCGTTCCCGATACGATCACCATCAGCGCGCTCAGCATCACCACCAGCCCCAGCACCGATGGCAGTTGGGTTGGGTCGAGGGCCAGGTTTAGCCGGTAGACCGCCCAGGTGGCCGCCAGGTTGAGCGCCGCCAGCAAGAGCAGCTCGCGGTGCGAAAGCACCGCCATGCCCATCACCAGGGCCAACGTCACATATGTGCAGATCACCAGGGGGGCGTTGAGGCCGGGCTGGTAGCCGTAGAGTAGGGTCAGGTAAGCCAGCGAAGACAGCAGCAGGGTCATCAACCAGGCCCCCAGGCGCTGATAGCGCGAGCGGGCCAGCCCATAAATGACCAGCATCGCCAGGGCGAAGAACACCATCAGCCCGGCGGTCGAGGCCAGGCGGGCTTGGGCAGGCCGGTTGACCAGCAGCCCCACAAAGCTCAACGTGCCGCCCACCAGCATCAGCAGCGCCAATCCGGCCAGCAGGCTGGCCTTGCGGCGGATCAGCGGGTCGGTAATCGAAGCGTGCGGGCGCAGCAGGGCGGCAAAGAAGCCGGGCCGGGGTTTGGGTTTCATCTCGGTAGAAGACATATCTGCTCCTTCTCAGCCTTACCGGCCATTGCCGTTGCCGTGCGGAACGGGCAGGTCGCCTGGGCCGGCCTCCGGCAGTTCCAGGCGGATCAACACGGTGCGCCCCAGGGCTGCGCCCACCTCGCGCACGGCGGTTTGCAGCACCATCTCGGTATCCACTGCGCTGCGCACTCGCTCGGCCACCTGGCGCAGGGTGCGCTCGCGCTGCGCCCGGTTTTGGGTCTGTTCCAGCAGCAGCATACTTTGCAGCACGGTGGCCGCCTGGCTGATGAGCGTCTGCGCCTGGCGCAGCTCTTCTTCGTCCAGGGAGGCCATCGAGCTGCCCGCCGCCGACAGCCAGCCGATCCACTGGCCGCCGGTTTCCAGCGGGAAGATCACCAGCGCCGTCCCCAGCGGGCGCAGCGCCAGGCGGGTATCGGGGTCCACCCGCTCATCGGTATCGACATCGGCGATAAAGGTGGGCTGGCCGGGCCGCAGGTGGGCCGTCAGGGGGAATTCCTGCAGGTTCAGCTCGGTTCCTACCGCCACCCCCGGCTGGTTGCTGCGGTCGTAGGCGGCCACGAAGACGCCCTTCTCTGGAACTTGCTCGCCCCACGGGCGGTTGAACATCAGCAGGTTGCTGCGCTCGAAGCGCCTCAGAGGGGTGTTCTCGATCACCGCCTGTAGCACGTCTACCGCGCTGGCCGACCGCACCACCTGGTCGCTGCCGCGATACAGGCTCTCGGTGGTCAGCAGGGCGGCCTGGGTCTGGGCCGAAAGGCGCAGGTTCTCCAGGTGAGCGCTCAGGCGCTCGGTCACCGCCTGGACGATCTGCTGCGCTTCGGCGTCCAGAACCTGGTCGCCTTCGATCACCAGCTCGCCGATCTTGGCCTCGCGCACCTGCAGGGGGTAGCTATGCACCACCGGGGCCGGGGCCGCCGGGCTGGCCTGGGCCAGGGGCGTCACCCGGTTCTGGTCGTACACAAAACCGATCTCGCCGGGCTGGGCGGTCCCGGTCTGAGAGCGGGCGAATTCTTCCCAGCCCTCGCGCACCAGGCGCTGAGCGGCCAGCTCGGCCTCCCGGCGGTAGCGTTCGGCCTGTTCCAGCAGGCGCAGGCCGTCAACCCGGCGGGCCACCTGGCTAGCCACCGCGTTGACCAGGGCCACTTCCTCCGGCGTCCATTCCGGCTGGTTCGAGCGCTCGAGGGCGATCTGCCCGATCCGCTCGCCCGCCACCAGGATGGGGGCTTGCAGGGCCTGGCTGCCCTTCACTTCGCGTCCCGGCTCGACGGCCCCCAGGTCGGCCGCTTCGGGGGCCAGCGGAACGACCGCCGCCTGATCGTAGATGTAGCCCAGGCGTTCGGGGCGCTGGACGCTGTCCAGGTATTCGTTCCAGGCCGAGCGGGTCAGCCGGCGGGCCTGGCTTTCCACTTCCTGGCGGGCCTGTTGGGCCTGGCTGAACAGTTGGGCGTTTTCCACCGCGATGGCAAGCTGCCCAGCCAGCGATTGGAAGGCCGGCAGGTTTTCGGGGGTCAGCGCGCCAGGGCGGTGGCTCTGCATATCCAGCACGCCCACCACCCGCTCGCCGGCCAGCAGCGGCACCACCATCTCGGAACGGGTGTCGGGCAGCAGGGCGTTGGGCTTGAAATCTTTGGATTGGAGCGTGTCGGAGACGATTGCAGCTTCTTTGTTCACCGCCGCGGCCCCGTTCAGCGAGCCGGGGCCAATCGGCAGGCGATGGCCGCGGCGCAGCAGCTCGGTCCCCACGTTGCCAGACCCGGCCCGCAAGACCAGCAGCTTCTCGCTTGGGTCGGTCAGGTAGATCTGGGTGTAATACAGGTCGAAGGTTGAGCGGATCAATTCGACGGCCAGCTTCAACAGGCGGTCTACATCGCGCTCTTGCGATAGGGCCCGCCCCACGTTGCCAGCCAGGGTCAGCTCGCGGGTGCGGTCGGCGATGCGCTGTTCCAGGCCGCCCAGGGTTTCGCGCAGGCTGGCGGTCATGGCGTTGAAGGAGCGCCCCAGGCGGCCCAGCTCGTCCTGGCCGCGCGCCGGGGCCTGGGCGTTCAGGTTGCCCGCCCCCACCTGCTCGGCCACTTCCGCCAGGCGGGTGATCGGCCCGGCAAACGCCTGGGCGATGGCAAACGCCAGCAAAGACGCCAGGCTGGCGACGATGCTGGTCAGGGCCAGGCTGGCCTCCCGCTGGGTGGTCACCGGCGCCAGGGCCCGGGTCACGTCCTGGTGAGCCACGCTGTACCAGTTCAGGCGGGCCACCTCCACGTCTTGCGAGGCGGTGTTGATCGGGGCCTGGGCTACAATCGCCAGGCCGCCGTGATAATCCATCTGCACATAGGGGCTGCCAGACGCCTGCTGAAGCTGGGCCACCATCGCCGGGTCGGCCGGCAGATATTGGTCTTCCTCTACATACTGGGTCTGATCGCCGGGGAAATAGAAATCGAATACCACCTCGCTGGCCCCGGCTTCCGGGTTCAGCAGGTCGGTGATGGCCGTCAGAAGCAGGGTGGTGCGCAGCACGCCGATCACCGTGTTGGCCTCCCGGCTGCGCACCGGCACGGCCACCACAAACGCATCCGCGCCCAGGCTTTCGTCATAGGCCGGTTTGCCCACGTAGACCGCCCCCTGGCCGTTGTTATACGCCGCCTGCCACCAGCCCTCGTCGCCCTGGTAGTAGTCGGAGGTGACTTCGTTGGCCGCCACCAGCGCGCCGTAGCGGTCGGTCAGCAGCAGTTCGCCGTTGTATGGAAAAACCTGCCCATATTCCACCAGGTCGAAGGCCACGTCGTTTTGCAGGCGGGCGCTGATCAGCGGGTCGGATAGGCGGCGATCTCTGAACGCCTGCTGCCACTCCTGGTCTCGGCTCTGGATCTGGGTCAGGATCGCGTCTTGCGGTTCGGCCCCATACGACAGGTTGGCCGAGGTGACGGCTCGCTGCAGCAGCTCGCCCACGCTCAGGGCCTGGAGCGAGTTGATCTGGGCGTGAACGCTTTCGCCCACGGCCTGCGATTTCTGCACCGCCTGGCGGTGGAGCTGGTTGCCCACGCTGTCGGTCAGGGCCTGGGTGTTCTGCGCCAGGCTGAGATAACCGATGACGCCCACCACCGCCAGGGTAATGACCGTATAGGCCACCATCATCTTCCCGGCCAGGTTCAGGGCCGGGAAGCGCCACAGCAGCAGGCCCAGGATGAAAATCGCCGCCAGGATGATGATCGGCCAGATCAGCCCGCTCACTTCGGGGGCGGCGATGCGCGCCATGGGCGGGTACTGGTTCAGCAGCACGTACAGGCCGGTCTCGAGCAGGTTCAGCAGGGCCACAAAGATCACGTCGCGGGGCGGCAGGATTTGCAGCCCAATCGCCAGCAGCACCACCACCGCTACCAGCACCACCTGGTTGCTCATCCCGCTAAACACCAGCGGCACGATGGGGATGACCAGCCCCATGCTCAGCAGCATGACAAAAGCCGCCCGGCGCGCCTGGCCCTGCCCAGCCAGGCGATAGGCGTAGGCGTTCAGCCCGGCCGCCACGAACATCCCGCCGATCACGATCCAGATCTTCGGC
>CAYQDU010000244.1:0-6241 GCA_964416275.1 uncultured Anaerolinea sp. | reverse complement strand
GGTCGATCCCATCCAGATAACCCTGGTTGCCCACGTTGATATATAAAGGGACGACAAAAATGCCGTAGCGTGTGAGGATCTCGGCCGGCAGATCGCAGGTGCTATCGGTAACAATGCGAACAGACATAGGCGCCTCGTCCTGATAGTTCGGAGCAAACGATACAGCGGCACAAGCATTGCCAGCCGGCAAGCGCCCTGTATGGCAGCCCATTTATCTCAATTGGATAAATAATTGGATGTCGAATTCGACTGACCGAATTATACCAATTCGGGTCAATAAACCCGTATGGTTTTCTGCTCTCTTACCCGTTTTTCATCCGCCGGCCCTAGTCGTAAACGCCCCGGCGATGGTTCTGGCGGATTGTTAGCAGATCGCGCAGCATTGCCAGGGTGCCTTTGATTACGTTCAGGCGGCTGCCTGCGTCGTAATGCCAGTGGATCGGCACTTCGACGATGGCATAGCCGCGCAGCCGGGCAATATACAGCAGTTCAACGTCGAACGACCAGCCGGTGAGGGTCAGGCGGCGAAACAGGTCTTGGGCGGCCTCGGCTTGCAGGCACTTGAACCCGCATTGGGTGTCGTTCAGCCCCGGCAGGGCCAGCAGACGGATCATGGCGTTGACCACTCGCCCGCCCAGGTGACGGTAGACCGGCTCGTTATAGCGCACCGCGCCCGGCGCTTCGCGCGAGCCAATCGCAACCTGCGGGTTGGGCAGGGCCGGGGGCAGGAAACGATTGATCTCCTCGACCGGCATCGATAGGTCTGAATCGCACATAAAGCGATAGGTTCCACCGGCGGCCAGCATGCCGTGCTGGACAGCCAATCCCTTGCCGCGCCCATCGATATGGATGGCGCGAATGAAAGGGAAACGCCGGGCGTACTCCTGGGCAACCGCCAGGGTGCGATCCTGGCTGCCGTTTTCAATGACCAATACTTCGGCCGGGTAGGGTTGGGTTTGGAGAAACTGGCTGATCTGGTCGAGCGTGGCGGGGAGGCGCTTTTCTTCGTTATAGGCGGGGATGATGATCGACAGAAACGGCTGCGCCGGGATTGGATTATTGATAGACATAGACCATTGCTACCAGGATGACGATGATAAGAACGATGATGTTGACAGCCAACAAGACGCCCAGCCAGATCCACTGGCGGCGGGTAAAGGCGGTGCGTTTGGCAATCCGCTGGACGAACTGCGGCTCCTGGCTGCTGAGCTGCGCCAGCCGCGAAGGCTGGCCCGGCGCGGCCGGCGGCAAGTTGCGGCCCTCCAGATCGGCAAAACCGGCCAGGTCGTCCGGCCCGGTTGGCGCCGGGGGATGCACCAGGCCATCGACCACCCGGCGCAGCTTATCCGGGTCGATATATGCATCGGGCCGGAGCAGACCTGCGGCGAAGCGTTCCAGGGCGTCGATCTGGACGATCCGCACGGTTGGGCGCTGCAGGTCGATGTGCGCCCCGGCGTCCATTAAGAAGATAGCCACTTCGGGCGCAGCCAGGCCCACCCCCAGGCTGTCGATCCGCGCCGCGAGCGCCTGGCGGGCGGTTAATACCTGTTCGATCAGGTTGGGCCGGGCAGGGCGGTAGTTCTTCCCGCTGCTGTCCATCACTTCCCACTGGTCGCCCACCGCTCGAAACAGACCGCGCAGGGCGCTGGCGTGGATCACCCACAATCCGCCTGGGCCGATGATTAGAAAGACCTCCGGCGCGCCCGCTGCGGTGGGCAGCAGCTTGCGCAGCAGGGTATACCGGTCGTCCAGAACCCGTCCCAGCCGCTGGATGGCGTTTTCCTGGGCGCGGCTTTCAGGATTGGAAAAAGATTGGCCGATCTTACTCAATAGCTCATTAGCGGCCCGCCCCGATTTCTCTCCCGCTTTTTTGGCTGATAAATCAATGGTTTTCATATGATTTAAAAATGCGGCGCTCGCGCCGCACAATGAGTGACTTGAATCAGTGGTTATACCAGCGGGAGCCCATCCAGACAGTCCCTATCGTTGGAAGGCCGGTCGCCAAGCACAATCCAATCCTGGCCGTTCTGGTGTAGTAATTTCAACGGCTGGGTTACCTCGAATGTGCTTGCCATCTGCTCGACGCGTTTTCCGATATACAGGTTTTTCCCGGCTTTCAGTTCTGCAATCAATTCGGCGCGCGTCAGGATCACCCGGTCGCTAAAAGTTGGCCC
Organism: uncultured Anaerolinea sp.; assembly: GCA_964416275.1. Classification (GTDB taxonomy): domain Bacteria; phylum Chloroflexota; class Anaerolineae; order Anaerolineales; family UBA4823; genus RBG-16-57-11. The sequence continues at coordinate 4,067 of CAYQDU010000244.1, read as the reverse complement.
ACGGCGAAGATAGCCCCGCACCCACAGCACCTGGCCGCCAGGAGCATAGCGGACCACCTCAATGACGCCGTCCAACTTTTGTTTTGCCATAGACCCTCCAATGGTTGCTTGCAGTCGGGGTGGGCGGATTCGAACCGCCGACCCCCGCGTCCCAAACGCGGTGCGCTAACCAGCTGCGCCACACCCCGAACAGTGTGAGTATAATGCGAATGTATCTTGCCCGTCAAGGAGGCCCTATGACCAGTTTTGAACGTGCCGCATTATATCATGCCCACCACAGCTTGCACCCTGAAGATTTGCCATTCTGGCGAGAATTGGCTGCAGCTTATCCGGGGCCGATCCTGGAGCTGGGCTGCGGCAGCGGGCGGGTGCTGCAGGCGCTGGCTCAGCCGGGCCGGGCGGTCTTTGGCCTGGACCTGGCCCCCGATATGCTGGCCGCGCTGCGCCAATCGTGGGGGGCGGCTCCGCCGGTCTTCCGGGCCGATTTCTGCCGGTTTCGCCTGGCTCCGCGCCTGGGGTTGGCGGTGCTGCCTTGCAATACGTACAGTACGCTGGATGCCGCCGGGCGGCAGGCCTTATTGGGCTGCGTGGCGCTGGCCCTGGCCCCCCAGGGCGTTTTTGCCGCCAGCCTGCCCAACCCGGAACTGCTGCTCGACCTGCCGGCCCATTCGGCCCCGCAAGTGGAGGAAACCCTGCCGCATCCCTGGGACGGCGAGCCGGTGCAGGTGAGCAGCGCCTGGCGGCGCACGCAGCGCCAATTTATCCTGACCTGGTATTACGATCACCTGCTGCCCGATGGGCAGGTGCAGCGCACAACCATCGAGACGCGCCACAGCCTCGACCCCGGAGCGGCCTATTTGGATGAATTGCGATTAGCCGGTTTTACTGTGCTGGAAACCTACGGCGATTACGACCGCTCCCCCTTCGCTTCCAACTCGCCGCAGCTTATTTTTGTGGCCCAAAAAGCGTAAGCAATTCGGACTCTTCCGCCGAAGGCGGAAATCTTTTAAAGGTCTTTCGGCCTCGCCGGAAAAATTTCCATATTTGGGGTTGGCGGGTGGCGCAGCCACCCGCCAACCCCAAATATGGATCGAACTTGCTAATACCGCAGCAGCGCCCCGATCTGATCGAAGCCTTTGATGGTCTGGCCGCCGCGCAGAACTTCTACTTCGCCGCCAGAGCGCATCACCTGGCGCACCGCAGTTTCCACCGCATCGCTGATTTCCTCGATCTCGCCTTCGCAGAACGGGCAGCTGCCCAGCGAGCGGGAAGTCAGATAGCCGCAGCTCTTACAGCGGTAGCCTGGCGAGCGGTAGCCATCGCGAAGGACCAGGCTTTGCACCCGGCCTTCGCGCAAGGCGTTGAGGGTATCTTCCAGCCCCACCACCCCGGCCCGGCCTTTGGCGCTGCTGGTCACGATGGCTTCGACCAGCCGGGCCTCACGTTCAGATTCCACCTGTTCCCCGATCTGCATGGCGCGCTCCAGCACTTCGGTATGGGAAGCGGTCATAGGGATCTGGATGGAGCCTACCACCAGGCTCTGCCAGGCTTTGGGCAGGTGGCTGCGGAACAGGGCCACGTTGTCGTCGGTGCCGCCAATCACTACCCGGCGCACGTTATGATCGTTGAAAAAGTGGGTGGCATATTCGACGATTTCTTTCATGTTCCGCTCGGCCATCTCGCCGCTGTACTCGGTCATTCCAGCCACGCCGCCGCGCCGCCCAGGCGCCTGCGAGCCGCCGCCGCGCTTGGTGTGGCGCACCGCCTCGCCAACGACGCCGTCCTGCTCGTTCAATTCGCCCAGGTGGAAGGAGAACAGGCGCGCTCCTTGCTTGTCGACCAGGATCACTCCGTACCCGCCGTATGAATCGAGCAGATCGGCCAGGGGTTTGACGTGGGGCCGGTCGCTCACCCGCACCCGGCTGCGGACCGGTACGGCCAATGGATAGGCTTTGAAGAAATTGTGCGCTGCGCAGGAAAAGATCGCCAGGCTGCGTCCCGACCAGTCGTGGCTGTGATCACAATATTGCATGACCGCTTCGCTGTCGTGGGGCAGGTCGATGCCCTTGAGCAGGGTTCGCAGGTGCAGCCGATGAGTATCCGCGTTGCCCTCGGCCGGATCGGTATTCAAGTAGACGCTGAGGACGGGAGATGCGGGGGTTGCGGCTGGATAATCAAGCAATTCCTGCACATCACGGTCTGTTAACATAGTCGCCTCCTCAATTAAATTCTTCTAGTTGTTATAATTGGCTTGTCCCCTGGGCAACTTTGCTGTCTTAAGATTGTATATTCGTGTATGACCCAGAGTCAAGCATTTTGCAAGGAATTTATGAAATTCTAATTAGAACCTGCAACCCGATTTTCCGCCAACCGTGCTATGATAAAGCTATGAGAACTTCCCGCGAGCGTGTCCTTCTTGTCGAAAGCGATCCTGAAATCAGCGATCTGATTTCTCGCCAGACTCTGCAATCGGTGGGCTATCAAGTTCATGTGGCGCGCGCTGCTTCGGCTGCCATTCAAGAAGCTGCGCGCTTTGCCCCCGATATCATCATCACCAACTTGAATTTGCCCGATTTAAGCGGCAAGGATATGTTGGTGGCGCTCAATTCTCAGGGCGTCAACGCCCCAGTGATCGTTATTGCCCAAAAGGGCATGGAAAGCGACTTGATCCAGGCTTTTCGCCTGGGCGCAACCGATTACCTGCTGTGGCCCATGCGGGAGGCTGAGGTGGTATCGGCGGTTGAACGGGTCATCAAGCAGGTGCGGGCGCGCCGCGAGCGCGAAACCCTGGCGCGCCAGCTCAAACAGACCAACGACGAGCTTCAACAGCGGGTGCGCGAGCTGACCACGATCTTCGCCATTGGTAAGGCGGTTACCTCCATCACCAACCAGCGCGAGCTGTTCGAGAAGATCGTCGAAGGCGCAGTCTACGTGACCGAGGCCGACGCCGGCTGGCTGCTGCTGCGCGAAGAACGCAACAAAGTCTTCAACCTGGCCGCCCAACGCAACCTACCCAAGACGATTGCCGCCAAAATCAACCAACCCTGGGACGATGGAATCAGCTCGTTGGTGGCGCTGTCGGGTGAAACGCTGTCCATTTCCGGCGAGCCGCTCCAGCGCTTCAAGGTCGCACAATTGGGCCAATCGGCGCTGGTGGTGCCGGTGAAGCTCAAGAAAGAGGTGGTGGGCCTGCTGGTGGTGGTGCGCAAAGAACCCCATCCCTTCAGCCCCAGCAACCGCACCCTGCTGGAGGCCGTGGCCGATTACGCTTCCATCTCGCTGGTGAATGCCAGCCTGTTCCGAGCATTGGAAGAGCGCGCTCGCTCGCTGCAGCAGGCCGCCGAGGCCGCCCAGGCCAGCGAGCGCAAGAAGGCTGAGTTGATCAACAGCATGCAGCGCGACCTGGTGCAGCCTTTAGCCAACGCCACGAAATCGCTTGATTCGATGTTGGTAGGCGAGACTACCCGCCTGAATGCTACCCAGAAAAGCGTCTTGCGCTCGGCTGTCGACAGCCTGCAATCGATTCAAAACCTGGTCGACTCGGTCAAGTAGCGCTCCTGGCCCTGACAACCACCCGATCGGTTTATGAATGGCTGACGAAACCGTTTTGTTGATCTCCCCCAATGTGGAAACCGGCGTGCTCCTGGAGCGCGCGGCTCGGTCGCTTACTGGTATGCAGTTTAGCGTGGCCGCCGAGTGGCCGGCGGCCCAGGAGTTTATCCGCCGCAACCCCACCTGCCTGGCGCTTGTCGTCGAGAACATGATCGAGATGGCCGCCCCGGGCGAGGTGGCGCAGTTGATCGAAACCTATCCGTTGATGATGCTGGCGCTGCTAACCGCCGAAGACGCCGATCAGCGCCGGGTGGTTGAGGCGCTGCGCCAGGGCTTTTTTGATTGCATTCAGCTCCCCCTTTCTATCGAAACCTTACAGCAGCTGCGCCAGCGCGCTGGCAACCGCCGCCGCCAGTTGTCTGGGCTGGCCCGCGCGATCCTGGCGCAGGACCCCACGTCCCAGGAAGATCGCGTCAGCAGCATGACCATCATCGAGCGCTTGGGACGCAAAGTGA